>DATFHC010000056.1:0-4575 GCA_035248765.1 Gaiellaceae bacterium
CGCCGCAGCGATCGAGGAGTTCGTCGCGGGACTGACCTAGCCGGCGGCCGCGGGCGCCTCGAACGGGATCACGTCTGCTCCCGCGCCCTCCTCCTCGTCCTCTCGCCGCGGCCCGCCGCCGAGGAACTCGACCCGGCGCGCCACGACCTCGATCGCGCTGCGCCGCTTGCCCTCGTCCTCCCACGAGCGTGACTTGAGCCGTCCGTCCACGGCGATCCGCCGGCCCTTGCCGAGATATTCCGCGCACAACTCCGCTTGCCGGTCCCACGCCGACACGGGCACGAAGTCAGCGCCTCCGTCCCGGCTCGCGCGGTCGACCGCGAGCAGGAAGCTCGCCACCTTCTTCTCGGGCCCGACCTCCCGTAGCTCGACCTCGGTCGCGAGGTTGCCGATCAGCGTCACCACGTTCACATTCGCCTCCGTCGTCGCTCGTCCCGAGGCTAGGGCGGAAGTGGTAACTGGAGACTCGCGCCTTCGTCGGGACTTCGTGACTTTGCGGATATGCTCCGGGCGGTCTATGGGCCTCTTTTCGGGATTGACCGGCTTCGGCGGCCGCGATATGGCGGTGGACCTGGGGACCGCGAACACGCTCGTCTACGTGCGCGGACGCGGCATCGTCCTCTCGGAGCCGTCGGTCGTCGCCATCGACCAGCGCTCGGGCGAGGTGCACGCGGTCGGCGTCGAGGCGAAGCGGATGCTCGGCCGGACGCCGGGGACGATCCAGGCGATCCGGCCCCTGAAGGACGGCGTGATCGCCGACTTCGACGTGACGGAGCAGATGCTGCGCCACTTCATCCAGAAGGTGCACCAGAACCGCTTCGCGCATCCGCGCGTCGTGGTCTGCGTTCCCTCCGGCGTGACGGGCGTCGAGAAGCGGGCCGTCGAGGAGGCGACGCTGTCGGCCGGCGCGCGACAGGCCTACCTGATCGAGGAGCCGATGGCCGCCGCGATCGGCGCCGGCCTCCCCGTGGCCGAGCCGACCGGGAACATGATCGTCGACGTCGGCGGCGGCACGACCGAGGTCGCAGTCATCTCGCTCGGCGGCATCGTCGTCTCGCAGTCGCTACGTGTCGGCGGTGACGAGATGGACGAGGCGATCATCAACCACATCAAGCGGGAGTACAAGCTGCTGATCGGGCAGCAGACTGCGGAAGAGATCAAGCTCGAGGTCGGGTCCGCCTACGCGATGAAGGAAGAGGTACAGGCGGAGGTCCGCGGCCGTGACATGCTCACCGGCCTGCCGAAGACCGTGATCCTTACCTCGGAGGAGATCCGCCGC
Organism: Gaiellaceae bacterium; assembly: GCA_035248765.1. Lineage (GTDB taxonomy): Bacteria > Actinomycetota > Thermoleophilia > Gaiellales > Gaiellaceae > Palsa-739. Next base: position 1,280 of record DATFHC010000056.1, read on the forward strand.
GCGCTCGACGAGCCGGTCACGCAGATCATCGAGGCGATCAAGTCCACGCTCGACAAGACACCGCCTGAGCTCGCCGCGGACATCATGGATCGCGGGATCGTCCTCGCCGGCGGCGGGTCGCTCCTCACCGGTCTCGACGAGCGGCTGCGCCACGAGACGCAGATGCCCGTGCACCTCGCGGAGAGTCCGCTCACCTGCGTGGCCGTCGGCTCGGGACGGAGCCTCGAGGAGTTCGAGGCGATCCACCGCAGCAACAAGGCGCGCTCCCGCAACGGCCGCCGCTACTAGAACGGCCATGAACATCGAGGAAGTGGATGCGCGCAGCGCGTCCGACGACGTGCTGGCCCGCTTCGCCGCGATCGAGCTCGCGTGCCACGAGGACCTGAATCCGGGTTACCCGCCGCGGAGCGTCGACGAAGTGATCGCGTTCTACCGTCACGTTCCGAGGACGCAGACCAGTTGCCACTGGCTCGCCAACGGAGGCACGGCGGCGGTCAACGTCCACGGGCCGACTGCCACATTCCTCGAGTTGCTGGTCGAGCCGGCGTCGCGACGCCGTGGGCTCGGGACGGCTCTGCTCGAACGAGCGCTCGCACGCTGTCGAGAGCTCGGGGTCGAGGCGCTCCGCAGCGTGCACGCGACCGCTGCCGGAGCCGCATTCGCCGCGGCAATGGGCGCGGTGGACGAGCAGCGGATCGTTCGATCGGTCCTCGATCTTCGCGCGGCCGAGCTGCCCGAGCCCGAGCCTCCCGAAGGCTTTCGGCTCGTCACCTGGCTGGGCCGCGTCCCTGACGAGCACCTCGATGCCTACATCACTGCCCGCAAGGCGATGGACGATGCGCCGGCGCCCGAGGGCATGGAGTTCACGGAGAGTGCCGAGAAGGTGCGGGCGTCGGAGGAGTCGCTCGAACGGCGCGACCGCGAGATGCGGCTCACGGTCGCGCTGAACGCGAACGGCGAGATCGGCTCGTTCACGGAGCTCCGCGTCTCGAGCGGTTCCACGCTCGCCTTCACGGACGACACCGGGACTGTCGTCGCACAGCGCGGAAAGGGGCTTGCGCGCGCGGTCAAGCTCGAGTCGCTGCGGCGGCTTCGCGCCGATCATCCCGAGGTCTACGTCGTGACCACCTCGAACGCCGAGGAGAACGACGTCATGCGGCATCTGAACCAGTCGATCGGCTTCCGCCCGTCCCTCGTCGGGACGCTTGCGGTCATCGATCTCGTCCGTCCGGCTCAAACCAGCGGGAACCCGCGGTAACCTGTTGCGGTGGCAACACGTAGTCGCAGCGCTCGCGCCGCTGTGCTCGCCTCGTCGGTTCAACGTTCGAAGCCGACTCCGTATCCCTCGAAGGCACGCAGCGCGCTTATCCGGAGGACGGTCGTCGCCGTCCTCATTCTCGTCGCGTTGACGCTGATCACGATCTCGTTCCGCTCGCCGACGTCGGGGGCGCTGCACGACATGCAGGGCGCCGGCTCGACCGCGTTGCGTCCCTTCCAGATAGCCGCGACCCGGGTCGCACAGCCGTTCCGTGACGCGTACGACTACGTCCACGGCCTCGCGAACGCGAAGGCCGAGAACAAGAAGCTGAAGAAGCAGAATGCGGCGCTCAGGGCGGCGGCGCTCGCCGCGGCGGCGCAGCTGGCGAACGTTCCCGACTACGCGAAGCTCCTCCACCTCGAGCAAGGGCCGAGATTCCCGAACGGCTTCCGCGTCGTCAACGCCTCTGTCATCTCGTTCCCGGGCAACGCGTTCGCGCATTCGCTCACGATCGCGGCGGGCTCGTCCTCGGGGATTCACGTGAACGCGCCGGTCCTGAGCGGGCGCGGCCTCGTCGGGAAGGTGTCGAACGTCTTCCCGGACACGGCGATCGTGACGCTGATCAGCGACCCCGACAGCTTCGTCGCCGCGCGCGACCTGAGGACGCGCGTGCGTGGCGTCGTCGGTACAGGAGCGGGTGGGACGCTGATCCTCGACCACGTGTCGAAGACGAATGTCGTCCAGGAAGGTGACGAGATCGTTACGGACGGGACGCACAACGCCCGCTATCCGGATCTCTACCCGTACGGGATCCCGATCGGCCGGGTCACGTCGGTCGGTGTCACCGACACCGCGACCTTCCTCCAGGTGCAGGTGCAGCCCTTCGCGAACCTCGGCTCGCTCGAGGCGGTTGGAGTACTGATCCCCAAGCACCCGCGCCGATGAGCCTGCTCGACGGCTGCAAAACCGCCGTACTGCTCTTCGTGGCGGCGATTGCACAGGTCTCGATCTTCTCCCAGGTCCACGTCTTCGGCGCCGTCCCCGACTTTCTGCTCGTCTCGCTCGTCGCGCTCTCTCTCCTGCGCGGCAGCGTCGCAGGCGCAGTCGGAGGCTTCTTCGCGGGGCTCCTCGTCGACACCGCGTCGCTCGGCACGCTCGGCCTCACGTCGCTCGTGCTGACGCTCGCCGGCTACTGGATCGGCCGCTACGGAGAGACGACCGGCCGTGACCGCGCGCACGCACCCTTCCTCTCGATCGCTGTCGTGACCGTCCTCTACGAGCTCGGCCTGCTCGTCGTGCATTTCGTGCTCGGTGAGAGCGCGCCCGCGGGAGCAGTCGTGCGTAGCCTCGCTCCGGCGATCGTCCTCAACCTGATCCTCACGGCGCCGATCTACGCGTTCGCGCGGCGGCTGCTGCGGCCTGCCGAGCGGGAAGAGCTGAGCGCGGAGGTGCAGCTCCTTGGCTAGCACCACGACGCGGCGACTCCCTCTGCCGGTCTCTCGCCGCACCCGCGAAGAGGAGCCCGATGCCGAGCAGACCGCGGTCGAGTCCTACCGGCTGACCCCGAAGCTCGCGCGACGGGTGGCACTGCTCGGCGGTCTCGTCGTGATCGGGTTTGCGGCGCTCGTCGGGCGGCTCTGGGCGCTGCAGGTGCTCGCCGGGCCGCATTACGCCGCCCGCGCCCAGGCGAACCAGGTACGCACCGTGCGGGTCGAGGCCCCGCGGGGGCAGATCGTCGACCGGAATCGCAACGTCCTCGTCACGAACAAGCCGGTGACGGCGGTCGAGCTCTGGCCGTCGGGCCTGCCGAAGGTCTATTCGCGCCGCGTCGCCGAGCTCCGCGAGCTGGCGGACGTCACCCGCGTGAACGTGCGTCAGCTGACGAGGCTGATCCTCGCTCGCCGCACCGCCGGAGACATGCTCGACCCGATCGTCGTGCGTCCAGCGGCGCCGACCCCGATGCTGACCTACCTCCAGGAGCGAGCCGCCAACTTCCCCGGCCTGACGCTCGCGCGGAACTACGTCCGCATGTACCCGC
>DATFHC010000057.1:0-6081 GCA_035248765.1 Gaiellaceae bacterium
TCGGCCTCGACTTCGGCGGCGAGATCTCGCCTAGCGGCGACGGCGAGCCGCGGTCCGACCTCGAGGCGGAGGAGATCCCGGAGGTCGAAAGCCCGCTCGACGAGTGAGGTCGACGCAGTAAGCGAAGTGCAAGGAGGGCGGCGAGATGCCGCCCTCTTTGGTACACAGACCAGGTCGTGGGGAAGCTCGGTCTCGTCATCCTGGCCGTTGTGGCGGCCTGCCTGTTTGCGGCCGGCCGCGCCGCGTCCGACCCCGTCTGGTCGGGACAGTGCGGCATCGCAGCGCAGCAGACCGTCTGGGGCGAGTACGGCTGGCCGACGCTCCTCCCGATCCTCGCGCGGCCGGGGACCCTGCTCGCGGTCACCCAGCTGAAGGGAAGCAACTACGCCGCCGACGCGCGGGCCCGCGGTGCTTCGACCTACAACTTCGACCTGCGGCTCAGAGACGAGGTCGGTACTGCGAACACTCCGGCGGATCCGGCGACGATCAATGCCGCCGCTGAGAAGAGGTACCAGACCGCCCTCTTCGCAACCGGTGGTTGCACGACTCCCCTGATCGTCGAGAACGAGCTCTTCGGCGCCTCGACACCGACCCCCTGGACTACCACGACCGCGCAATACCGCGCGGACGTTCTCGCGTTTCTCCAGGATCTCGCTGCCCGCGGCGCGCACCCGGTGCTCCTCGTCAACAAGTCGCCGTACCTCGGCTCGAGCGACGCGGTCGCCTGGTGGCTCTCGGTCGCGAAGGTCGCGGACGTCGTCCGTGAGGTCTACCTGCCCGCGACGAACATCTGGCCGCTCGGGCCGACGCTTGGCAATCGCTTGCTTCGCCAGAGCTTCCGCGCCGCGATTGCTCCGCTCACTGCGATCGGGATCCCCGCGAACCGGCTGGGAATCATGCTGAGCTTCCTCAGCCACAAGGGGGTCGGGGGCCGCAACGGCCTCCAGCCGGCCTCGGCCTGGTACCAGGTCGTGAAGTGGGATGCGCTCTCGGCGAAGGAGGTCGCCGCAGAGCTTCACCTCGGCTCGGTCTTCTCGTGGGGCTGGCAGGAGTGGAATCAGGCTGAGAGGGACCCGGCGAAGCCGAAGGCGGCGTGCGTCTGGCTCTGGGCGCGCTCGCGAACGCTCTGCAACGCGCCGAAGATGCTGGGGCGGCGGTTCGACGACTCCCTGACCGACGGCCAGATCCTGCTGGCACGCGGAACCATCTGTCGAGCCCCCGAGGTCGGCGCGATCGGGGCTCGAGCGGTTGGATCCCTCCAGGCGCTGACCGGTGATCGCAACGCCGCGCTCAGCTCCCTGTTCGAGCGGGTCGTCGAGGTAGCGGAGCAGCCGGTGTCGCGACACGCACTGCTCGCCGCCGAGCGCGAGGTGATCGCGGACTCGTTCCACGGGAGCCGCAACGCCTACGTCGCCGCGCTCCGGGCTGCACATGCGACGGTCGGGACCGCGCGTGGAGTGCTCACGGACGAGCTCAGGCGGGCGCAGCTCGAGCAAAAGCGGTACGCCCCTGCGCCGACGGCGGGTGAGGTCGCGGCGTTCTACTCCGCCTATCCGGATCTGCTCGTCCGCCTTGTCCGCGTCTCGCCGTCAGCGCCATGGGTCGCAGGCGGGAAGAGGGGACTCGCCCTCGCCGAGGCGGCGCCACAGCGGTTGTTCTCCCTTCCGACAGGCAAGAAGTCTCAGGTCGCGACGCTGCTCGGGACGTTCTCCGTTCGAGCGCTCGGCCCGGCGCAACCGCTCGGCTCCCTGCCGTTCTCGGCCGTGCGCCCGGCGATCGTCGCCGCGCTGCGCGGCTTCGAGCGGGCTCAGTCATTCGAGCGCTGGACGATCGCGCGGCAAAACGTCGTGCTCAACCAGACGATCTGCCTCCACGACGAGCTCCCGCAGCCCGCCGCGATCGACCTCACCGAGTACTTGCCGTTCTTGCGGATCCAGTAGCAGGGCATAGCCTTGCGATGTGCTCGAGAAGCTGTGGGGCAACATTCCGGTGAGCCCGGAGACGCAGGGCGCGAACCTCGTCGGCGCGCTGGGCAAGCGCTGGCTGCACGTCGTCGCCCGCTACGCGCCCCTACCTCCGGCCACCCGTGCGGCGCTTCACCGGCGCCGCGGCGTCAGCGTCGGCACTCGCGTCTTCATCGGGACGGAGGTCTTCATCGACGACGCCGTTCCGTCTTCAGTGACCCTCGAGGACGACGTGACCGTAATCGCCCAGACGACGATCCTCGGCCACACGTACTACCCGCGCCATTTCCACAGGCTGCTCGGCGACGAGGCGAGCCGAGCCGAGCTGCGGACGACGGTCCGCCGGGGTGCCTACCTCGGCCTGCGCAGCACGATCCTGGCGGGAGTCACGGTGGGGGAGTTCGCGATCGTCGCGGCGGGCAGCGTCGTGACTGCCGACGTGCCGCCGTACACGATGGTGGCCGGCGTGCCGGCGCGCGTCGTCCGCAAGTTCGGGCCGGAAGACGTCGCGTAGCTCGCGACGGCGAGCTCCGCGAGCTATTCCGCGGCCCGGAGGTCGCGCCCGTTGGCGTGCTTCGCGGCGTAGAGCGACTCGTCGCTCCGCTCGAAGAGGCTCGTGGGGTTGTCGTTCGGCATCAGCTCCGCCACTCCAGCCGAAACGTGGACGCGCCCCGCGCGGGCGATCGGCTGCGCCGAGACTGCCTGCTGGATCCTCGAGACGAGCTGCTGGGCGTGCTCCACGTCGATCTCCGGGAGGATCACGGCGAGCTCGTCCCCGCCCACCCGGCACGGGATGTCGGCTGAGCGCACGACCTGCCGCAGGCGTTCCGCGATCTCCGCGAGGACGGCGTCGCCCGCGAGGTGGCCGATCCGGTCGTTGATCTCCTTGAAGCCGTCGACGTCGACGATCACGACCGAGAGGCTTCGCTGATAGCGCTGCGCACGGTCGACCTCACGCGCCAGGGTCTCGTGGAAGAAGCGGCGGTTGTGAAGGCCCGTCAGCGAGTCGAGGTCGGCCAGCTGGCGAGCCTCGTGGAACCGGCGCGCATTCTCGATCACCGGCGCGACGCGCTCCGCGAGCTCTTCGAGCCGGCGCAGGTCTTCGTCGTCGAAGCGGACGCCGGGCTCGCGCGAGAGGACGCCGAGCCAGCCGATCCTGGCGCCGCGGTCGACGAGCGGGACTCCGAGCGCTCCGTGCACCGCTCCAGCAGCGTTCTCCTCTACGTAGAGATAGGACAGCTCGACTGCACGCGCCTCCCGCTCCCCGGGCGGATCGTTGAAGACGTGGACGGCCCCGTCGTCCTCGTCGTCCAGGCCGATCGAACCGAGGCGGCGCTCGTCGCCCTCGCCATTCGCGTCGAGTTCGATGACCGCCGCGTCGACCTTGGGAAGCCCGACGGCGGCCCGGAGTGTGGTGCCGACTGCGTCGTCGAGGTCGATCGTCGAGCCGAGCTGAGCGAGGAACCGGCTGCGCTCCCTCTCCTCCTCCGCCCTGCGTACGGCACCGCTGAGCTCGAGGGTGAGATCGTCGAGTCGCGCTTCCAATGTCTGCACCGTGCCTGCCAGCTGTGCCTTGGCCTCGCTGGAGGTGCCACGGCGCAGCCGGCGGAGCAGCTCGAGCAGGGCCACGAGGGCAACGCCGAGGGCCGCAGCGAGGCCTATTGATAGGGAGTGCATCGCAGTTGTGCCGAGTCCGCAAATTCCGTGTTTTCGAGCGGGCAAACTCTAGGTTCGTCCCGGGTTTCGGGCACTAGCCGATTTGGTGGGTTTGTGGCCGATTGGCGGGGGTGGCGCGGGTTCGCTACCATGCCGCGGGCCGGTTGGCCGGGACGACTGTGTCCCAGGCCGACCGTCTCTTTGTGAAAGGGAGCAGACGAAAGACCCATGCCGACTGTCAATCAACTCGTGCGCAAGGGCCGCAAGGCGATCAAGGCGAAGACGAAGACGCCGCACCTCGAGGGCGCGCCCCAGAAGCGCGGCGTATGCACGCGCGTGATGACGCAGACCCCGAGAAAGCCGAACTCGGCGCTGCGCAAGGTCGCGCGCGTCCGGCTGACGAACGGGCAGGAGGTCGGCGCCTACATCCCGGGCGAGGGCCACAACCTGCAGGAGCACTCCGTCGTCCTCGTCCGCGGCGGCTCGACGAAGGATCTTCCGGGCTATCGGTACAAGATCATCCGTGCCGCGCTCGACACGGGCGGCGTCTCGGATCGCAAGCAGGGCCGTTCCAAGTACGGCGCAAAGAGGGGCTCGTAATGCCTCGCCGTGCAGAGGTTCAGGTTCGCGAGGTCGAGGCCGACGCCGTCTACGGCTCGCAGCTCGTGACGCAGGTGATCAACAAGGTCATGCTCGACGGCAAGAAGTCGATCGCCGAGCAGATTGTCTACGGCGCGCTCGAGACCGTCGGGACGAAGACCGGCCGCCCGCCGGTCGAGGTGCTCGAGCAGGCAGTGAAGACGGTCACGCCGGTGCTGGAAGTCCGCGGCCGCCGCGTCGGCGGCGCGAACTACCAGGTTCCGGTCGAGGTGCCGCAGCGGCGCGCGCGCACCCTCGCGGTGCGCTGGCTCGTCACGTACGCGCGCGAGCGCCGCGAGAAGGGCATGCCGGACAAGCTCGCCAACGAGATTCTCGACGCGCTGAACCAGCAGGGCGGCGCGTTCAAGCGCAAGGACGACGTCTACCGGATGGCGCAGGCCAACAAGGCCTTCGCGCACTACCGCTGGTAGACGGTCAGGAAGGAAGACTTGAGCACGAAGGAGCAGACAGCAGTGGGTCTCGAGCGCGTCCGCAACATCGGGATCATGGCCCACATCGACGCGGGCAAGACGACAACGACCGAGCGGATCCTCTACTACACCGGTCGCACCCACAAGATGGGTGAGGTGCACGAGGGCGCGGCGACGATGGACTGGATGGCGCAGGAGCAGGAGCGAGGCATCACGATCACGTCGGCTGCGACGACGGCGTTCTGGCGGGACTATCGGATCAACATCATCGATACGCCCGGCCACGTGGACTTTACGGTCGAGGTCGAGCGCAGCCTGCGCGTCCTCGACGGCGCAGTCGCCGTCTTCGATTCCGTCGCCGGGGTGCAGCCGCAGTCCGAGACTGTCTGGCGCCAGGCGGACAAGTACAAGGTTCCGCGCATCGCCTTCATCAACAAGATGGACCGCACCGGCGCGAATTTCTTCGCCGCCGTGCAGTCGATGCGCGACCGGCTCGCCGCGAACCCGGTACCGCTGCAGATCCCGATCGGAGCCGAGGACAACTTCACCGGCGTCGTCGACCTCGTCGACATGCAGGCAGTCGTCTACAAGGACGACCTCGGCCAGGAGTTCGACGTGACCGACATCCCGGCCGAGCTCCTCGAGCAGGCGCAGGAGTACCACCACCAGCTGATCGACGCGATCTCGCACTTCGATGACGAGGTGCTCGAGGCGTACATCGAGGACGAGTCATCGGTGACCGCCGAGATGATCCGCCGCGCCGTTCGCGCGGGCACCCTCGCCGACGAGATCACGCCGGTGCTGCTCGGCTCGGCGTTCAAGAACAAGGGCGTCCAGCTGCTGCTCGATGCCGTAGTCGACTACCTGCCGAGCCCCCTCGACGTGCCGCCGGTGCACGGGACCGACCCGAAGGACGGGAGCGACTTGGAGCGGCCGGCCGACCCGAAGGCGCCGTTCTCGGCGCTCGCATTCAAGGTCATGTCCGACCCGTACGTGGGCAAGCTGACGTACTTCCGCGTCTATTCCGGCACGCTCAAGGCGGGGGACCGTGTCCTCAACACGATCACGGGCCGCACCGAGCGCGTCGGCCGCATCCTCCAGATGCACGCGAACCACCGCGAGGAGCGGGAGGAGATCATGGCCGGCGAGATCGCGGCCGGCGTCGGCCTCAAATCGACGACGACCGGCGACACGCTTGCCGCCGACAGCGCGCCGATCGTGCTCGAGTCGATGACCTTCCCGGATCCGGTCATCTCGGTCGCGGTCGAGCCGAAGTCGAAGGCCGACCAGGACAAGCTCTCGACCGGCCTCACGCGGCTGGCCGAGGAGGATCCGACCTTCCGCGTCGAGACCGACGAGGAGACGGGGCAGACGCTCATCTCCGGGATGGG
>DATFHC010000058.1:0-2583 GCA_035248765.1 Gaiellaceae bacterium
TACGGCGCGAGGACTGGCGGCCGCCGTTCCGGGTCGAGATCGAGGGGCTGGAGCCCTGCCTGCCGCTGTTCGGTCTCTCAGGGCTTGGCGAACACTAGGCCGAACGGGCGGAAGCGCCGTCTCGGCCGTGTCGGCTGCACAGAGCCGCCCGCCGCGCTCGCATCACGCAAGCGGGTGCGGAGTTCCTGTTCTCTCAGCGCGGCCGAGACACGCTCGGCGTAGTCGTGCGCTCAGACGCGTGAGCTGACGGGTGACGGAAGCATCGCCGGAAGGGTACTCCCGAGACTCGCCTGCACGGCGCCATTTCAGAGTTAGTTTACGAGCTCGAGCCGCGGATTCTCACGCAGACGACGTCCGAATTTCCCGGACGGATGCCCGTCAGTCATGACGACATCCGCCGTGAAGTCGTTCGCGCCACGGATCAGCGAGGAGCCGACACCGTAGGCGTCCACCGGAACGCCCAGCTCCTCGAACGCGCGGATCTTCTCGACGGTGAAGCCTCCGGAGACGACGATCCGCACATGGCCGAAGCCGGCTGCGTCGAGCGCGGCACGCACCTTCCCGACGAGACGCTCGTTCACCCCGGTCGGCTTGAAGTCGCTCATCTCCTCCCACAGGGAGCGATCGACCAGCGTCTCGGATGTGTCGAGACGGACGCCCCAGAGCCGGTCGCCGAGCGCTTCCGCCACCGCGAGCGCCGTCCGCACCGAGTCATTCTCGAAGTCGACGAGAACGGTCACCGACATGTCCGGAGGGGCCCAATCCGCGAACTTACGCGCGGCGAGCACGGTGTCCCCGCCGTAGGCGGCGATGAGGGAGTGCGGCACCGTGCCGATGCCGCGCCCGCCCCACCACGACGCCTGCTCGTCGCTCGTGACGCCGATCTCGAAGCCTGTGATCTGCCCCGCGATGTACGCGGCGTAGCCGTCGCCAGCCTGCACGCGGTGGTGGTCGAAGCGGGCCGGCATGAAGATGATCGGCTTGCCGTTCGCCGCCTCGAGCACGTGCACGACGTTGGTCGTGATCAGCGTCCGCCGGGCGAGCGTGCCGAGGTAGGCCGTCTCGAGGTGCGCGAAGGTCGTGTAGTCGCCCTCGATCGTCAACACGGTCTCCCACGGCTCCGCCTGGTCGCCGTCGTGAAGTGCGCGGATCGTCAGGCCCTCCGGGTCGTGCGAGCAGAGCCGGAGAATCGCGATCGCCTCGTCCATCCCGCCGAGCCAGGAATGGTGCTTCTGGAAGACCTGGACGACCACGCGCGGGTGTCGGCCGTCGGCGAGAAGCGTCGCGCGGGCGTGGTCGAAGTACGCGTCCGTGTACCAGCCGGCGCGCATCTTCTCGACCGGAAGATCGAAGATCTCCGGAGAGAGGCGCTGTCTAGGCAGCGTCGGCGGCATGCTCGAGCTCGAGACACGCCTTGAGCGCGGCCTCGGCGACTTCGAGCTGGTCGGCGGTCGGCTCCGCCGTCGAGAATCGGTGCTGGAGCTCGTGCCCGGGCTTCGAGAGTGCCTGCGCAAGCGGGTTCGAAGGGTGCCGCGTCATCCAGCCGAAGAGCTCGGTCGCGGCGGCGATCGCACCGAGCTGCGCTGCAGCCTGCGCCTGCCGCCGCATCCGCTCCGGCGCGAGCGTGGCGAGCGCGTTTCCGACCGCGGACGTCGCGACGAGCGGGCCGACCAGATGGCCGCCGCAGCGCTCGTGCTCGCGGGTCGCGCGCTTCCCGTGCTCGTAGGTGCCGATCGAGATGTGCTCCGCGCCGTGGTAGGCAGCGAGCTCGCCCGAGCGCAGCGTGAGCACTGCCGGCATGACAGACACGACAGCCGAGAGCAGCTCGCGAGCGAGTGGGCGCAACGATGTCTCCCGGAGACCCTTGATGAACACCGCCGCGCCGAGCATCGACGCGAGCGCGTGCGGGCTCTCCATCGGGAGCCGCGACGCCGGAAGCTTCGCCTTCACTTGCGGCAACAACGCGATTGCCTCAGCGAGCCGAGCCGGGCCGCGCAGGAGCGGGTTCTCCACCCGGGACGCGCGAAAGCGCTTCCGCGCCGACGCGACCTCGATCCGCCCGTCCTCATGGCGAATCGCGCACGCCCACGAGCTCGGCCCGTGCACGAGCACGCCGTTCGGCATCGCCATGCCGCCGAGCCTGACCTTCTCCTTCTGCTTGGCCATCGCGGCGAAGGGTAGTCGGCCTAGCCGAGTATGGAGTGCGCGGCGTGACGCAGCCAATCCACGCCGAGCTCGAGGTCTGAGACCGGCACCCGCTCGTCGGCGGAATGGACGAGCAGCGCCGCCACCTCCGGCTGCAGGTCGCCGGTCACCGGGAAGAAGCCGTACGCGACGGTGCCGAACGCCTCGCGCAGCCAGTGGCTGTCGGTGAAGCCGGCACCACAGAGCGGCGCCGCCCGCGCTCCCGGCTCCACGGTCTCGACCCACTCCTCGAGCGCGTGCCAAAGAGGAGTGTCGAGGGACGAGCGCGTGCCTCCCTCGGGCTCGAGCCACTCGAGCTCGTAGTCGACATCGCCCCCGAGCACTGCGCGAATCACGGGATCGACGTGCTCGGGTTGCTGTCCCGGCAGGAGCCGACAG
>DATFHC010000059.1:0-18887 GCA_035248765.1 Gaiellaceae bacterium
CACGCCCGCATCCATCAGCGACTCGTCGAGGCGGGCGTCGAGCTGGAGACCGCGCACGCGCTCGCCGCCGTCGAGGGCGGAAACGCGCGCCTGGTCGACATCTACGCGGCCCGCGAGCGCGAGATCCCGCTCGACGGCCTCGTCCTCGTGACGGCGCGACTGCCGAACGACGCGCTCGCCCTCGAGCTCGGTGCGACTCCGATCGGCGACGCGTACGCGCCCGGCACCATCGCCACAGCGGTGTGGGACGGTCGCCGCTATGCGGAGGAGCTCGACGGCGAGCCGCATGGCGACGCGGTGCCGTTCCGCCGCGAGGTGGTCGCGCTCGCTCCGCTCGGGCAAGAGGTGTCGGTCACGTGAGCACGACCGAGTCCCGGGCGAAGACGATCCAGTCCGTCGACCGCGCCGCCGCGCTGATCAAGGCGATCGCCGACAGTCCGCATCCACCGACGGTTAACGAGCTCGCCACCGCGTGCGGGCTCAACCGCAGCACGACGTGGCGGCTGCTCGCAACCCTCGACAGCCACGGCCTCATCGAGCGCGACCCGATCAGCCAGCGCTACAGCCTCGGGTACGCGTTCCTCCGCATCGCGGCGGGAGCCGACGTCGACCCGCTCGTCCGGCGCGGCCGACCAGTCCTCGAGCTGCTAGCGCAGGAGACGGGCGAGGCGACGAACCTCGCAGTCGCCCGCCGCTTCAGCCTCGTCTACGTGGACCAGGTCGACCCGCCGCACGTGATGGCGCCGAACTGGTTCGGGCGAACGGTGCCGCTGCACGCCACCTCCACCGGTAAGGCGTACCTCGCGTACCTGCCCGAGGAGGAGCAGGAAGCCGTCCTTCCGCGCCGGCTCGAGCGCTACACCGCGACGACGGTCACCGACCGGCGCAGCCTCGCCGACGAGTTCCGTACCGTTCGACGCGACGGCTACGCAATCTGTGTCGGCGAGCTGGAGGAGTCACTCTTCGGCGCCTCCGCGCCGGTCCTATCCGAGCAGGGCCGCCCGGTGGCGATCGTGAGCGTCTGGGGAACGGAACACCGTCTGCCGCGTGAACGGCTGCCCGAGGTTGGCCGCCGCGCCGTCGAGGCGGCCGAGGAGCTGAAAGAGTTGCTGCGATGAGCGTCCTCGAGGTCGCGCGTGACGGCGAGGTCGCCGTGATCCGGCTGAACCGGCCCGAGAAGCTGAACGCGATCTCGACCGAGGTCGAGCGCGCGCTGCACAAGGCGCTCGTCTCCGACGACGTGCGCGCGAGCGGCGCCGTCATCGTCACCGGCGAGGGCCGGGCTTTCTCGGCCGGCGCCGACATCTCCGAGTTCGACGGGCGGTCGCCCGAAGACGTGCTCCGCTACTACCACGACACGGGCGGCGTGTACGAGGAGCTCGCGTCGCTGCCGCAGCCGACGATCGCGGCGATCCACGGCTACTGCCTCGGCGGCGCGCTCGAGCTCGCGCTGGCCCTCGACTTCCGGATCGCCGACGACTCGGCGGTCTTCGGCTTCCCCGAGGTGTCGCTCGGGATCCTCGCGAGCTCAGGCGGCCTGCACCGCGTCACTCGCCTGCTGGGGCCCGCGCGCGCGAAGGAGCTCTTCCTCCTTTCCGAGCGGTTCGGCGCCGACGAGGCACGACGCGCGGGCCTCGTCACGGAGGTCGTCGAGGAGGGAAAGGCGCTCGACCGTGCGCTCGAGATCGCCGCGCGGCTCGCCGCGCTGCCGCGCGATGCCGTGGCTGTGACGAAGCAGGCGATCGACGCGGCGACTGCCTCGCCGCGCGAGGCCGCGCTCCTGATCGAGCGGCTCGCGTACGCTGCGCTCGCGCAAACGCAGGCGGCGCAGGACGCCGCGGCCGGCTTCGGAAGCTGAGATGACGCACGAGAAGGAGATCGAGATCCGCTGGCGCGACCTCGACGCCTTCAACCACGTCAACCACGTCGTCTTCCTCACATACCTCGAGGAGGTGCGCGACGAATGGCTGGGCCGCGTGCTCGCGGATTCGGCGCTCGTCTGGGGCTACGTGATCGCGCGGGTCGAGATCGACTACCGACGGGAGCTGACGCTCGAGGACGACGCGATCGTCGCGCGCTGCTCGCTCGAGCGCCTCGGGACGAAGAGCGTGACCACACGCGAGTGGATCCTGACCCGCGACGGCGAGGTGTCGGCCGAGGCGCTGGCCGTGCTGGTCGCGCGCGACGAGACGACCGGCGCGTCGCGCGTCATCTCCGACGCCGAGCGCGACGCCTTCGAGCGCGCGGCGGTCAAGACGTAGCGTCCCATCGCTCTAGGCGCTCACGAATCAGCTGAACCGCCGCCTCCCAGACCGTGTTCTCATCTTCCTCCGGCCGCTGGTACAGACCGCCGAACGAGCCGTCGCCGAGAGCCGCCCGCCACGTCTCCGGATTGCCCTCCTCCGGCCACACCACGGGCGGCTTGCGCTCCGCGGGCATCTCGATCCCCGGCAACCGCGTCCACGGGAGGTTCTCCGACCACGACGCGTGGTCGTAGTCGGGGTCGATCTCGGCGCAGATCTCGTCGGGACGGCCGTCCCAGAGCTCGTGCCATACGATCGCCGGCGCGCGTGACCGCGCCACTTCCTCGCCGGCTCCGGTGTTCCCGCTGTGCCCGTTCACCATGAGGATCCGCGCGAATCCCTGGCCGAGTAGCGAGTCGGCGATGTCCGAGAGGACCGCGAGCAGCGTGGGCTCGCTGAGGGTCGGGCTGCCCGGGTAGGCGGTGAATCCCGTCACCCCGTAAGCGAGGACGGGCAGGACCGGCACACCGAGTGGCTCGGCAGCCTCGGCGGAGGCTCGCTCGGCGAGAATGTTGTCCGTCTCGAGGGAGAGGTAGGCGTGCTGCTCGGTCGAGCCGACGGGGAGCACGATCCGGTCGTCGCTCTCGAGGTACTTCTCGAGCTGCATCCAGTTCAGGTCGCGAAGCCGCATGTCCCAGCCCTCCTTCGCAGCGCGTGCTGCAAGTTGTTTGCCGCCGGGCCGAGGGAGAAGGCCGTGCCGTCGACCGTGGCAACCGGCATCACCTCGCGGATCGAGGAGCAGATGAACACCTCGTCCGCCTCGAGCAGCCGCCCGAGTGGGAACACGCCCTCCACGGTCTCCTGTTCGGCGACCTCGAGCAGGAGACCACGCGTCACGCCGGCGAGGATCGGCAGGTCGAGCGAAGGCGTGAGGAGCTGGTCGCCCTCACGCCACCAGACGTTGGCAGTAGGAGCCTCGAGCACGATCCCGTCGTCGCCGACGAGCAGCGCGTCGTCGGCCCCGGCCTCGACTGCGACGGACGAGGCCGCCATGTTCTCGGCGTAGCTCATCGACTTCGCGCTTGCGAGGAGTCCGGTCGACCAGGGCGCGGTCACGAGGCGTACGCCGCGCGCCCGCAGGACCTCGAGCTCGGGGTCGATCGGGGCCGCGGTGGCGACGAGCGTGCGACCCGTCCAGTACAGACGGAGCGCCAGATCCTTCTCGTTGCAGGAGCCGATCACGAGCTCGGCGAGCTGCTCGCACTCGGCGGCGTCCGGGAGCGGGAGCCGAAGGCGTTCGGCCGAGACCGCGAAGCGCGCGAGGTGACGGTCGAGTAGGAACGGCCGGCCGCCGTAGACGCGCGCCGTCTCGAAGACGGAGCGGCCGCGCAGCAGCGCTTCGTCGTCGGCCGCGAAGACCGGCTCACTCGGATCGACCAGGCCCCGTCCTGCGACCGCGACGGCGGAAAGCTCCATCAGGCGAGGGCGAGCAACGGCCGCGCCTTCACCCACGACTCCTCGATCTCGGCGTCGGCCTGCGAGTCCCAGACGATACCGCCGCCGACCCAGAGGTGGATCTCGTCGTCGACGACGGCGAACGTCCGGATCGTCAGCGCGAGATCGAGGTCGCCGTTCGCGTAGATGCGGCCGAGAGCCCCCATCGACGCGCCGCGCCCGACCGGCTCTAGTGCCGCGATGAGCTCCAGGGCGCTGCTCTTCGGGCAGCCCGTCACGGAGCCGCCGGGCAGCACGGCATCGAGCAGCTCGGTCAGCCCGACCCCCGGCCGCAGGTCGCCTTCGACGGTGGCGACGAGATGCGTGACGCCGGCGAGCTGGCGCTCGGAGAGCAGGTCGGGCCAGCGGACGCTGCCGGGCACGCAGACGCGCGACAGGTCGTTGCGCTCGAGGTCGACGATCATCACGTGCTCCGCCGCGTCCTTCGCCGAGGAGATCGGCACACCGGCGGGACGCGTCCCCTTGATCGGCATCGTGCGGACGACGCGGCCGCGCTTCTGCAGCAGCAGCTCCGGGGATGCGGAGACGATCGTCCAGCCGTCTCCTTGTAACGCGGCGGGCTCGAGCGGTCGTAGTGGAGCGAGCGCCGCGGCGAGCGCGAGCGGGTCGCCTGCGAAGTCCGCCCAGAGGTGCTGGACGAGGTTCACCTGGTAAACGTCGCCCTCGCGAATCGCCTCGCGCACGGTCTCGATCGCGGCTGCGTACGCGGCGGGGCTCCAGGTCTCGTGCCACTCCCCGGTGCGGAACGAGCCACTCGGCGCGGAAGGTCTCTCGAGCGAGTACGCGACCTTGGGCAGCCGGCACGGCTCGGGCGCCGAGGGCGCGGTCGCTCTATAACCGATGAACACGCGCGCGACGTCGAACTCCTCGCCCGCCAGCGCCGGCTCGAGCTCCGCGAGGGAGCCGAGCTCGACCGTCATGCGGGCTTGCGGTTCTGCACGTAGCGGTAGCCGAACCGGCCCTTGATGCAGAGGTTGCCGCGCGTGACGTCGTGGTCGTCGGGCGAGGTCACGTTGACGATCGCGTCGTCCTGCACGTGGAGAGTGAGGTTGCAGCCGACGCCGCAATACGGGCACACCGTGTCGACCTGGGTCTGCTCCTCCTCGCGCCACTCCCCCGCCTCGCGCAGGTCGAACTCGCTCTTCGACATGAGCGCGCCGGTCGGACAGACGGCCACGCAATTGCCGCAGTAGACGCAGGCCGACTCGGGCAGCGGCACGTCGAGCTCCGTCGAGATGTGGGCGCCGAAGCCGCGCCCGGCGACGGTGATCGCGAACGTGTTCTGGTGGTCGACCCCGCAGGCCTCGACGCACTTGTAACAGAGGATGCACTTCGAGTAGTCGCGGACGTAGAGCTCGTTGTCGACCTTCACCGCCTGCGCCACCGTGAGGGAGTCGGGGCCGAAGCGATCCGGTTGGGCCTCGTAGCGCTCGATGTACTCGAGCGCCTCGGGCGCGGTGGAGAGGTCGGCTGCGGAGCCGAGCAGCTCGAGCACCAGCCGCCGGCTCGTGCGCACGCGCTCGGAGTCGGTGTGGACGACCATCCCGTCCTCCACCTTCCGCGAGCACGCGGGGACGAGCGCCCGCGACTTCTCCACCTCGACCACGCACACTCGACACACGTTGACGGGCGTCAGCGTGTCGCCGTAACAGAGCGTCGGCGTGTCGATTCCGATCCGCCGGCACGCGTCGAGGATGGTCGAACCCTCGGTCACGCGCACGCTTTGGCCGTCGACGGTCAGCTCGACGACGCGCTTCGGGGCGGAGATCGCAACGGTGGTCACGCGGTGAGCACTCCGAGGTTGTGGATCGCCGAGTCGACGGCGTTGGCCGCAGTCTGGCCGAGACCGCAGATGGACGCGTCGCGCATCACCTGCGTGAGGTCGGCGAGCACCGCGATCTCGTCCCCCTGCGTCTTGCCGGAAGCGAGCCGGTGCAGGGCCTCCTCCTGGCGCACCGTGCCGATGCGGCACGGAACGCACTGGCCGCACGACTCGTCGCGGAAGAACTCGGCGATGCGCAGGACGGCGTCGACGAGATCCGCCCCTTCGCCGTAGACGATGACGACGCCGGAGCCGAGGGTGGTGCCCGCCTCGCGGGCGCCTTCGAAGGAGAGCGGCAGGTCGAGCTGGTCGGGCCGCAGGAACGAGCCGGCCGCACCGCCCATGAGAACGGCCTTCGGCGGCTCGGCCCCGGCGAGCTCGAGCAGCTCGGAGAGCGGCGTCCCGAGCTCGACCTCGTACAGCCCCGGCCGTGCGACGTTGCCGGAGACGCAGAAGAGCCGTGTGTCGCGCGGGTCGTCCTCCAGCAGGATGTGCGGGACGTTGAGCAGCGTCTCGACGTTGTTCACGACTGTCGGCTTGCCGTACAGGCCGACCTCGACCGGGAACGGCGGCTTGTTACGCGGCTCGCCGCGGTACCCCTCGATCGACTGAAACAGCGCCGTCTCTTCCCCGCACACGTAGGCGCCGGCGCCGATCCGGAGCTCGATGTCGAAGCCGCTGACATCGATCGCAAGCTGAATTCGCTCGTGCGCGAGCGGATACTCGGCCCGGACGTAGATGAAGCCCTTCTCGCAGCCTGTCGCGAACATCGCGATGGCTATGGACTCGATCAGCCCGAACGGATCCTGCTCCATCAGCACGCGGTCCTTGAACGTGCCCGGCTCGGACTCGTCGGCGTTGCAGACGAGGTAGTGAGGCTTCGCGGGCTGGTTCGCGACTGCCTCCCACTTCACGCCTGTCGGGAACGCTGCGCCGCCGCGGCCGAGGAGCGGGGACGCCTTGACTAGCTCGATCACGCGCTCGGGGCCGAGCTCGCGGGCGCGCTCGAGCGCGCGGAACTCGGGCGCGGATTCCGGATCGGCGCCCTCGGCGATGCGCCGCAGGAGCTTCAGGCCGGAACTCTGTGGCAGCGGCGGCGAGGTCGGCGGAATCTGCTCCTCGCGCGGCTCGGGGCCGGCGATCGTCCGCAGCGCCGCCGGCGCACGCTCGCACAGGCCGAGGCACGGCGACGAATGTGCGCCTTCCGGAACCTCGGCTCCCGCGAGGCGGCAGGAGAGGTCGGTGCAGACGTGAAGCATTTCCGGCGGTCGCTCCTCCAGCGCGAGCAGCGCGTAGAAGGTCGCGACGCCGTAGGCATCCGCCGGCGGCACCTCGAGCCGGCGCGATGCGTACCCGAGCGCGCCGGGCGTCACCCAGCCGACGCGTCGCTGCGCCGCGCGCAGCGCAGGGAGCAGCAGATGGCGGCGGGGACGCGAGCGCGCGACGCGGTCGTTGGACGGGTCGGGGACGCCGACGACCGCGTCGATCGCGCCCCGTTCGGCCTGCGTCGGCTCCGCTTCGAGGAGCTTGAGATCAGGCAAGGGGCACCTACACGGGCTCCAAGCGAATCGCGGTCGCCTTGAACTCCGCCGTGCCCGACTTGGGGTCGGTCGC
The DNA here is from genome assembly GCA_035248765.1 of Gaiellaceae bacterium. Taxonomy (GTDB): domain Bacteria; phylum Actinomycetota; class Thermoleophilia; order Gaiellales; family Gaiellaceae; genus Palsa-739. The sequence continues at coordinate 7,195 of DATFHC010000059.1, forward strand.
GTCGATGGTCAACATGTTCGTCGCGACCTCGTCCGGGAAGTGCAAGTTCATGAACGCGAGGCCCACACGCAAGTTGGGGTCGTACCGCGCGGACGTCTCGACCGCGCCGCGGCGCGACACGATGCGCACGCGCCCGCCGTCCGCGACGCCGTAGCGCTCGCCGTCGGCGGGCGAGAGCAGGATGTCCGTGCCGCCGACGTGGAGCGGGGACGAGTAGCCGCCGGTCTGCACGCCGGTGTTGTACGACTCGAGCCGACGGCCGGTGGTGAGGCGCAGCGGGAAGTCGCCGTCCAGGACGTCGACGGGCGGGGCGTGCTCCACCACCTGGAACGGCGCGCGGTCCTTGACGACGTCGTCCCACAAGCGGCCGTGCAGGAAGAGCGCGCCGGGATCGCTCTCGTCGGCGCACGGCCACTGGATGCCTCCGAGTTCTTCGAGGCGCGCGTAGCTCATGCCCGCATGCCACGGAGAAAGGGAGCGGCATTCGTTCCAGACGTCCTCGGCCTTCGTCGAACCGAGGTCGTGGCCGAGCCGGCGGCCGAGCTCGTACACGATCTCGATGTCGTCGCGCGCCTCGCCCGGCGCGGCGTACGCCTTGCGCACGCGTTGCACCCTGCGCTCACTCGAGGTGACGGTGCCCTCTGCCTCGCCCAGCGTTGCGGCCGCAGGAAGAACGACGTCCGCGAGTTGCGCCGTGCGCGTGAGGAAGATGTCCTGCACGACGAGGTGATCGAGCCCGGTCAGTAGCCGTTCCGCACGCGCCTGGTCCGCCTCTCCCTGTGCCGGGTTCTCGCCGACGACATACACCGCGCGCAGCTCGCCGTGCTCCATCGCCTCGAACATCCCGGACAGGTGCAGGCCGGGCTTCGAAGGGATTGAGGCGTCCCAGGCCGCCTCGAACTTCGCGCGCGCCGCGTCGTCGGAAACGTCCTGTCCGCCCGGGAGCTTGTTCGGGATGGCCCCCATGTCGCCGCCGCCCTGCACGTTGTTCTGGCCGCGCAGCGGCTGCAGGCCGGAGCCCCACTTGCCGACCTTTCCCGTGAGCAGCGCGAGGTTGATGAGCGCGAACACGTTGTCGACCGCGTTGTGGTGCTCGGTGATCCCGAGCGTCCAGCAGAGCTGCGCGTTCGTCGCGCTGCCGTAGGAATGCGCGAGCTCGCGGATCGCGTCCGTAGGCACGCCGGTGACGCGCGCGGCCTCGTCCAGCGTCCACGGTTGCACCGACTCACGGAACGCCTCGAAGCCGGAGGTCGCTCGGCCGATGAACTCCATGTCTGCGAACCCGGCTTCGAGGATCTCGCGCGCGACGGCGTTCGCGAGCGGGATGTCGGTGCCGACGTCGAGCCCGAGCCACAGGTCGGCCCATTGCGCCGACGGCGTCCTGCGGGGGTCGACGACGATCATCTTGGCGCCACGGTTCTTCGCCTTGAGCGCATGGTGGAACCAGATCGGGTGCGCCTCGCGCGCATTCGATCCCCACAGCACGATGAGGTCCGCGGCTCGGGTCTCCTCGTAGGAGCTCGTCCCGCCGCCCGCACCGAACACCGTCGTCAGACCGACGACGCTGGGCGCGTGTCAGGTTCGGTTGCAGCTGTCGACGTTGTTCGTCCCGAGCACGACGCGAGCGAACTTCTGCGTGGCGAAGTTCAGCTCGTTGGTCGCCTTGGAGCAGCTGAAGACGCCGGTCAGTGCGTCTTCGTCGAGCGCTTTGCGGAAGCCGGCGGCGGCGCGGTCCAGCGCCTCGTCCCAGCTCGCAGGGCGCAGCTCTCCACTTTCTCGGACGAGCGGCGTCGTCAGCCTCTCGTACTTCATTGCCATGCCTTGGAATCTAGAGCAAGACGCGCCGCATCAGGGCGACGTCGATCCGGTCGATCAGCTCGTCCGCCTCCGCGAGCCGGTGCGGCTCGAGCGTCCCGCGCATGGCGAGCACGCGTCCGACGCCGGCCGCGCGGGCGGAGGCAATGCCGGCCTCGGTGTCCTCGAAGACCACCGCGTCAGCGGGATCGACCTCGAGTATCTCGAGCGCCTTGACGTAGCCCTCGGGATCGGGCTTGCCGTGGGTGACGTCGCCGGAAGCCACGATTGTGAGGAAGCATTCGGTGAGCCCCGCGGCTTCGACGACGGGCTGGATCTCGTTCTGGGCCGCGCCGGAGCAGATCGCGAGCGGCACGTACTCCGCTGCGAAGCGCACGGCCTCCCGCGTGTGCTCGTGAATCGTCGAGCCGTCGGAGGAGGCCTCTCGGTACCGGCTCTCGCGCTGATCGATCACCGCCCGGACGTCGGGATGATCCTCGCCGAGCCACGTCGTCACGATCTCCGGGTCGGACAGGCCGGCGAGGTGGTCGAAGTACTCCTGCGCCGACATCGGGCGCCCGTGCTCCGCGAAGAGGCGAATGAAGATCTCGCACAGCACGGGCTCGTCGTCCGAGAGGGTCCCGTTGAAGTCGAAGACCACCGCGCCAACCGTCATGACTAGTCGTCCCGTTGCACGTCAGCGAGGAGCTGCCGGAACTGCGCGCCGTCGAGTTCCTCGACGGCGCGCTCGTACTTCTCCATCGCCCAGCCCCAGAAGTCGAAGTCGAGATCCGAGATCCCGACCTGGATCGAGCCCCAGAGCGTCCAGCCGTACTTCGACATCAGGCCCCAGAGCCGCGCCCGCGCGACCTTGTTGCGAAGCGGCCGGCCCCAGTAGGCGGCGACGATCTCCTCGAGCTGCTCGAGCGAGAGATTGGACTCGCTCCAGACGTTGCCGAGCTCGAACGAGGCCTCGTTGTTCCCCGAGTACTCGTAGTCGATGAGGCGCATCTCGCCGTCGACGCGGATGAAGTTTTCGGCGAGGAGGTCGTTGTTGCACGGCACCGTCGGCTCGGGACGCGCGCGCACCGCGCGTTCGAGATCGCGGATCTTCGGCTCGAACTCCTCGTAACGGTCCGGGAGGCGAAAGCCGCGCTCGCGCACGATCTCGAGGTAGCGGGGCTGGATCTCGAACATGTCGAAGTCGTGGAGGAAGTGCCGGCCGGAATGGAGGCGGCGGCACGCCTCGGCAATCTCGGCGATGTGCCTGCCCGAACGCAGCTTCTCGGAGTCCATCACCTCGCCGTCGAGGAAGCCGAGCACGAGTGCGTCCTGCTCGGGAAGAGCCGCGACGAACGGCGCGCCCACACCGGTCTCGGCCGCGGCGATCGTGTTGTGCACCTCGTTCTCTCGGTCGATCGCGAGCAGGCTCGTGTCCTTGCCGGAGATCCGGACGACGTAGCACCCGGCCGGGCTCGTGACCTTGTAGTTCGCGTTCGTGAGCCCGCCGACGAGCGGCTCGACGGCGTGCGCGTCGTGCAGCTCGGGGACGGCGGCGAGCACTTCCTCCAGCGGCATGCGGCGATCCTATTAGGGTCGCACCATGCCTCCCGAACGTGCTCGCGCCGTCGTCATCGGCGGCGGCGTCATCGGCTGCTCGTGCCTCTACCACCTCGCCAAGCAGGGGTGGACCGACTCCGTCCTCGTCGAGCAGTTCCAGCTGACGCACGGCTCGACGTGGCACTCGGCCGGCCTCGTCGGCCAGTTGCGCTCGTCGATCTCGCTGACGCGCATGATGCAGTACTCCGTCGGCCTCTACGCAGAGCTGAAGGAGCTGACCGGCAACGATCCGGGCTGGCACCAGCTCGGCGGGCTCCGGCTCGCGTCCTCGCAGCCTCGGCTGGAGGAGATCCGCCGCCAGGCGTCGTGGGCGAAGACGTTCGGCCTGCCGATGGAGATCGTCTCGGCCGAGGAGGCGCAGGCGATGTTCCCGCCGATGTCCACGGACGGCGTCCTCGGCGCCGCCTTCATCCCCGACGACGGCTACCTCGACCCATCGCAGCTGACCTTCGCGCTCGCCGACGGCGCGCGGCGCCTCGGCGCGCAGATCGAGGTCCGCACCCGCGTCACCGGCATCGAGACGACGGACGGCCGGGTGTCGGTGGTCGAGACGGACAAGGGCCGGATCGAATGCGAGGTCGTCGTCGACGCCGCCGGCATGTACGCGCGCCAGGTTGCGGAGCTCGTCGGCGTCGACGTGCCGATGATCCCGTTCGGCCACCAGTACCTCATCACCGAGCCGTTCGACCCGCCGCTCGAGCCGCTGCCGACGCTACGCGATCCCGACAACCTCGTCTACTTCCGCACCGAGGTCGGCGGGCTCGTCATGGGCGGGTACGAGCGCAAGCCGGCGGCGTGGGCGATCGACGGGATACCCGACGACTTCGAGGCGAAGCTCCTCCCCGAGGAGTGGGAGCGGATGGAGGAGCTGTTCACGAACGCGATCGCGCGCGTGCCCGCGATGGAGGACGCGGAGGTAAAGGCGTTCTTCAATGGACCCGAGGCCTTCACCCCGGACGCCGACTTCCTGCTCGGCGAGACCGACATCCCCGGCTTCTGGATCGCCGCCGGCGGCTGCGCGCACGGCCTCGCCGGTGCCGGCGGGGTCGGCAAGGTCATGAGCGAGTGGATCGTAGACGGCCGGCCAGAGTGGGACGTCTGGCCGCTCGACTGGCGCCGCTTCGGCCGGCAGTACCGCAGCCGCGAGTACACGCTCGCGCGTACGTACGAGGCGCTGTCCACCTACTACGACATCAAGTACCCGGGCGAGGAGCGCAAGGCAGGGCGCCCCCTTCGTGTATCGCCGATATATCAACGGCATATCGCGCTGGACGCGTCCTTTGGGGAGAAGGGCGGTTGGGAGCGCGTCAACTGGTACGAGTCCAATGCGGCGAGCGGCGACGAGTCGCTGCGGCCGCGCGGTTGGGCCGGCGAGAACTGGTCGCCGGCGATCGAGGCGGAGGCTCGTGCAGCGCGCGAGGGAGTCGCGCTCTTCGACCAGTCGTCCTTCTCCAAGCTCGAGGTGCTCGGACCCGACGCGCTCGCCTTCCTCGAGCGGCTGTGCGCAAACCGCATCGACAGGCCGGTGGGGACGATCGTGTACACGCAGCTCCTCAACCACCGCGGCGGGATCGAGGCGGACCTGTCGGTGCTGCGGCGAGCCGACGACCGCTTCCTGCTCGTCACCGGCACCGCGTTCGGGACGCACGACCGCGCCTGGCTCGAGCGGAACCTGCCGCGCGACGGCTCGGTCTACGTCAACGACCTGACGGGCGCGTACGCGTGTCTCTGCCTCTGGGGGCCGAGGGCGCGCGAGATCGTCAGCTTCGACCATCCGTACATGACGGCCCGCGAGGTGGCGGTCGGGAACGTGCCGTGCATTGCGTCGCGTGTCACGTATGTCGGTGAGCTCGGCTGGGAGCTGTACTGCCCGGCCGAATACGGCGCGACGCTGTGGGACACGCTCTGCGTCGAGGGCGTCACACCCGGCGGCTATCGCGCGATCGAGTCGCTCCGGCTCGAGAAGGGATATCGTGCGTGGGCGAGCGACCTCACCGCCGAGACGACGCCGTTCGAGGCCGGCCTCGGGTTCGCGGTGAAGATGGACAAGGGCGACTTCATCGGCCGCGAGGCGCTCGAGCGGGCGGAGCCGCGGCAGAAGCTCGTCTGCATCGTCCTCGACGATCCGCGCGCGGTCGCGCTCGGCTCGGAGCCCGTGCGGCACGACGACGAGATCGTCGGCCGCGTCACCAGCGGCGGCTACGGCTACGCGGTCGGCGCGAGCATCGCCTTCGCATACGTGCCGGTCGCGCTCGCCGAGCCGGGGACGAAGGTCGCGATCGACATCTTCGGCGACTGGATCGGCGGCGGGGTGCGCGCCGACCCGCTGTACGACCCGAAGGGCGAGCGGGTGCGGGCCTGAAGCCCGCACCCGTGTCTCGTGGCTATTCCGCGGGTATCTCGCCGTAGACCATGTTCAGGTCCATCCCCTGCGTCCGCCGGTACACCTTCGACACGACATAGATCGCGATGGCCACGCCGTACAGGGCGGCCATGTAGTACTCGGAGCTGCGCAAGTTGACTCCGTACACGGAATCCTGGAACCACTTGTAGAGCGCGAAGACCAGGATCGCCGTGAAGAGCGTGGCGGCGAACGTGACTAGGGGGATGCCTGCCACCTTGTACTTCGCGATCGGCGACGCGTTGTAGATCTCAGGCCGCCGCCAGGGGAAGATGGCAGCGGAGACGGCCGAGCCGAGGAACGTGATCGCGATCACCAGTGTGGCGTCGAAGGTCCAGTGGGTGAAGTTCGAGTCGTACGCGTAGAAGTACGAGATCGGGATTGACGGCAGCAGCATGAGCGCGAGAGCGCCGTACGGCACGCCGTTCCGCCCAACCTTCGCCGCAGCCTCGGGCAGCACACGATCGAACGCCGTCGCGAAGACGACGCGCGTCGACGAGAGGAACACCGTGCCGACCCAGCCGAAGAACCACAGGCTCAGCAGGCCGACGATGATGAACTGCAACGCCGGGCTGCCAGTGAAGAAGGCGACCAGCATCCCCGGATAGGGGAAGACTCCGAGTGGCCCACTTCCACCCCAGTACGCCGCGTTCGACGACTGGTACCACTGCCAGCCGAACGTGTGTGCGAACAGCAATAGGAAGATTGCCGCGACGGCGCTCGTGGCGACGAGTGCACCACCCATCGCGTAGATGTTCTTGCGGAAATCCGAGGCGCCCCGAACCTCGCCGTAGAGCGTCGCCCCCCAGTTCGACCAGAGGTTGAAGAAGAAGATGAACGGGATGAGGAGGACGATCTGGCTGAAGTGGAACGACGCAAAGCCGGCGTAGCCTCCCGAACTTCCGGCCTTTGCTGTCGCCGAGTACGCGTCACCGGTCGTCCCGTAGAGCTTGTGTGCCTCGGTGTTGAACGCCGTCTGGAAGCCGCTCTTCGAGTGCGCGATCAGGAGGATCAGCATGATCAGGAGGCCGAGGACGCCACCGTAGAAGCAGAGCTTCTGGAAGCGCGCGTACATCCGGACTCCGAGCGCGACGAGTACCGACGCCAGCGCCGCGACGATGAGCGACGACGTGAACACGCCGTCTTGTCCCGTCCACCAGGTGATCCCGCGATTCCAGCCGACGATGGCCGAGAGCGGGCTCAAGACCATGATGTTGAGGATGTTCGCGTAGATCGGGACCCAGTGCCAGAGAATGAACCACCAGCCGCAGGCTGCAAGCACGAATCCGAGCCCGCCGCCGAGCGTGCGGCTGATCCAGACGTAATCGCCGCCGGCCCTCGGCATCGCCGCGATCAGTGATGCATACGTGATCGCCTGGAAGACGAGGTACGCGCCCGAGAGGACGACCGCCCAGAACAGGCTGCCCCGTGGGATGAAGTTCGCGTACGAGAACGCATAGAGCCCGAGCGTGACGAAGTTGATCGAGATCGCCGAATAGATGAAGGCGTCCCAGACCGACCAGCCGCGCACGAGCCCTGTGGCCTTCCGGACGAAGAGGCCTTCGTCCTGCGAAGCGGCCCCTGCCATCGATGCCATGCTTGCCCCTCCTATCCGCTGGTGAGGATGAAGCGCTTGACCTTCTTCTTGCCGTCGAGGTCGACGACGACCCCGAGCAGCTGGCCCTGCTCGTACGAGCTGCCCGGGTTGATGCACAGTGTGTTGCCGAGGCGCGTCGAGCCGCGCGCCTCGTGAATGTGCCCGTGCAGTGCGAGCGCGGGCTGGAACTGCTCGATCGCCTCACGGACTGCGGTCGAGCCGACCGGCTTGGTCGAGTGGCCGGCGTCCTTGAGCCGCATGTCCCCCGTGAGCTCCGGCGCGTCGTCGAGCCCGGTGCCATAGGGCGGGCAATGGAAGCTGAAGATCGTCCGCTCGGGAGAGGTCGTCACCTGGTCAACGACAGCCTTGAGTCTCGTCGCGAGATCGGGCTCGTCCTCTTCGCGGTACGTGTCCCACGGTGTCCGGTTCGCCCAGCCGGTCGAGGCGAGCTGGAAGCCGTCGAGATCGACGATGCGCCCTTCGCCGAGGGCCACGTGCTTCGCCTGGCGCACGACCTCGTCCACTTCCAGCTGATCATCGTTTCCGGGGCAGACGACGCACGCGATCCCCGTCCCTTCGAGGCGCTCGTCTGCGAGCTCCATCCACTTCTTGACCGTCTCGAGCATCTTCTGCTCGAAGAGGCTGTGCCAGTGCGCCTCGTTGTCCTGCAGCTCGCGCACCGCTTCCGGATTGGTGCGGAACGGGTAGTAGCCGCGCCGAATCACCGCCTCTTCGAACTCCACGACCTGCTCTTCTCCCACCAGCTCCTGGCGGTTCTCGAGCAGGGTGGCGTGCCAGTTGTCGCCGCCGTCGTTGATGACAGGCACGAGCGCCTTGCCGGTCATGTCGCCGCCGAGGATGAGCGCGTCTGCCTGGTAGTGCGCACCGGCGTTGAGGAACTTCCGCCAGCAGGTCTCGGAACCGTGGACGTCCGTGGCGAAGAAGATGCGCATGCGGCTATCTAAACCTCTTCCGGCAGCTCATACCAACGTTTTCGATCCCCGACCTTCGCGCGCAGCCGCCAGCCGCGCGATTTAGGAGCCGCCTCGATCCGCTCGAGGATCGCCGAGACGCGGTTCGCCACGGCCTCACGGTCGACGTCGTAGGTGTCGAGGCGGTCGCGCAGTGTGGCGAGGTTGTGGGAGATCGTGCGGCAAAGGCCCCAGTCGTCGGCGCACAGCGCGGCGACGTGCGACGCGTTCACGCCCGCGTCGTCGTCCGTCACGTCGTGCTCGAGGAGGAGGGCGACGGTGTCGCGGACGTCCTTCTCGTTCAGCTCGATGATCTGGAGCTTGGTCAGGAGCAGCTCGGCGAGCGGAACTGTGTCCTTGTCGATCGGGAGCCGCTTCTCGAGCGGGATCTCGTGGCACATCCGGAACGAGCTGACGAAGACGTCCACCTGCCGCTCGTTCGGGTTGTCGTAGAAGAGGAGCCGCTCCTTGCCGTTCATGGCGTTGAAGCCGACGTGCGGCTCGTAGCCCATGTCGCGGAGGAGCTTCTGCAGGTCGCCGGACGACTTCTTCGAAGTGGCGAAGTCGAGATCCTTGTACTCGCGGGTGAGCGCCGGCGGCAGGCCACGCGAGCGCACGTGCACGGCGACGCCGCCGAGCAGGCGGACGGTCAGGCCCGCATCGTGCGCGGCATCGAGGACGCGGCGGCCCTCGGTGACGATGTCCGCGTGGGGCTCAGAAGAGCCCAACAGTCCTTCCGTCTTCGTCGATGTCGACGGAGTGGGCGGCCGGCGTGCGGCCGTAACCGGGCATCTGCTGCATGTCGCCGCAGAGCGCAACGAGCCAACCCGCGCCGGTGTAGGCGCGGATGTCGCGCACAGTGACGGTGAAGCCTGTCGGCGCGTTCGCGAGCGTTGGGTCATGCGAGAGCGAGAGGTGCGTTTTCGCCATGCAGATCGGCAGCTTGTCGAAGCCGACGCGCTCGAACTCCTCGATCTTCTTGCGCGCGGGCGGCTGGAGGAGGATCCCGTCGCCGCCGTAGACGCGGGTCACGATCGCCTCGATCTTGCGCTCGATCGAGTCCTCGAGCGGATAGACCGGGGAGAAGCTCGACGGCTGCTCGGTCGCCTTGACGACGGCCTCGGCGAGCGCCGCGGCGCCTTCGCCGCCCTTCACCACCGCCTCGTTCGCCTCGGCCGCGACTGCACCGTTCGCGAGCGCGATTTCGCGGATCTGCTCGATCTCCTCGTCCGAGTCCGCCGGGAAGCGGTTGACCGCGACGACGGCGTTGAGGCCGAACTCGCGGATGGTCGCGAGGTGGCGGATCATGTTGGCGGAGCCGGCGGCGATCGCCTCGGCGCCTCCCTCCGGGTTGCCGCCGTGGTGCTTCAACGCCTTCACGGTCGCGACGAGGACGACCGCACTCGGCGTGAGGCCGCCGACGCGGCACACGATGTCCATGAACTTCTCCATCCCCATGTCCGCGCCGAAGCCGGACTCCGTCACGACGATGTCGCCGAGCTTGAGCGCGATCCGGTCGGCGACGAGGGAGTTGTTGCCGTGGGCGATGTTCGCGAAGGGGCCGCAGTGGACGAACGCGGGCTGGCCCTCGAGCGTCTGGACGAGGTTCGGCTTGATCGTCTCCTTGAGGAGGACGGTCATCGCGCCCGCAGCCTTCAGCTGCTCAGCGGTCACCGGCTCGCCTTCGTAAGTCGAGCCGACCGTGATCGCGCCGAGCCGGGCGCGGAGGTCATGGAGGTCCCGGGCGACGGCGACGATCGCCATCACCTCGGACGCGGCGGTGATGTCGAACCCCGTCTGGCGCGGATAGCCGTTCGCCCGTCCCCCGAGCCCGATCACCGTGTCGCGGAGCGCGCGGTCGTTGATGTCGACACAGCGCCGCCAGGAGATCGAGAGCGGGTCGATGCCGAGCTCGTTGCCGTGCAGAAGGTGCGCCTCGAGCAGGGCCGCAAGCAGGTTGTTCGCGGCGCCGATCGCGTGGATGTCGCCGGTGAAGTGGAGGTTCATGTCCTCCATCGGCACGACCTGCGCGTAGCCGGCGCCGGCGGCTCCGCCCTTGATCCCGAACACCGGACCGAGCGACGCCTCACGGATGCAGAGCACGGGCTTGCGGCCGATCGCACCCAGGCCTTGAGTGAGCGAGACCGAAGTGGTCGTCTTGCCCTCACCGAACTTCGTCGGCGTGATGGCCGTCACGCAGACGAGCTTCGCGTCGGGCTTCTCGGCGAGCCGTTCGAGCACCGACAGCGAGACCTTCGCCTTGTAGGTGCCGTAGAGGTCGAGCTCGTCCGGCTCGAGTCCGGCCCCCGCGGCGATCTCGCTGATCGGGCGGAGCTTTGCCTCTTGCGCGATCTCGAGGGAGGAAGGTGTCGTCGTCGCCAAGCCCGATGTCCTTTCTACAGCGCTGTCTGAGATATGTCTAATATATCTGTTGTGGATCTGGCAGCGGATCGCGCGTACCTGGCCATCCGCGGGCTCATCGTCTCACTCGAGCTCCCTCCGGGAGCGGTGATCGACGAGCGAGAGCTGATGCAGCGGCTCGGCCTCGGCAGGACGCCCGTGCGGGAAGCGCTGCGTCAGCTGGCCCAGGAGCAGCTCGTCGAGGTCTTCCCCCGGCGCGGCATGTTCGTGACCGGCGTCGACGTCCGCGATCTCGCCCGCATCTCCGAGGTGCGAGCCGCGCTCGAGCCGGAGGCTGCCCGCCTCGCGGCCGAGCGTGCGACCGATGAGGAGCGCGACGAGCTCGCCGACCTCGGCGGCCAGATCAAGCGCGGCGCCGACCTGATGGGGCTCGACGAGCGAATCCACCGCGCGATCTACGCCGCCGCCCACAACGACCTCATGAAGAAGACGCTCGGCGAGTACTACGTCCTCGCGCTGCGGATCTGGATGATCGCGCTCGACCGCGCGGAGGCACTCGAGGACGCCGTCGAGGCGCATCGCGACCTGATCCAGGCGATCGTGGTCGGCAACGGCGACCGCGCGGCGAGCCTCATGCAAGCCCACGTCGAGAACTTCGAGACGTCGATGCGAAAGGTTCTGGTGACCGTGTGAAGGTCGTCGTGATCGGCGGCGGGATCGTGGGCAACAGCCTCGCCGGGTGGCTCACCGAGCTTGGCTGGACCGATCTCGTCCAGATCGACAAGGGGCCGTTCCCCAACCCGGGCGGCTCGACCGGTCACGCGTCGAACTTCATCTTCCCGGTCGACCATTCGAAGGAGATGACGCAGCTCACGCTCGAGTCGATGCGCCAGTACCGCGAGACCGGGACGCTGCACGAGTGCGGCGGGATCGAGGTCGCGCGCACCGA
>DATFHC010000060.1:0-19747 GCA_035248765.1 Gaiellaceae bacterium
AAGCCGACGTTCGCCGACGGCTTGACGATCAGCGGAAAGCCCAGCTCCTCGTCAAGCCGACGTTCGCCGACGGCTTGACGATCAGCGGAAAGCCCAGCTCCTCGCCTGCGGCCTGCGCCTCCTCGGCCGAGCGCGGGTAGAGCGTGTGCGGGACGGGGACCCCGACCGACTCCGCCGTCTCGAGCTGGTGCCGCTTGCTCTGGATCCGCTCCAGCACCTCCCAGCTCGGGAAGGGAAAGCGATAGCGCTCCGCGAGCGCGTCGGCGTGCCGCGCGATCGCGTTCACGTGCTCGTCGTGGGTGGGGAAGACCGGCAGGACGTCGTCCGTCTCCTCGGCGAGTGAGCGTATTGCCGCGACGAAGCCGTCCTCGTCGTCGAGCGGATCGGGAGCGAGGCGCTGCTCCGCGTAGCGCGAGCGGAAGCCGAGCGCGTAGGGCCGGTGGTCGAGCGCGAGGACGCGCAGCCCTCGTCGTCCCAGCGACCGGATCGCTGCGAGGCCGTTCACCCAGGCGACCTCGACGACCACGGCCGTGCCCTGACCAGACATCCGCGCGAGTCTAGTTGTGTGCCGGGAGAAGTCGCCTCAACCGCTGACGCTCAGCCGGGAGGTAGAAGCCGAGGAGCCCGAGTGCGACCGGATAGGCGAGCGTCAGCCCGAACGCGAGCGGCAGCGAGCGCGGCAGAAGCTCGCCGGCCAGGGTCAGGCCGCCCGCAACCAGGAGCAGCTCTCCAACGCGGCGCCACTGGTACGAGACGGGGTACATCTTCTGCGCGTTCCACGTCCTGACGACCATCAGGAGCGCGTAGGCGGCAAGCGTTGCGTACGCCGCGCCGAGCATCCCGTAGGCAGGGATCAGCCAGAGGTTGAGGCCGAAGTTGAGCGCGGCGGCGAGTGTGGCGGCGACCCAGTTGAACTGCGTGTTCCGCGTCCGGCCGGTGGCGATCGTGACGACGGTGAACCCGGCGTAGAAGACACTCGAGTACGCAAGTGCCGGAATTGCCGAGTCGGCCGGCCAGTATCCGTGCTTCTGGGCGAGCGTGTGCACGATCCAGGGCGCGAAGAGGCTGAGCGCGATCGCCACCCAGGCGGCGATGAACATCAGATACGTGAGGACGAAGGAGTACGCGCGCTTCGCCGCCGTCTCGTCCTCGATCGAATAGGCGAACGCGGGCCAGGCGATCTGAAAGGCGGTGAAGAGAAGCACCATCGCTGAGCTGATCTTGTTGGCGAGCGAGTACTGGCCCACCTCCGTGAGGCGGTACGAGCCGTGCAGGAGCTTGCTCAGCATCAGGCGGTCGCCGAAGTTCGTCACCCAGAGCGCGAGCGCGGCCGCGACGAGCGGCAGGCCGAACCGGTTGAGGGAATGGAGAAGCCTGCGGTCGAATTGAAGACCGAGCTGCTCGTGGCGGTAGGCGAGGAGGACCACGTAGAGGACGAGGGTGCCGCTGAGGTTCCCGACGATGATGCCGAGCGGCCCTTCCTTGTAGACGACGACCAGGATCACGGTCAGAGGAACCGTGACGGCGATGTTCGCGAGCGTCGCGAGCGAGAACGCAACCGAGCGCTGCTCGGCCCGGAAGAGATTCGTCATTTGGGCGTAGTTGACGTTCGCCCAGAGGAGGACTCCCGTGGCGATGACGAGGCTCGTGCCACTGCCTTGGAGATCGGGGCCGTTCCGCGTCACGCCGAACCAGCCGGCGATGTCGTGCGCGAGGACGATGCAGAGCGCGAGCCCGAATGTCGAATACGCCATCTGGGCCCAGAAGACCGTGCGGACGAGCCTGCGCCGGTACTCCGGATCCTTGTCCAGGAAGTAGAAGCGGATGAAGCCGTAGTTGGCGCCGCCGCGTAGCAGGGTGACCGCGACGGCCATCGCGGACATGAGGATCTCGACGCGGCCGTAGTCGCCCGGCGAGACGTAGCTCGTGTAGAGCGGCAGCATGAGAACCGCGAGGAAGCGCGAGACCAGGCCGCCGATGCCGTAGATGAACGAATCCCTCGTCAGCCCGCGCAGCTGCGAAACGAGCGATTGAGTGCCCTTCGTCATCGCGCTCAAGGGTACGTAGACTCGCGGCCGTGATTGTTCCCGACGGGGTCGCGCGCCGGGCGCGCTGGGTGCTCGACACGCTGGGCGCGGGCCACCTTCGCCTGGAGCAGGACGTCCCCGTCCGCACCGAGGCCTGGGATCAGGTCGAGCGCGGGGAGCTACCGCAGGGAGACGACCTGGCGGCGGCGTTCTTCCACCTCACGCGGATCGAGGAGCGCGGCGCTCCACGTGATCCGCACGGCCGCTTCTTCGCGTCGTCCTCCTGCCTCGATCCGCTCGACCCTCCGCTCGAGCGCCTGCGCCGCGAGCTCGGTGCGGGGCCGCCACGGTACGGCGACGCGACGTTCGCGGTCGCGCTCACGCACGACGTCGACGTGCCGTGGCGCTGGACGCCGATCGGCATGCGCGGCGCCGCCGCGCGCCTCAAGGGGCATGCGCTCGCCGGTCGCGTGGGGCCGGCGCTCCACGAGGCGCGCGGCCTCGCGCGCGTCCCGTTCCACAAGCTCCGCGGCAGCGACCCGAACTGGCGGTTCGGCGAGATCGTGGCGGAGGAACGCGACCATGGCTCCCGCTCGACCTTCTTCGTCATGGCGGGGCACGGCCACCGCGCAGACGGCGCTGCTCCGGAGTCCTACGAGCGGCTCCGGCCGAAGCTCGTCGAGACGCTCGCCGACGCAGGAGCCGAGGTCGGCCTGCACGGCAGCTACCTCGCGGCCGAGGAGCTCGACCGGCTCGCGCGCGAGCGCGCGCTCCTCGCGCAGCTCGACGGGCCGCTCGTGGGTCACCGCTACCACTACCTCCGCGTCGACCCGCACCGGAATCTCGTGCCGCTCGAGCAGATCGGCTTTCGCTACGACACGTCGCTCGGCTTCCCCGACGCGCTCGGCTTTCGCGCGGGGATCGCACACCCGTATCGCGTGTGGGATCTCGAGCGCGACGAGCCGTCGGACCTGATCGAGGTGCCGCTTGCCCTGATGGACGCGACGCTGGCCGAGGAACGGTACGAGGGACTCTCGGCAGAGGCCGCCAGGCCACGCGTCCTCGCACTCCTCGACTGGGCCGCCGAGCACGGCGGCGGCTTCTCGATCCTCTGGCACCCGGAGCGGTTCGACGCGCCGAGCGCCCGCGGCTGGGACCGGCTCTATTTCGAGCTGATGAACGCGGTGCGCGAGCGCGGCGGCGTGTGCATGTCGGCCGGCGAGCTCGCGGCCGCGGCAGCCGAGCAACTGGGCCTGCCTGGCTCGTAGCGCGCCACCCGTAGACTCCGCCGCGTGTCCGAGCTGGATACGTCGTCGACGGAGCCGGTCCTCGAGTGGGACACGCCGCTGTTCCGCATGGCGCGCGCCCAGTACAAGCAGGCGCTTCCCTACGCTGAGGTCTCGGACCAGGTGGCCGAGCGGCTCAGCTTCCCCGAGCGCGCCGTCATCGTCAGCGTGCCGCTCCGGCGCGACGACGGATCGATGGAGATCTTCCCGGGCTACCGCGTCCAGCACTCCACGGTGCTTGGCCCGACGAAGGGCGGGATGCGTTACGACCCGGAGGTCTCGCTCGGCGAATGCGCGGCGCTCGCGACCTGGATGACGTGGAAGTGCGCGCTCCTGCGGCTTCCGTACGGCGGCGCCAAGGGCGGCATCCGTTGCGACCCCGGCGCGCTCTCGCCACGCGAGCTCGAGAGGCTCACACGGCGCTTCACCTCCGAGCTGATCCGCGAGATCGGGCCTCAGACCGACATTCCGGCGCCCGACATGGCGACGAACGAACAGACGATGGCCTGGATGATGGACACGTACTCGATGCAGAGCGGCTACGCGGTGCCGGAGGTCGTAACCGGCAAGCCGATCTCGATCGGCGGCTCGGTGTTCCGGCGAGAGGCGACCGGCGCGGGCGTCGTGATGGTCGCGGAGCAGGCGTGCCGCCGGATCGGCTTCGAGCTCGCCGGACACTCGTGCGTCGTGCAGGGCTTCGGGAACGTCGGTGGGGTTGCTGCGTCCGAGCTGCACGACCGCGGGGCGCGCGTGATCGCCGTCTCCGACGTCTCGGGCGGCGTGCACTCCGAGCAGGGTCTCGACGTTCCGGCTCTCCACTCCTACGCCGCCGAGCACGGCTCGCTCGCCGGGTACGACCGCTGCGAGCGCATCACGAACGAGCAGCTGCTCGAGCTCGCGTGTGACGTGTTGGTGCTCGCGGCGCGCGAGGACCAGCTCACGAGCGCGAACGCCGACCGCGTGCACGCATCGCTCGTCGTCGAGGGCGCGAACGGGCCTACGACGATCGAGGCGGACGAGATCCTCGGCGAGCGCGGGATCCCGGTCGTGCCGGACATCCTCACGAACGCCGGCGGCGTGACGGTGTCGTACTTCGAGTGGGTGCAGGATCTTGGCCGGCTCTTCTGGGACCGCGACGAGATCCGCCTCAAGCTGTCCGACATGATGGGCGACGCCCTCCACCGGGTGTACTCCGTCTCCGAGGACAAGGGGATCACGCTGCGCCAGGCGGCGATGGTCGCGGCGATCCGCGAGGTCGCGGCTGCGCTCGAGGCTCGCGGAATCTTCCCCTAACGCGCGAGAATGTCCACGATGTCCGCGGAGACCGTGCGCGACGCGATGGTGCCCGAGCCGACTACGCTCGCCGCCGAAGCGAGCGCGCAGGAAGCGGGCCGCTGCTTCGCCGACAACGGCGAGGTGCGCGCGATCTTCGTGACCGAGGACGGCGGCCGCCTGCTCGGCGTTGTCACGCGCAAGACGCTCGTGCGCGAGGTGGTGGCCGAGGGTCGCGACCCACGCTCGGTCGTGCTGCGCGACATCGCCGAACCTCCCAACTTCACCCTCGACGCCGGCCTCGAGCTGGAAGGCGCCTTCCGCTTCCTCGAGGAGGAAGACCTGGAACGGGTCCCAGTGGTGGAGGAGGGCGGCCGGCTCGTCGGCGTCCTCTCGCGAGCTGTCGTGCAGCGTCGCCTGGCCGAGGACGAGCCGCCCGAGGACGAGCTCGACCCCGGCTCGGTCGTGCTCTAGCTGCAAAGGCCGGTAGCAGGCACCGTTACGGAAAGGTGACGTGCGAAGCTCCGCGTACGCCTCGTGGAGAGGCTTTCCGTTACGGAGATGCGCGATCTCGTGACGCTTACCTAGCGGTAGCTGCTACCGGCCGTACCGCTAGCAACAGGTGTACGCGCCGGGAGGCGCGGCGCCCTCTTCCGGCTCAGGGAGCTCGGCTGCGGCGAGCGCCGCACCGTCGAGCAGGTCGTGCTCGCTGACGCGGATCGCATCGAGCCCGTACGCGTCGAGGATCCCGACGAAGATTGCGGCGCCGGCAACGATCACCGGCGCGCGCTCGGGATCGAGAGCCGGCACGCGACGGCGCTCGTCGAGGGGCAACGCCGCCAGCCTCTCCAACTGTGCGACCGCGCCGCCACGCGTGAGGGCATGCCCGTGCACGCGCTCGCGGTCGTACACCTCCAGGCCGAGGTCGAGCGCGGCGAGAGTCGTGATCGTCGAGGCGACCCCGACCGCATCCTCCGGTTCGAGGTCGGGGAGCAGAGCACGGGCCGCACCGATGCTCGCTTCCGCCTCGTCGCCGTGGCGCTCGGTGAAGCGGACCGAACCCATCGGCAGGCTCGTGTGAAAGTCGCCGAGGACGAGCTCGGTCGAGCCGCCGCCGATGTCGACGAGCAGCGTCGCCGGCCCCAGCTCGCCGACGCCTCGGCGGGTCAGCTCGGCCTCCTCGTCACCGGAGAGCAGCCGCGTCACGAAGCCGTAGCTCCACTCGATCTCGCCGAGGAACGCCTCGCCGTTCTCGGCATCGCGGACGGCACTCGTCGCGACCAGAAGCGTCCGCTCTGCGCCGAGCGCCTCGGCGGTGCGGCGATAGTCGGAAAGGACGTTGCGGACGCGGGCGACCGGAACCGGAAGCAGCTTGCGGCGCGCGTCGACACCCTCGCCGAGGCGTGTAATCCGCGACTCCCGGTGCAGCTCCTCGATCCGGCCGTCCTCGACGTCGCCGACGACGAGCCGCGTGGTGTTGGTTCCCTGGTCGATCGCGGCGACGATCACCTGCGCGCGAGGCCCCAAGACGCCCAATCCCGCATCGAATCGATGGTAACGAGGGTGCTACAATCGGGGCCGCGACGCGGGGTGGAGCAGTCAGGTAGCTCGCCGGGCTCATAACCCGGAGGTCGCAGGTTCAAATCCTGCCCCCGCTACTGAGAGAGGCGCCGGAGACGGCGCCTTTTTCGTTGCATCGTGGGCCTACTTGCTTCTGCCACCGGCAGCCGCTGAAATTGGGCCGTGCCTCGCTTGCGGCTCTGGTGGAGGGGGATCTCGATCCCGCAGCGCCTGCTCATCGCGTCGGCGCTGACCGCCGGAGCGGTATTCGCGCTCCTTGTCGCGTTCGGCCGCCCGGGCCTCGGCATCGGTGAAGGCTTCTTCGTGCCGGTGATCCTGGCTGCCGCTGCGACCAGCGCACCGGAGGGAGCCCTTGCGGGCGCCGGGGCGCTACTGCTCTACGAGCTCGCGATCCATCGACACTCGGGCCTCGCGTTCGCGGACTTCGACAGCGCCCCGGCGATCACCCGCTTCGTGAGCTACGTCGCCGCCGGCGTCGTCGCCGGCTACCTCGCGCAGCGGTTCCGGCGGATGCTGGCGCAAAGCCTGTTCGTCCTCGAAGACCTGGTCGAGCTCGCGCACGGACGCCTCGAAGAAGGCGAGCGCCTGAGCGCTGCCTCAGAGCCCTCGCTCGAGTAGAGCAGCCGCGCACCCCGCCGGTACGCTGACTCGATGGACGAGGCACCGCGCGAGTTCGGCTTCAACACGCGGGCCGTGCACGCCGGCCAGCGGCCTGACCCCTACACCGGCGCAAGCGCGACGCCGATCTACCAGACCGCGGGCTTCGTGTTCGAGGACACGGAATCGGCGTCGGCGTACTTCAACCTGCAGGAGTACGGCAACGTCTACAGCCGGATCATGAATCCGACCGTGGCTGCGTTCGAGGAGCGCCTCGCGAACCTCGAGGGCGGCGTCGGCAGCGTTGCCTTCGCGAGCGGCCTTGCGGCACAGGCTGCGCTCTTCTTCGCCCTCCTGGAGCCTGGCGACCGAATCGCGGTCGCGAAGGCGCTGTACGGCGGCTCGACCGCCCAGCTCAATCACCTCGCCCGCAAGCTCCAGATCACCATCGACTGGGTCGATATTGATGATCCGGACGGTTGGCGCCGCGCGGTCACCGCGGAGACGAAGGCGCTGTTCGCCGAGACGATCGCCAACCCGGGCGGCAACGTGCTCGACATTGCGTTCGCTGCGGCGGTCGCGCACGAGGTGGGCGCCCCACTTGTCGTCGACAACACCTTCGCCACCCCGTATCTGTGCCGACCACTCGAGTGGGGCGCCGATCTGATCGTCCATTCCGCCACCAAGTTCCTCGTGGGGAACGGAACCACGATCGCCGGCGCCGTGGTCGACTCGGGCACGTTCGACTGGTCGAACGGGCGCTTCCCGTCGATCGCGGACCCGTCGACTGCCTACCACGGGCTCCGCTTCCACGAGACGTTCGGCGTCTACGGGCTGCTGATGAAGCTCCGTTCGGAGACGCTTCGCGACTTCGGCGCCGTGCTCGCGCCGTTCAACGCGTTCTTGCTGCTGCTGGGTATGGAATCCCTTGCCGTGCGGATGGACCGTCATGTCACGAACGCGCTCGCAGTGGCCGAGTGGCTGCGGGGCCGGCCGGGCGTCGGTGCGGTGCGCCACCCTGCGCTCCCTGACAGCCCGTACCGCCCGCTGGTCGACCGTTACCTGCCGGCCGGCGCGGGCTCTGTCTTCTCATTCGACCTCGACAGCGGGCGGGAGGGCGGCCGCCGGTTCATCGAGGCGCTGTCGCTCTGGAGTCACCTCGCCAACGTCGGCGACACGAAAAGCCTCGTCATCCATCCCGCATCCACGACGCATCGCCAGCTGTCGGACGAAGAGCTCGTCGCATCCGGAGTCGCGCCTGGAACGGTGCGGCTTTCGGTGGGGCTCGAGGACGTCGACGACCTCGTGTGGGACCTGGAGCGCGGGCTGCGTGCGGCGCGCGCCTCCACCGTCGCGGTGTGAACGAGTTCCAGGACCCGCGGACGATCCAGGAGATCGTGCTCAACGCGCGTACGGTGGCGATCGTCGGGCTCTCGGCGAGCGAGCTGCGTGCGAGCCACTTCGTCGGGTACTACCTGCAGCGCCACGGGTATCGCGTGATCCCGGTCAACCCGAACGAGGAGTACGTGCTCGGAGAGCAGGTTTACGCGAACCTGCGCGACGTCCCCGAGCGCGTCGACGTCGTCGACGTCTTTCGCGATCCTGCCGCGGTGCCGGACATCGCGCGCGAAGCGGTCGACGTGGGTGCCGGGGCGTTGTGGCTGCAGTTCGGCGTCATCTCGCCGGATGGTGCGCGGATCGCACGAGAAGGCGGTCTCCAGGTCGTCATGGATCGCTGCCTGAAGGTGGAGCACGCCCGGCTGCTCGGTCGCATGCACTGGATGGGCTTCGACACCGGCGTGATCGCCGGGTCGCGGCATTCCGGCTAGGTGAGTCTGGCGGAACGGTGCTCGTCGCAGGGGTGCGATGGGTGTCGCGAGGCAAGGACGCAGGGAGCGTCGATAGCTGTGTGCTATCGGCGCGACTGAGGACGCCGCAGCCGGCGTAGCCGGCCGACGAGCGGAGCGAGGAGTCGCGGCGCTCAGCGTGGCCCTGCGGCACAGCCGCTGTTTCGCCAGACTCGCCTCTAGACGAGCCCGAACGTCTGCGCGAGCAGGAAGACGTTGAGCGCGCCGATCAGCGCGGCGATCGCGACCGCGAGGACAGTCGTCGGCAGCCGATTCACGTGGACGCCCATCACGTCCCGCCGCCTCGTCAGCAGCACCAGCGGGATGAGAGCGAACGGAATTCCGAACGAGAGCACGACCTGGCTGAGGACGAGCGCGCGGGTCGGGCTGACGCCGACGGCGAGCACGATGAGCGCGGGCACCATCGTGAGCGCACGCCGTAGGAACAGCGAGATCCGCAGCTTCACGAAGCCGGCCATCACGACCTGGCCTGCGTAGGTGCCGACACTCGCGGACGATGCGCCCGAGGAGAGCAGCGCCACCGCGAAGGCGAGCGCCGCCGTGCCGCCGACGAGATGTGAGAAGCCTCTGTGCGCCTCCTGGATCGTGTCCACGTGCGACCACCCGGGCCGGTCGTGGAACAGCTTCGCGGCGACGGCGAGCATCGCCATGTTCACGAGGCCCGCAATTCCGAGAGCGACGATCACGTCCGCCCGCTCGAAGCGAAGCACGCGCGCTCGCTCCTGCTCGTTCCGCACGGGCGTCCGTCCCTTGGTCAGCGCCGAGTGGAGGTAGATCGCGTGCGGCATGACCGTGGCGCCGATGATCCCGACCGCGAGATAGACGGAATCCGAGCCGTGCAGGTGCGGGATCAGCCCGTGCGCGGCGTCGCCCGCCGACGGGCCGATCTTCACGGTCTCGTAGAGGAAGCCCAGCAGGATCAGGCCGAGCAGTCCGGAGATCGCGAGCTCGAAGCGCCGAAAGCCGTGGCGCTGCAGCTCGAGGAGCGCGAACGCGATTGCGCCGGTCAGGAAGCCGGCGGGGAGGAGAGGCACGTGAAAGAGGAGGTTGAGCCCGAGCGCCGCGCCGAGAAACTCCGCGATGTCGGTCGCCATCGCCATCGCCTCGGCCTGGAGCCAGAGCCCCCACGCCACCGGGTGCGGGTAGTGATCGCGGCAGAGCTCCGGCAGGTTGCGGTCGGTGACGATGCCGAGCTTCGCCGAGAGGTACTGGATCAGCATCGCCATGAGGTTCGCGGCGAGCACGACCCAGAGCAGGAGGTAGCCGAAGCGTGCGCCACCCTGGATGTTCGTCGCAAAGTTCCCCGGGTCGACATATGCGATCGCGGCGACGAACGCAGGACCGAGCATCGCCAGGCTCGCCCGCACCCTGCCCCGGGCGAGGATCGTGTGCAGCGGTGTCGCCCCGCGGCGGCCGGGGGAGACGGCCTGGGCCGACTCGCTCATGCGCGCGCCTCACGCTCGACACGCATGGCGCGCGCGAGCGTCGCGCCGAGCACGTGCACCTCGCCGCCCGCGCGGACGAAGAGCGGCCCGTCGAAAGGCTGCCGCTCCACGAGCTCGAGACGGGTGCCTGGGACGATGTCGCGCTCCCCGAGGAAGCGCAGCATCTCGGGGTCGGCATCCGAGATCCGCACGAAGGTGGCCGTCTCTCCGGGCTCCAGCTCCGCGAGTGCCGGAGCATCCGTCTCGGGGAGCTTGAGCTCGCGGCTCGGGATCGGATCGCCATGCGGATCCACGGTCGGGTCGCCCAGCTTCGTGGCGATCAGCTCCTCGAGCTCCTCGGAGAGCGCGTGCTCGAGCACCTCCGCCTCGTCGTGCACCTCGTCCCAGGTCATGCCGAGGCTCTCGACGAGGAACAGCTCGACAAGCCGGTGGTGGCGGATCACCTCGAGTGCGACGCGGCGGCCGCGCTCGGTGAGGCGCACGCCGCGGTAGCGCTCGTGCTCGACGAGGCCGAGATCGGAGAGCTTGCGCAGCATCCCGGAGACCGAGGCGGGGCGGACCTCGAGCAGGGTTGCGAGCTCGCTCGTCGAGGCGGCACCGTGGCGCGACTCGAGGGTGTAGATCGCCTTCGCGTAGTCCTGGACCGCAACCGTGAGGTCGCCGGCCTCGTGTGCCTTAAGTTGAGCCATGCCTAAGTTGTAGTTTAGGCAGGTGAGTCAGGC
Source organism: Gaiellaceae bacterium (assembly GCA_035248765.1). Classification (GTDB taxonomy): domain Bacteria; phylum Actinomycetota; class Thermoleophilia; order Gaiellales; family Gaiellaceae; genus Palsa-739. The sequence continues at coordinate 10,799 of DATFHC010000060.1, forward strand.
AATGACGGGAGCTACGTCACTCGCCGCCGGAGCCACCACGCCGAGAACGCGAGCAGCAGGAGCGCGATGCTCCCGAAGAGCGCGGTCTCGATGCCCTGGAACTCCCAGAAGCGGCTCGCCGGCTGCCAGACGATGTGGTTGTAGCCGGCGCCGTGGTTGGCCATGCAGGCGGGGTCGAGGCCCTTGAGCCCTCCGTGGGCCGCTCGCACACACTCCCGGAAGATCGGCGAGTCCCCACTGATCACGTGGCCGGCCCTGTCGCTTGGGCCACCGGAGAGCACCCAGGCGTTGGCGCCGAGGCGCGGCCCGGAGGAGTGGGGCCCCCAGGTCGCCGAGCGCGGCGTGACAAAGCGTTGGCGCAGCCACGACTGGACGAAGAGGCGCGCGGCGACGTAGGCAGCGAACGCGACGACGATCGCTGCGGCGCTCTTGCGCCAGATGACGCCGACCCCGAGAGCGAGTCCCAGGGCGAAGGCGGCGTACCCGAGCGGGACGATCCATTCGAAGTCGAACTTGTCCCAGCGGCCATAGATCCTGTCGAGAGGTTGCTGGTACCAGGTGAGTAGCGCGCTGAACGCGGCAGCCGCCACGAGCACCGTGCCGGTCGTCACACCGAGCTTCGTCGCGATCCAGCGACGGCGAGTCACACTCTGTGTCCACGCGAGCCGGATCGTTCCGTGCTCGAGGTCGAGCAGAAGCGGGGCGGCGAGGGCGACGCCGATCAGGCCGGGGATGAGGTTGAACCAGCCGCCGTCGAGGATGCCGCGCAGAGTTCCGGCGCTGCTGCTGAAGCTCTGGATCGCGAGGCCACAGGCCGTCGAGTGGCTGTTGACGCAGCGCGCGAGGTGCTGCTGGGCGAAGAGGTCCGCGAGGTGGATGCCCGCCGGGATGAATGCCACGGCGAGCAGCGCCAGAATCAACGCGCTGATCAGCGTCTCGATCCGCTGTTGCCGCCAGGTGATCCAGATCATGACGCCACGGCCTCTCTTTCTTGCGTCGCCTCGCGGCCGAGGTAGGCGAGCACGATCTCCTCGAGGTCGAGCTCGTGCAGCTCCCAGGACGCGTCGTAGACATGGCCGTTCGCGCGGACGAGCAGGGTCGTCTGCCGCTCGGTGTGGCTCTGGCGGACGACGTCGTGGACGCGTGCGACGTCGGCGGCCTCACTGCGCGGACCGGTGAGCAGGCGGTGCGCGGCGAGGATCTCGTCGATCGGGCCCGCAAGCTGCGTGCGACCGTCGGCGAGGATCACGACGTGGTCACAGACGCGCTCGAGATCGGCGACGAGATGCGATGAGAGGATCACCGTCATCCCGGCCTCGGCGACGGCTTCCATGACCGACTGGAGAAACTCGCGTCGCGCGAGCGGGTCGAGCGAGGCGACCGGCTCGTCGAGCAGCAGCAGCTCTGGCCGCTTCGCGAGCGCGAGCGTGAGCGCGACCTGCGCACGCTGGCCGCCGGAGAGCGCGCCGACCTTCTTCCGGAGCGGTATTCCCAGAGCGTCGATGCGCGCTCTCGCGGCGTCTTCGTCCCAGCTCGGGTTGAGCTCGCGACCGAGCCTGAGGGTCTCGGCGACGGTGAAGCCGCGGTAGAGCGGGTGCTCCTGGGCGACGAAGCCGACCCGCGGCAGCACCTCCCCGGCGTCGTCCTGTGGCGACCTTCCGAGCACGCGAACGTCGCCCGCGCTCGGCTCGCTCAGCCCGACGGCGAGGTGAAGGAGCGTCGTCTTGCCGGCGCCGTTCGGGCCGACGAGAGCGGTGACCGACCCGGCGGGGATCTCGAGGCTGCAGTCCTGCAATGCCCAGAACGAGCCATAGCGCTTGCCGAGCCCGACGGTCTCGACTGCTGCGCTCATGCGGCCCTCGCAGAGGAGCCGGTGCGAACCGTCTCGGCAACGAGCGCGTCGATCGCCTCGTCGTCGAGGCCGGCCGCCCGTGCCTGGGTGAGCCATCGCTGCAGCGCTGCGCGCACGGGGCCGATCCCGTCCGGAGGCACCGCCGGGGCGGTGCTCGCGACGAAGGTCCCCTGCCCGCGGCGGCCCTCCGTCAGCCCGGCGTGGTCGAGCTCGCGGTACGCCTTGAGCACGGTGTTCGGGTTGATCGCGAGCGAGCTCACAACCTCCTTCACGGTCGGCAGCTGATCGCCGGGGCGGAGAATGCCGAGACGCACGGCCTGCCGCACCTGTTGGACGAGCTGGAGGTATGTCGGAACGCCGGAGCGGGTGTCGAGGTAGAACTCGATCATCTCTCTTTACCTAGTCTCATAGATAAAGAGAGTAACGCCGGTTAGGCCTCCTGTCAAGATTCGGCCGTGCACGACCACGCGCATGCGCACGGGGGCCGGGAGGACGGGCGCCGGATCGCGATCGCGCTCGCGCTCATCGTCGCCTTCATGGCCGGCGAGATCGCGGTCGGGATCCTCGCGCACTCGCTCGCGCTCCTTTCCGACGCTGCCCACATGCTCACCGACGCCGGCGCGCTCGCGATGTCGCTCGTCGTGCTGCGGCTCGCCGCTCAGCCGGCGGGCGGCAACCGCACCTTCGGGCTCCGCCGCTCCGAGATCCTCTCCGCGCAGGCCAACGGGGCCGCGCTGCTGGTGCTGGCGCTCCTGATCGTCTACGGAGCGATTCGCCACCTCGTCTCGCCGCCGCCCGCGCATGGCGTGGCGATCCTCGTCGTCGCGCTCGTCGGGATTGGCGTCAACCTCCTCGCAACGTGGCAACTCGCCGGAGCGAACCGGGACTCGCTCAACGTCGAGGGAAGTTTCCAGCACGTCCTCAACGACCTCTTTGCCTTCATCGCGACGGCGATCGCGGGCGGCGTGATCATCGCGACCGGCTGGGTGCGGGCGGACGCAGTCGCGGCGCTGCTCGTCGCCGCGCTCATGTTGCGCGCGTCATGGCAGCTGCTGCGCGACTCCGGCCGTGTCCTGCTCGACATCGCGCCGGCCGGCCTGCCCGTGGAGGAGATCGGCACCGCGATGGCGGCGCTCCCGCATGTCGTCGAGGTACACGACCTCCACGTCTGGGAGGTGACCACCGAGTTCCCGACCCTCTCGGCGCATGTGCTCGTCGAGCCCGGGGCCGACTGCCACGGCATCCGGCGCGAGCTGGAGGTGCTCCTCCGTGAGCGCTTCGGCCTGGAGCACACGACCCTCCAGGTCGACCATGCGTCCGCGAAGCTCGTCCAGATCAGCTAACCTTACGTAAACGTAAGATTGGTAGCTGCCACCGTGACGTAGGCGTCGCGGAGGTGTGACGGAAGGCTGGCGGAGTTGCGCATCGGAAGGCTCGACTACAAGTGGGTGGCGCTCTCGAACACGACGCTCGGGACGCTGCTCGCGATGATCAACAGCTCGATCCTGCTGATCGCGCTGCCGGACATCTTCCGCGGCATCGGCATCGATCCGCTGCAGCCGGGCAATACGAGCTACCTCCTCTGGCTGCTCCTTGGTTTCCTCGTCGTGTTGGCCGTTCTGCTCGTCAGCCTCGGTCGGCTCGGCGACATGTACGGCCGCGTGCGGATGTTCAACCTCGGCTTCGCCGTCTTCACCGTTTTCTCGATCCTGCTCTCGGTCACCTGGCTGCAGGGCGGCGCCGGTGCGCTCTGGCTGATCCTGATGCGGGTCGGGCAGGGAGTCGGCGGCGCGCTCGTCTTCGCCAACTCGAGCGCGATCCTGACCGACGCGTTCCCGCACGACGAGCGCGGACTCGCGCTCGGCATCAACAGCGTCTCCATGGTCGTCGGCTCGTTCCTCGGGCTCGTGCTCGGCGGTGTCCTCGCGCCGTTCGAGTGGAGGCTCGTCTTCGTCGTCTCGGTTCCGGTCGGTCTCCTCGCGACGGCCTGGTCGTACCGCTCGTTGCGCGAGATCGGCGTGCGCAAGCCGGGGAAGATCGACTGGTGGGGAAACCTCACGTTCGCCGCCGGCCTCGTGCTGCTGATGGTCGGGATCACATACGGGATCCAGCCGTACGGCGCGCACACGATGGGCTGGACGTCCCCGCTCGTGCTCGGCTGCCTCGGCGGCGGCCTCGCGCTGCTCGCGCTCTTCTGCGCGATCGAAGTGCGCATCGACGAGCCGATGTTCCACCTCGAGCTCTTCCGCATCCGCGCCTTCGCCGCCGGGAACCTCGCCGCGCTGCTCGCCGCCATGGCGCGCGGCGGCCTGCAGTTCATCCTCATCATCTGGCTTCAGGGGATCTGGCTGCCCGAGCACGGCTACGACTTCGCTCGGACGCCGCTCTGGGCGGGCATCTACATGCTTCCCCTGATCCTCGGTCTGCTGGTCGCCGGGCCCGCGTCGGGTTGGCTCTCCGACCGCTTTGGCGCTCGGCCCTTCGCAACCGGCGGCGTCCTCGTCGCTGCGGCGAGCTTCGCGCTGCTGATCGTCCTGCCGGTGGACTTCGGCTACCCGTGGTTCGCGCTGATCCTGCTCCTGAACGGGATCGGGATGGGCCTCTTCCAGTCGCCGAACACTGCCGGCGTGATGAACAGCCTGCCGCCGGGGCAGCGCGGCGCCGGCGCCGGGATGCTCGCGACGTTCAACGTCTCGTCGAGCGTGCTCTCGATCGGCGTTTTCTTCACGCTGATGATCGTCGGGCTCGCCGCCGGTCTCCCGCACGCAACACAGTCCGGCCTCGTGGCGCACGGCGTATCCCCGAGCGATGCGACGCGCATCTCGCACCTGCCGCCGGTCGCGACGCTCTTCGCGGCCTTCCTCGGCTACAACCCGGTGAAGACGCTGCTCGGGCCGCACGTGCTGCACCAGCTCTCGCCGGCGAATGCGCACACGCTCACCGGGCGCGGCTTCTTCCCGCATCTCATCTCGAGCCCGTTCCACACCGCGCTCGTCTACGCCTTCATCTTCGCGATCGTCGCCTGCCTCGTCGCCGCCTTCGCGTCGCTCATGCGCGGTGGGAAGTACGTGCACACGGAGGCGGTCGCGATCGATCCCTTCGACATCGAGGAGGCGGCGGCGTGAGCGCGTTGCGCATCGGAGACGTCGCGAAGCAGGTGGGCGTGACCCCGCGCACGATCCGCTACTACGAGGAGCTCGGGCTGCTCGGGTCAAGCTCGGAGCGCGAGAAGGGTGCCCACCGGACGTACGCCGAGTCGGATGTCGGCCGCCTGCAGGAGCTGATCCGGCTGCGCGACCTGCTCGGGCTGACGCTCGAAGAGCTCGTCGAGCTTGCCGAGGCGGAGGAGGCGCGCGCTGCGTTGCGGGGCCGCTGGGCCGAGGATCCGAGCGACGCCGAGCGGCTCAGGATCGTCGAGGAGGCGATTCCGTATGTCGAGCGGCAGCTTGCGCTCGTCCGCGGGCGGCAGGCGACGCTCGACGAGTTCGCCGACGAGCTCGAGACCAAGCTCCGTCGTCTGCGCCGTCGCCGACGCGAGCTCTCGCGCTAGTCGAGCGGGACGAGCGCCCGGTCGACCTCGTCGTCCTCGCGCAGCCACTCGAGGCTGCTCCACGGGCCGGCAGTGGTCGTCGCGCGTCTTCTGCCTGCACTGGCCCGCGCCGCCGCCGCGGCGCTCTCGGTCCTGGCATGGGCGAGGCGATTGGCTCTGTGTACCGCACTCCTGAGCTCGACCGAGGCCAGCCGCACGCGCTGAGCCTCTTCGCGCGCGGCGCGGGCGGCCTCAAGATCAGTGCAGCCACGGTTCCAGCTGCTCCTCGAGCTCCCGGCAGCCTCGCGGCGCGACGATGCGGCGCTTGAGCTTGCGTCCCTCGACCACGCAGATCGTCGGCACCTCGCCGATCAGGAACTTCTCCGCCAGATCCGGGCGTCGATCGATCGAGACGCGCACCAGATCGAAGGTGCCATGGTTGCGCCGCCGCTGTAGTACCTGAGCGATGAAGCCCTCGACGCGGCGGCAACGTCCCGATAGCGGCGAGTAGAAGAAGACGAGTCGCGGCCTCGGCTCTGACCGTGGCGTCGGCTGGGGCTGCGGGACGCTCGCCACGCTCCTTCCCTACCCGGCCAGCTCGGCGTTGAACCGTCAGTCAATCAGCGCGCTCGCCCGCGACGAGCAGGATCGCGCCGAGCGGCTCGTCGGTACCCGGCACGCTGTCGAGCGGCGCAGCTTCGATCCGGACCCGTCTAAGCGGGCCACAGTCGGCGCCGGCTCGTCCATGGTGCGTTGTCTCCGGCGGCGGCAGAGCGAAACGGGTGTCGACTCGCCGGGCGGCGGGGAAGGTCCCAGTCATGAGAAGTTCGGATGCCGCTGCGTCCGTCGGCTTTCTCGCCGGGGCTGTCGGGCTGATCGCGCTCCTTGCCGTTTTCGTCTTCTGGGGCGGAGCCAACTCGTCGGACGCGCTGCCGTACTTCGCCATCCCAGGCGCGCTCTTCGCGCTCTCGGCGGCGCTCGGCTACCGCGTATGGCACATCAGCCGCCGCGGGGGCTAGGTTCAACGAGTGGCCGCGGTTCCTCGGCGATTGACCTTCGGCGAGCACGCCGACGCCTATGAGCGCGCGCGGCCCGCTTGGCCGGAGGAAGCGGCGCGGTGGCTCGTGCCCGCCGACGCGCGGCTCGTGATCGAGCTCGGCGCCGGAACCGGGAAGCTGACGCGGGCAATCGACGCGCTCGGCGTGCCTGTCGTCGCGGTCGAGCCCGATCCGCGGATGCTCGCCGTGCTCCGTGGCCGCGGGTTGGATGGCGTGGAGGGCTCCGCCGAGGCGATCCCGTTCGGCGATGGTGAGGCGGACGCGGTCGTCGCGGGATCGGCGCTCCACTGGTTCGATCTCGACGCGGCGCTGCCGGAGATCCATCGCGTCCTGGGCCCTGGCGGCCGGCTCGGCTTTGGCTGGAACCATCGCGACGAGCGGCAGCGCACGATTGCCGCGATGTCGGAGGTGATCTACTCGCGGCGGCCGTCGAAACAGACTTCGGGTTGGAAGCGGCGTGACTGGCGGGCGGCCGTCACTGCCGGCGGATTCTTCCGCGACGTCGAACAGACTCTCGTGGCGCACGTGCATGAGCTGCCGCGGGAGGCGCTCGAAGATCACCTGCTGTCGTACTCCGGGCTCGCCGCGATGTCAGATGAGGACCACCGGCAGGTGCTCGCCGAAGTGGGGGAGATCCTCGACACGGATCCTTCGCTACGAGACGGTGATCGCCTGCGCTTGCCGTTCGTCGTCGACGCCTACCGCGCCACGCGGGCCTGACCGGGCCCTCTCACCCGGCGTCAAGGACACGGCTTCCCTAGTAACAGACTGTTACTAAGGGATTCGGTAGCGCTGTGATCTTCACGCCGGACATGACCAAGGCGGCCAACATCCGCGCAAGTAACAGACTGTTACAAGGTCAGCGTGGCACGAGCCTCGTGCCCGTCGCCTTGAAGGTCGCGTAGGCGATGCCTCCGTTTGCGAGCTCGAGCCGTTCGGCCGAGGCCGCGGTCACCTCCGCGGTCACCGGCCCGACGCGGACGCGAACGCGGTTCGCGACCTCGACGAGCGAGCTTACCTGGCCGCGCACGACGTTCAGCGCGGAGTCGGCGGCGGGCGTGTGCGTCCGCGCGACCGACACCTCCCAGGGGTAGACGACGACGCCGACATCCCCTTCGGCCTCGTCTGCGGAATAGATGTCCTCGCCGCTCTCGAGACGGATTGTGGTGAGCGTGCCTTCATCGGTGCGGGCATGCCCGCGCAGGAGGTTCGCGCCGGTGAACGAGGCGACGAAGGCGTCCTGCGGCCGCGCGACGAGCTCAGCCGGCGAGCCGAGCTGCCGCAGCCGGCCCTCGACGAGAACGCCGACCACGTCGGCGAGCGCTGCAGCGTCCTCGTAGTCGTGCGTCACGAGCAGCGTCGGCAAGGCGAGCTCCCGCAACAGCTCCGCGAGCTCATGCCTCACCTCGGCCTTCGTATGCGCATCGAGCGCAGCGAGCGGCTCGTCGAGGAGGAGCACGGCGGGGTCGCGGGACAGGGCTCGTGCCAGCGCGACCCGCTGCCGCTCGCCGCCCGAAAGCTCCTGAGGATGGGCGGTGGCCAGGTGCGCAATCCGAAACCGCTCGAGCAGCGCGTCGACGGGCCGCCGACGCGAGCCGAAGGCAACATTCCCGCGCACGGTCAGGTGGGGGAAGAGTGCGTAGTCCTGGAAGACGAGACCGACGCTCCGCTGCTCAGGCGGCAGCGACACGCCGCGCTCTACGTCGACCCAGCGGTGCCCGTCGAGCAGGACGCGCCCTCGCGACGGCTCGGCCAGGCCCGCGATCACGCGCAGGGCGAACGTCTTGCCGGCGCCGGAAGGCCCGACGAGCGCAACCGTGCGCGAGACGTCGAGCTCGAGCCCTAGCGCGAAGGAGCGAAGAGGAAGCGTGAAGTCGGTTTGGAGGGTTGCCATTGAAGGGTGATCCTCAGCGCGACGAGGAGGGCGCCGCTGACGACGACGAGCAGCGCGCTCATCGCGAGTGCTGTCGTGAAGTCGAGGTCGAACTCGTTGTAGATCGCGAGCGGCAGGGTCTGCGTCACCCCCTGCAGGCTGCCGGCGAACATGATCGTCGCACCGAACTCGCCGAGCCCTCGCGCGAACGAGAGGGCCTCACCCGCGGCGAGCCCGCGCCGGGCGAGGGGGAGGACGACGCGGAAGAACGTCCGCGCCCGCCCTGCGCCGAGCGTGCGCGACGCGGCGACGAGGTTGGGGTCGACGGCTTCGAACGCCGCGATCGCCTGCCGGACGTAGAACGGGCTCGACACGTAGGCGACGGCGATCACGACTGCCGCCTGCGTCAACCCGAGCCGGACTCCGAGCGCGTCGAGTGTCCCTCCGAGCAGACCGAGACGGCCGAACGCGGCGATCAGCCCGATGCCGGCGACCGCGGGAGGCAGCACGAGCGGCAACTCCACGAGCACGACGGCCGCCTGTGTCAGGCCGAGCCGGATCCCGAGCGAGTCGAGCGTCCCGCCGAGCAGGCCGAGCCGCCCGAACGCGGCGATCAGGCCGATCCCGGCGACAGCCG
>DATFHC010000061.1:0-18798 GCA_035248765.1 Gaiellaceae bacterium
GGCGACCAATACGGGCAACGTGCCGCAGAACATCACGGTCAGTGATACGCCGGCGTTGGACGGCTTCACCTGTACGCCGACCAACGGCAGCTCGATCGCTCCGCAGGGGACGATCACCTGCACCGGTACGCATACGGTGACCTCGGCTGATCTGACGGCGGGCCACTTCGACGACAACGCCTGCGCCGATGCGCCGGGGGCCACGGAGGCATGCGCTCCCGACAGCGTAAGCGGGGCGCCGACGATCGTGAGCCAGATCACGCCGACCATGACGACCTGCTCGCAGTTCGCCGCCGGCACCTCTCCGACCTTGAGCCAGATCCAGTACTCGCTCAAGGGCTCCGGGAGCAAGGCGACGATCAACCAGGTCAACCCGGGTGTGCTGTTCTACTGGGTGAAGGTCTCCGGCTCGAACTCGTACACCATCACGCAGACGCTCTCTGCTGACACGCTCACGACCACGTTCGGGTTGGCGTCCGGCAGCTTCGCCTACAACGCCAACTGCCAAACGGTCAACGCGACTGTTACGCAGAACGCCGACGGTAGCGTCACCGTGAGCGGTTCGGGCATCGTCTACATCGGGATCAAGTACAACCCGGGGACGGTCGTAGGAAAGCCGGCTCCGAACCCGGCGACGGTGACCTACACCTTCGCTACGACGGGAGTTCCGGGCTCTACCAGCTCGGTCAACCTGGTCAAGAAGTAAGACAAGCGCTAAAAGGCAAGTGAGCTAGAGACAGGTGAGGAGGCCTTCGGGCCTCCTCACCTGTTATGTCAAGGATGTGGAATCGAGCGGTGACTCTTAGGGGGTCAGAAGAAATGAACAGGAGACTCGTAACCGTGGCGTTGGTGGCGTTGGCTCTCGCCGGCTTGGTCATCGCCCCGTCGTCTCTTGCGGCCGCGCGTTCGAGTTCGTACGTGATCACGGGGGCCAAGGCGATCGGCGGCTACAAGGTGGGGACGACATTCGCCCAGGCTCAGCGCTATCTCGGCTATGCGTACTCGACGACGCAGAGCAGTGCAGCCTGCACCGCCCGCTGGAGGAACGGCGTGACCATCATCTGGCATCGGAGGCCGCCAGCGACGAACTGGGCTAAGGCTTGCGCCAGATTCAGTTACGCGACGGTCAAACAGGGGAAGCCGACGCGGTCAACTTGGCGGACGGACAAGGGGCTCCGCGTCGGAGCCAGCCTGTCGCAGGTCAAGAAGCTTTACCCCGCTGCGACAAGCAAGAGCTCGAACGGCTACAGCGTCTGGAACCTAGCCAGCGCGTCCAAGATCACCCTGCAGGCGTGGGTGAAGCAGGGGCGGGTCGCCTTCTTCCGGCTCACCACCAGCTGAGCGCGCTTAGGTAGAGGGAAGGCCCGGACTAGCCGGGCCTTCTCCGTTCCAACCGTGGTGGTGCAGTCCTAGGACTGCCAGTTGCCGGTCGTCGCGAGCACGTTCACGTACTCGACACCGCTCTTGAAGCCGTACGAGTCGAGGTCGGCACGGCAGGTGGCTGCCCCGCCGCCGCGCATCGTCCAGATCGACGCATATCCGCCGAGGGTGAAGGTCGTCGACGGCGTCTCGAGCTGCGAGTAGACGATGTCAGGGCCGGAGACGCTGGTGTCGACGACACCGTCGCCGTTCACGTCCTGGTAGCACGTAACGGCCACCATGGGGTGCTGCCAGCCGGCGAGCGGCTGGACGGTCGTCGCGAAGCTCATCGTGTCCCCGATCTTGGTCGTCGGAGAGAGCGGCGCTGCGGCACCGTCGATCGACGCGACCTTGATACTCGAGGTGGTAGTGCTCCCGCCGCCCTTGTTGCCGGCGAAGGCGGGGAGGGCGAAGACGGCGGCAACCAAGACGACAGCCGCGCTCGCCATGTACGTCCCGAGGTGCTTGTACATCTGTTGAGTTCTCCCTTCGGTGCGGCTCCGAAAGGCGGTGGGCCAGTTCAGCAGGCGATCAAGACGCTGAGCAGGCCGAGCCGGTGGAACCTTCGCGGCGCGACCCCGGCGCCTGGTTGGGTGCTCGCTTGTGATCGACGTCTCGAGGATGGAAGCCATGCCTCGTGCGGGGGATCGGCCGGCGGCTCCCTCGAACGAGGGACGGCGAATTCGTCGGTTGTAAGCGGTAGGCGGGCCTAGCGGTCTCGGACGCGCGCGCTGACCTTCACCGGCTGCAGCTCGCCGGTGGAAGGTTGCTCCGCAAACGCCCACAGCTTGTTCGCTGCGAAGCTGAACGGAGTTGCGAGGATGATCGCGACCGCCTGGCCGGCGAGATGACCTGCGCCCGCGGCGACAAGCACGACGAGGAAGAGCTGGTTCGCACCGAGCGAGAGTCCCGAGACGACGAGCGCGCGTGCGCCCTGGCCGAGGACGGGAGTGCCGGAGGCGCGGAACGTCCACGTGCGGTTCCAGAGGTAGTTGCTCGCGGCGGCGACGAGGAATGCGATCGCCGCTGCGGCCAGGTAGTGCAGGCCTGCCGCAAGGAGCGCGGCGTAGACAGCGAGGTTGACCGCGTAGCCCGAGGCGCCGACCGCGCAGAAGCGGACGAACTGGATCTCGGGCAACCGGCGTACGATGCGGATCAGCACGGGCTCATCGTCCTCGAGCGGCCCGTGATTTTCGTCGCCCGAACGGCTGGGCGCTCCCGTCCGCCAGTCGAGTCGCACGTTTGGACTGGTCTCCCTCGACCGGGGGATTGCTCCGGGGATAGCGCACAGCGATCCTGTGTGTGTGGTCGTCGGGCTCGCTGCCGCGACGGGTCGACAGGCTGCGACTGCCCGAAAATGGACTCTTCTCGCTCATCGAACGGTGCTGCGCGCATCCCGGATCGGGACGACCCGGGGCCGCAAACGCGCCCGATCGTGCTCGCCGGCGGACAGTCGCTCGTCCGCGCGACGCGCCGCAGCGTGCTCTCCCGGGCGGGACTCGACGTCGTCGCCGACGTCGCCGACGCGGCGGCGGCTGCCGAAGCCGCCAAGGCCCACGGGGCCGGGCTCGTCCTCCTCGACTCTGACGTGTCTGGAGGCTGCGGCTCCGCGGTCCGCCGCATCGGCGAAGAGGCGCCCGACACCCACGTGCTCGTCGTCGCTCCCGAGCTCGAACGGGAACGACTGCTTGCCGCGATCCGAGCCGGAGCGCTGGGATTTGTCGCTGAGACGCTCGGCGCGAGCGGCCTCGTCCGCGCCGTGGAGGTCGCGCTGAGCGGCGAGTCGGTCATCCCCCGAGCCGGCGTGTCGACGTTCATCGAGCTGCTCCGCGGCAGCTCCGAGGAGGAAACGCTGGTCGACGGACTCCGCCTTCAGCTCACGCGGCGCGAGGTCGAGGTCGTCACCCGTCTTCGCGAGGGGATGACGCCGAAAGAGATCGCTTACGAGCTCGACCTCTCGGACGTCACCGTCCGCCGCCACATGTCCTCGGTTGCTCGCAAAGCTCGGCAGGCACGCCCCCTGACTCTCGCGCTCGAATCGACGTCCTGACCCGCACGGGCCCAAGGAGATCTGACCGTCTGCGCGGGGGCGTGCCTGTTGATCGGATTAAGACGCATCGCGCAACCCGGCATGACAGCCGGACGTCTAGTGCGCCTCCGCCGCAGGTCCGGGTACGGGAAAAAAGCGCTGGTTGATCCCAGCGCTTTGCCGCAAATGCGGCGTAGTTGTCAGCGTCGGCCGTAGACGCGCAGCATCTCGACGGCAGCCTCACGGTTCTCCGCGCCGAGCTTCTGGACGAGGAGGCCGACGTGTCGGCGCACCGTCACCGGGGAGACTCCGAGGCGGTCCGCGATCTGCGCGGTCGAGTGCCGCTCGCGCAGCAGCTCTCCGACCTCCCATTCGCGCGGAGTGAGCGTCACCGCGCCGCTCGGCAGCAACAGCCTGCGCTCCGCGCCGCGGCGGATCTCCTCGACGAGATGCGGGACGAGCGACCGCGACAGCGGTGGCTCGCCGTCGTACGCGCCGCGGAGGGTGGAGGCGAGCCGCTCGCCGCCGATCCCCTTGAGCAGATAGCCGGACGCGCCGCGCGTGAGAGCTGTCACCACGTCATCGGGGCGCTCCGAGCGGCTGAGGACGACGATCAGCGTCTTGGGCGATGCCTTGGCGATTCTCCCGACGGCGGTCAGGCCGTCGCCGGGAAGCTCGATCTCGAGCAGCAGAATGTCCGGTCGCAGACGCGTCGTCGCACTGATCGCAGTGTCCGCGTCGCCGGCCTCGGCGACGACGACGAAGCCGTCGGCCTCGAGCGCCTCGCGAACGCTGCGGCGATGGGCCTTGTCGTCATCCGCAAGGAGGACCGACGCGTGCTCGAGCTCGACATTCCCCCCATCGGTTGTACGTGACGCCATTTTCCCTGCCGCTGGTGGGGAGCCGTTCAGGTGAATGTAACCCCGCCGAGAGCACGGTGCGCCGCATTGGGCGCTTGGAGACCCAAGCGGTTCAGGACGGCAAGAGCGGCGCTCTGCCTACGATAGGCGGCCGATGCGGGCGATGGTCACTGGCGGAGCTGGATTCATCGGGTCGCACCTCGTCGATGCGTTGCTCGCGCGCGGCGACGAGGTCGACGTCGTCGACAACCTCGTCACCGGGTCTCGTGACAATCTCGCCTCTGCCGCGACACTGCACGAGCTCGACATCCGTGACGAGAGGGTGGGGGAGCTTGCCGAGCGGGTGCGGCCGGAGCTTGTCTTCCACCTTGCTGCGCAAGCGGATGTCGGGACATCGGTGGAACAGCCCGCTTTCGATGCCGACGTCAACGTGATCGGGACGGTGCGGGTGCTCGAGGCGGCACGCGCGGCCGGGGCCCGCGTCGTCTTCACGTCGAGCGGAGGCGCGATCTACGGCGAGTGCGAGCGGCCAGCGCAGGAGGACGACGACCTGGAACCGCTCTCTCCCTACGGCGCCTCGAAGCTCGCCGGGGAGGAGTATCTCGGCACCTGGAACCGGCTCCACGGCTCTGCGCACGTCGCGTGTCGCCTGGCGAACGTCTACGGACCGCGGCAGCTTGCAAGCCTGGAAGGCGGCGTTGTCGCGATCTTCCTCGACCGGCTGCGCGCCGGGGAGGAGACGGTGATCTTCGGGGACGGAGAGCAGACGCGGGACTTCGTCTACGTCGGCGACGTCGTGGCGGGGCTGCTGGCTGCGGCTGTCTCTCCTGGGGGCGGCGTCTACAACGTCGGAAGCGGCGTGGCCACGAGCATCCGCGAGGTGCACCGGCTTTGCGTGGCCGCCGCAGTCGCCGCACAGGAGCCGCGCTTCGACGCCGCGCGGCCGGGAGAACTTCGAAACAGCGTCATCGACCCTGGGCGGGCGGAGCGCGAACTCGATTGGCGTGCGGAGAAGACGCTCGCCGCGGGACTAGCCGAGACCTGGAACGCGGGGCGCTAGCTCTTGGACGAGACGGGATGGCCGCCTCGCGGTGTCCCGCCGAACAGATCCAGGACGCGTGCAATCAGCCAGACCCAGCTGAGGAGCACATACGTGAGGGTCGGGATAAGGAACGCGAGGACGAGATACGGCGCTTGGGCCGGCGAGGGCATCATCGGTAGCAGCAAGCCCAGAGTGGCCGGTACCAGCGCGAACGATACGAACGAGACCGCCACGTGTATCGCCGCACCGACGAACGACCGGGGACGTAGGCGCGGATAGCGACAGTACGCCCAGACGGCTACGGCGCCGAGTCCGATGAACATCGTAGGTTGGAGCATCACGCTCATTGCTGCCTTTCGATCGGATCTCTAAACGCAGGGCTTGAGCACTCGCTCTAGAAGACGTGCGACGGTGCGCCGTCGTGGGCCCCAAGGTACGACGGCTGCAGGGTCGACTTCGGCGCACCCACGAGCGCCGACGTCCCTCGACCTGACTGGCATCCTGAACCCGTGAGCGAGCGCCGCTTCCCCCAACTGCCGAGCCGCCCGACGCGTATCGCCGTCTACGTCGTGGCGATAGCCGTCATGCTCATCGCCAACTACTGGGGCGCACACCGGGTGACACAGGTGACGCGGATCCGTGTCCCCTACAGTCCCTTCTTCCTTCAGCAAGTCCGTGCCGACAACGTCGTAGCAGTCACGTCGACCGCCTCGGAGCTCCAAGGAACCTTCGCGAATGCCGCAAAGCCGGCCGGCGCGTCCGACGCATCAGTCCGTTTCGTCACCGAGATCCCGTCGTTCGCGAACACCAACCAGCTCTCGCAGCTCCTGCAACGACACGGCGTCGTCGTAAACGCGAAGCCCCTGGACAATGGCGGACCCTTGTGGGAGCGGCTCTTGCTGGGCTTCGGCCCAACGATCGTTCTCCTTCTCCTCCTGTTCTGGCTCTTCCGGCGGATGAGTGGCTCGAGGGCAGCGGGAGCGTTAGGGCGCGCTCGCGCGCGTCGCTACCAGCCTGGGCGCGAGACCGTCACATTCGCAGACGTCGCGGGTATCGACGAAGCGAAACAGGAGCTGACCGAGATCGTCGACTTCCTCCGAGATCCCGACAAGTACCGGCGGCTCGGCGGCCGTATCCCAAGGGGTGTGCTGCTCAGCGGGCCTCCGGGCACCGGCAAGACACTCCTTGCGCGCGCCGTCGCCGGCGAGGCCGACGCTCCATTCTTTTCGATGTCCGCTTCGGAGTTCGTCGAGGCGATCGTCGGGATCGGCGCCTCACGTGTCCGGGATCTATTCCGTCAGGCCAAGCGCGAATCACCTGCGATCGTTTTCATCGACGAGCTCGACGCGGTCGGTCGGGCGCGGAGCACCGCCGGCGGAGGCTTCGGCGGCAGCGACGAACGCGAACAGACACTGAACCAGATCCTCACCGAGATGGACGGCTTCGATTCATCTACCAGCGTGATTGTCATCGGAGCGACAAATCGCATCGATGTCCTCGACCAGGCTTTGCTGCGGCCGGGACGCTTCGACCGTCGCGTCGTCGTGCAGGCGCCGGACCGCGAAGGGAGACGTCTCATCCTCGAGGTTCACACACGCGACGTGCCCCTTGGGGCAGACGTCGACCTTGGTCGGATCGCTGCGACGACGCCCGGCATGGTGGGCGCCGATCTCGCGAACCTCGTCAACGAGGCTGCATTGCTGGCGGCGCGGCTCGGCCGAGTTGAGGTCGAGACCGCCGACTTCACGCAGTCGCTCGAAAAGATTCTCCTCGGCGCCGAGCGGAAGATCATGCTCACGCCGGAGGACCGGCGACGGACCGCCTACCACGAGGCCGGCCATGCGCTCATTGGAATGCTCACGCCCGGCTCCGATCCCGTTCGCAAGATCTCGATCGTTCCGCGCGGTCAGGCTCTCGGCGTCACGCTCTCATCGCCCGACTTCGACCGGTTCAACTTCTCGCGTGCCGAGCTCGACGCGCGCATCAAGACAACGCTCGGAGGCCGGGCGGCCGAGGAACTCATCTTTGGCGACCAGACAACGGGGGCCGAGGGAGACATTGATCAGGTGACGGCGCTGGTGCGCCACATGGTCGGTCGCTGGGGGATGAGCGAGAAGATCGGGATGGTGGCCGTTTTGCCGCGCGATGGTGCCAACCCCTGGGGTGAGCTGACATCGCCCCGGACGCTCGAGCTGGTCGACGAAGAGGTACGCCAAACCGTCGAGGCCGCATACGACGACGTGATGGCCTTGCTTGCGGCCGAGCGTCCCCGGCTCGATGCGCTGGCGGACGCGCTACTCGAGCAGGAGACGCTGGACCAGATCGACGCCTACCGCATCGCAGGGTTGACCGAACCCGAGTCAGTGCCGGTCGACTGACGCAGGCTTAGCGGACGCTTTTGCCGTTGGGCTTGAAGACGCGCTCTTCGTCCCCGTAGCGCACACGCGCCCACTTGAGGCTGTGCTCGTGAAAGCCTCGAGCGACTGCATCGATCAGCGCGTTGGTCTCCTGCTTGCTCTTGGTGCCGACACGAATGACGCCGAGGCCGCGCCAGAACTGAGCTTCGGCTCGCATCGGCAGACACTTCGCAATGAGCTGCGCCTCCGCCTTCGAGGCGGTCTCGATGGTGACCTGAACCGGCATGACCCCCCTCCCCGGGTGTGCATCGACGGGCGAACGAAGCCGCCTCGTCCTACCGCCTTGTCGCTAGCTGAGCTAGCGGCTCAGGCGCCGGCCGCGCACGCGGACATACGCGAACAGCAGGGCCAGGAAAATGACTACGAGGATGATCCAAACGACCATTGGGACTCCAATTCTCCTAGAGATGAACCTTTCCTGCGAAGTATCTTCGTGTTTCGACTTATTGTCCCCCCCGTCCGGAGGGTCCGAATCCCACCCATGGGGGTGATGTGGGAGCCGGCTACTTGCCGAGGGCGATCTGTACCGCAGATCGGACGATCTCGCTCGGTGTCGTGAGCTCTGCGCTCACCCGGTGGGTGAGTACGTAGGGCGCGAGCCAGGTCACGTCGTCGACCTCAGCGGTCTTCCGGCCCTGAGCCGCCGCACGTGCTTTCGCAGCGGTCATCAGATGTCGCGAGGCCCGCGGGCTGGCACCGAGCTCGATGCCTTCCATCTCTCGCGTCGCGCGGACGATCTGAACGCAAAACCGCGCAAGCTCCTCGGGAACCTTCACCTCGTCGGCGACTTCCTGCGCGACGAGGAACGCGCGCTCGCCCAGCAGCGGAGAGATGTCGCCGAGCATGTCCGGGATGACTCCACGGTGCGGGAGCGCGAGGGTGCGCAGCTCGGCGTTCTCGTCGCCGTACTCGAGGTCGACCTTGACGAGGAAGCGGTCGAGCTGCGATTCGGTGATCGGGAAGACGCCCTCGTGCTCGTACGGGTTCTGCGTGGCCATGACGAAGAAGGGGGGATCGATGAAGTAGGTGCGCCCGCGTAGCGTCACATGGCGTTCCTGCATCGCCTCGAGCAGACCGGCCTGCACGCGCGGCGGCGTACGGTTGATCTCGTCGGCGAGGAGGACGTTGGTGAAGATCGCCCCGCGGTCGAGCACGAGCTCTCCGCCCTTCATCTCCATCGTCCCGATCAGCTCGTTCGGGGTCGTGTCCGGCGTGAACTGAACCCGCTGGAACGTTGCGCCGAGGACGCGCGCCATGGCCTGCGCAAGGAGTGTCTTCGCAGTGCCAGGGGGTCCCTCGAGCAGCACATGACCGCGGGCCAGCGCCGAAACGAGCATCAGGTCCACAGCTTCGTCGTGACCCACGACGGCCTTGGACACCTCGACGCGTGCCCGAGCGAGTAGCTCGCTCAGCCGCTCGGCAGCATCCTCCTCGCGGATGACGTCTCTGGTTTCGTCGAGCACGTCTGCCATCGTCAGCTCCTTAACCGAGGAAGAAGGCCAGGATTCCGCCGAGAGCGAGGAACGGGCCGAAGGGGATCGCATCCTTGCGGGCGGAGGCGCCGCGGCGGGCGAGGATGAACAGCGCGGCTACGAGCAAGCCTGCGAATGCGATCAACGTCGCCCCGAGCGTCTTCGCACCGAGAGCGAGACCGAGCAGGAACCCGAGCTTTGCGTCACCCATGCCCAGGCTGCCCGCAAAGATCGCTCCGAAGAGGAAGAAGAAACCTCCGAGTGCCGCCGCGGCTGCGAGGTGCGTTAGGAAGTCTCCAGGCGTGCTCGCTGCGACGATTAGTCCCACCGCGAGGGTCGCAGCCAGGATGATCTCGTTCGGCAGCAGTTTGTGCTTCATGTCGATCGCCGCAAGCAGGACGAGCGCGGGGCACAACACGGCTCCCAGCAGCGCCCGGCCGTGGAGACCGAAGTCCGCGAAGCTCGCGAGGACGAGTGCAGCTGCCGCCACTGCGACGAGAGCGCGTGTAGCACCCGTCGGCAGCAGTTCCATAAGCGGAAGCCGGGCGTTCTCCGCCTGGGGCTCGGAGGCAGGCTCTGGCTGGGCGGCGGGCTCGGACACGGGAATCGGAACGCTCATCAGCCTTTGAGTGCGTTGAAGATCGAGACCAGTGCCGGTCCGAGGATGACGACGAAGAGGGACGGGAAGATCATGAATACGAGCGGGAACAACATCTTGATCGGCGCTTTCTGGGCCTGCTGCTCAGCCGCTGCCCGGCGGCGCTTGCGCATCTCGATCGCGAGGCTGCGCAGGATCTGTCCAACTGAAACGCCCAGCAGCTGGCCCTGCATCATCGCGCGCGTGAACGACTCGACCGCCGGCGTGGGGCAGCGGTTCACCATGTTTTCGAGGGCCTGAACCGGGGTCAAGCCCATCCGCTGCTCCTGAAGCACGATCCTCAGCTCGTCCCCGAGAGGGCCCTTCATCCGTTCGCCGGCCAGCTGGAGCGCTGCACTGAGGCTCAAACCGGCCTCCACCGTAACCACGAGCAGATCGATCAGCTCGGGCATCGCCCGGTCGATCCGGTAGATGCGCGCGCTCGCTCGACGCTGCACGACGAAGCCCGGCACGAACCATCCGATGGCGACGAAAAGGACCGCGGCAAGGATCGTGAGGGCTGCAGAGCTGCCGGTCGCGACGGAGATCCAGATCCAGATTGCCGGCAGCGCGATCGCGCCGAGAAGCTGGTAGCCGATGAGCGTTCGGGGCGAGGTGTTGTACATCCCGGCAGAGATGAGCGTTTTTCGCAGCCGCTCCTCGTCCATGAGCTTCAGCCGGTCCGTGAGGAGGAGGCCGATGCTCGCCGCGGCAGTGTCGAGAACGCCACGTACGCCGGTGGGCTGCTCCAGGTCGGCTGTCGTCCCGGTGAACCCGTAGTGACCGATCTGGATCAGGTTGTCAGCCGTTCGCAGCCGCGCGACGATCAAGCCCCGCGCGATGAGTGCGATTGCCGCGCCGAGAAGTACCAACCCAATGAGAAGAATCACGATCACAGCAGCACCTCAGACCTCGATCTCGACTATCCGCTTGATGACGAACGACCCCGCGACCGCCCAGGCTGCGGCGAAACCAACGACGATCTTCCCGCCGAGCGAGTTGACCAGCGGGTGGAAGTAGTGGGGGTTCTCGAGCCTGACCGCGAGAATGACGACGATCGGCAGAGCGGTCACGATCCAGCGCGACATACGTCCCTGCATCGTCAGCGTCTGGATGAGACGCTTCAGGTCGAAGCGCTCGCGGACCGTCTCGGCCACCCGGTCAATCACCTCTGCTGCGTCACCGCCGGCGTCCCGTTGCAGCTGCGCGACGAGCGCGAGCTGCTCGACGTCCCGGCTGGCCATCCGCTCGGCAACGACGCCGATCGAGTCTTGGATCGGTATCCCGAGTTGCTCGTCAGCGACGACTCGCTGCATCTCGCTCTTCATCGGCTCTGACGCGCTCTCGACGACGACCGCCAGGGCACCGGCGAAGCTGTGCCCGGTCCGCAGAGCCGATGCGACGACCTGAAGCGCGTCCGGCAACTGCTCCGCGAAGCGATTGCGGCGGCGTGCGAGCGTCCGAATCACCCATTCGCGAGACAGATAGGGGATGACGAACGCAAACAGCGCCCACCACGGAGAGCCCGTGCCCAGGTAGATGACCAGGTAAGTCAGCCCCGTCAAGGTGAGCGTCCCAGCGACGATCCACTCGGGCTCCACCTTGATGTCGGCAATCTCGAGGGTCTGCTCGAACCGCTCCCAGAGCGTCGGTCGTCGTGGCGTTTCGTCGCCGGCGGCGCTTGCGATCGGCCGGTTGTCCCGCTGTAGGTCGCGGATCGAAACGAACTCGGCCATCCGTGCGGGTAGACCGCTCCGCCTGGGGCGCACAAGCCCGACCACGAGCAGCGCGATGACGGCAGCGCCAAGCAGTGCGATCAGCAACATCGTGATCACTGAGCCCCAGATGCGGCTCCCGAGCGACGGCTTGTAAGGCGCAGGTGTCGCTGTCGTGACCTTCAGCGCCGGCGTCCGGTAGCCGGTGAAGCTTGTGCCCAGTCCCCCGACGCTCACCTTTACGTGGATGGGCGTGTCGGGGCCGGCCAGCGACTTGTACTGGAGGAGATACTCGTTCGAGAGTTGCGCACCCAGCTGATCGAACAGCGACGCAAGTGCCTGAGCCTTCGCCTGTGCGTACTCGCCGCGGCCCGCCTTAGCGAGTGCCTTGAGAGTGCCCGGTTTGTAGCTCGCGTCGTCGAGCCCGACTGTGTAGATCTTCGTATTCGACCCCAGAGCCGCCCCCGCGACTTGCGCAAGCGTCTTTGTGCTCCCGGTGTCCGCGCCGTCAGAGAGGAGCACGATCGATCCCGAGCCGATGTGCGCGGATGACAACATCGCCTCAGCCTGCGCAACGGCGTCGTAAATGTGCGTGCCCGTGGTGATAACGGGTGGCTTGGACAGAGTCTCAGCGATTTGGGTGGCATTGGTCGTGAGCGGTAGCGAGATCTTCCTCTCGCGGTTGAACTCGATCACGCCGAGCTGCTCGTTCGGGTTGCGGTGAGCAGCAAACGCTTGAGCTGCTTCTACGGCGGCCACGAGTGGCTTGCCTCTCATGCTGTAGCTCGCATCGAGTACAAGGACGACGCCGAACGTCTTCCTCGACGCCCGAGCAGCCGGAACGAGGCTCGGGTCGAGAACCGGCTTTCCGTTCTCGGTCACCTTGACGTCGTGAGTTGTGAGCCCACGCCCGCTCGGAAGCGTGAGCACGTACGTCCGTGTCGGAAATGCAGGACCCTTGGCCTCGACAACGCGCACGCCCGAGGGGGTTGCGCCGGCAGCGGTTCCGGCGAGCATGCCGGCGACCCCCGCCGCCGCAAGAATGAGTGCGACCCGCCTCACCGGCCGGCCGTCCTGATCGCGGTGGCAGCGCCGAGCTGGGGCTCCGGAGCCTGGAAGAGGCCGAGCGGCAAAGCGACGCCCCGCTTCTCGAACTTCGAGAGGAATGTTGGTCGAAGGCCGGTTGCGCGGAGACCGCCCAGGATCGTGCCGTCGCGCGTCACCTCGTCGATCTGGAACTTGAACAGATCCTGGAGCGTGATCACGTCCGACTCCATCCCTTGCACCTCGGTGATCGACGTGACACGGCGGGAGCCGTCCTCGAGCCGCTCGAGGTGGACGATGCATTCGAGCGCGGACGAGACCTGCTCGCGGATCGCCCGCACGGGGAGTTCGTAGCCCGCCATCAGCACCATCGTCTCGACACGCGACAGTGCGTCGCGCGCGGTGTTGGCGTGGATGGTGGACAGCGAGCCGTCATGGCCCGTGTTCATCGCCTGGAGCATGTCGAGAGCCTCGGCGCCGCGAACCTCGCCGACGATGATCCTGTCGGGCCGCATGCGCAGCGAGTTGCGAACCAGAGACCGAATTGGGATCTCGTTCTCTCCCGCCAGGTCCTTCGGACGCGCCTCGAGCCTGAGCACGTGGTCCTGGTTGAGCCGCAGCTCGGCGGCGTCCTCGATCGTGACGATGCGCTCCTCATTCGGAATCGCGGTGGATAACGCATTGAGCAGCGTCGTCTTTCCCGAGCCGGTGCCGCCGGAGATCAGCATGTTCAGCTGCGCCTTGATGCAGCGCTGGAGCAGCTCGACGGTCTCCTGGCTCAGCGTGCCCATCTTGATCATGTCGTCGAGTGTCAGCCGCCGGCGGCTGAACTTGCGGATCGTGATGAGCGGACCGCTGAGCGAGAGCGGCGGGATAACGGCGTTTACGCGGCTACCGTCGGGCAGGCGTGCGTCGACCATCGGCGATGACTCGTCGATGCGGCGGCCGACCTGGGCGACCATCTTGTTGATGATCCGGCGCAGGTGCCACTCGTCGTTGAAGTGGACGTCGCTCTGGGAGAGGCGGCCACCACGCTCGATCCAGACTTCGTACGGACCATTGACCATGATCTCAGTCACGGATTCGTCGGCGAGAAGCCGCTCGAGCGGGCCGTGGCCGAGGATGTCATCGGTGACCTCGAGCGCGATCCGCTGGCGGTCGTCACGCGAGATGCCGGTCTCCTGTGCGAGCTGGTCACGGACGTCGGCGAGCACCCTGTCCCGGAGTGCATCCGGATCCATGCTGACGTTGTAGAGCTGCGGTCCCAAATCGCCGATGACGGTGAAGTGGACACGGCTCTTGACCTCCGCGAACGGGTCTCTCTCGCCTGTGATCGGCTTGGAGGTATTGAGGCGCTCGTGCAGTTCCATCAGCGTCTCCTTCCGATCAGAGCGCGCATCCCAGAGGACGAGCTGGGCAGGGGTGCCGGCTTCGGCGCCGGTGTCTTCGCATAGCGGTCGGCGAGGGTGCGGAACGCCCTCGCCGCGCCGGAGCTCTGCCTGGCGGCCACGATCGGAGTCCCCTCGTTGACCGAACGCGGGATCTCGCGATCGCTCGGGATCGAAACGTCTGGAGCACGTCCGACGATCGTCGAGACGTCGTCCGGAGTGATCCCGACTCTCGAGTCGGCCCGGTTGAGCACGAGCGAGACGCGCTCGTCCTCGTAGCCCATGAGGTCGAGCGTCTCGAGGCCGAGCTTCGTGTTCTTGAGCGAGAGCGAGTCGAGCATCCCCACCATGCAGATGTCCGTCGAGACGTCGATGGTCGCGATGACCTCCGGCGTGAATCCGGGAGGCGTGTCGACGACGACGGCGTCGGTCATCGTCCTCAGGGAGGCATAGATGTCCCGCAGGAAGTCGATCGAGACGGCGCTCGCCTGATCCGGCCGCGTCGGCGCGATCAGCACCTGCACGCCCGAGGAGTGCTTGATCAAGTGCCGGTCGAGCTTCTCGTGGTCGAAGGGCGGGCCCGCCTTCATCAGGTCGTACATCGTCCGCTCGGGCGAGAGCCCGAGTGCGAGCCCGATGTCCCCGAACTGCAGATCGAGGTCGACGAGCACGACATTTGCGTCCCGCTGCGCGAGCGCGACTGCGAGGTTTGTCGCGACGAGCGTCTTCCCGGTACCACCCTTAGGTCCGAGAACAGCGATGAGCGGGGCGGTTGCCCTGCCAGGAAGGGCGAGACCTTTTCGCCGCGCGATGACCTTTTGCAGCGCGAACGCGACCTGCTCCGCCGACTGCGGGAGGGTGATCACGTCATCGGCCCCGGCCTCGAACGCCTGCCGTAGGAATCCGTTCGGCGAAGCCTCGCTCAGCACGACAACCGGCCGGTCGGGCCGATGCTTGATGGCGTAGTCGACCATGGCAGTAACGCCGTCGTCGTGTCCGTAGCACGCCACGATCACGAGGTCCGCAGCTTGCTCGAGGAACGACTGCCAATCTTCGAGGCTGTCGGCGTAACCGACCACTTCGAGAGAGGAATCGCCCTCGAGGGCCTGCTGTACCAACGCCTGATCGGCGCGTTCGGCAAGCGTGACGAGAATACGAATCGTGTCAGCCATCTCAGTGACCCACCAGGTTGGCCGCGCTGATCACGGGTGGCTTCGGCGTGGTGCCGATCGTCGGCCGGAGCGTGAGGTAGATCTGGGCATTGGAACTCGCGTAGATGAGCGTGCCGGCCTGTGTCGGCGTTGCCCTCAGGGTCACGTTCCCGCCGTTCGTCCCGGAATTCAGCACGTACATGTCCTGATACAGCAGCTTGACGACCGGCTTGGACACCCCGCTCGTGCCGTTCTCTCCGAGCACGATCCAGACGTCGACGTGGCTACCGGCGCCGATCTGCCCGCCCACGTCCTGCGGTGAGCCGAGAGCGACAACCACTGCCCGTTGGTTGGCGTTCAGCGAGTTCGTGAGGCCGGTGCTCGGCCCGAAATCGGCGGCCGTCAGCTGCTGGCCCGGCGAGATATCCGTGAGGGCCACCTTGCCGGCGAGCGTGGCCGGGTCGAGGATTGCGCCGGTTTCGACCTGGCTCTTCGCGTAGCTCGTTGCCTTGTAGAAGCCGGCGGTGGTCCGGATGACGTCGCCCGGGGTGCCGCTCTGGATCAGCTTCTGGGCCACGAGAACCGAGATGGCCGCGTTGCTGTTCTTGACGCTGTTCCGGTAGTGGTTGAGGTACACGAGCAGCGCGATGGCTGCAATAACCGCTGCGACCACGCCGAGCAAGACGGTGCCCTGCCGCGTCGTGAACAGCTTGCTCGACGTGATGTTTTCCACTTTCGTCCTCCTGTTATCTCTTATCGACTGAGCACCGGGGTGCACTCGCCTATGGCCTGGAAGTCGCAGATCTGTTGGGGGTCCCCCTTGCCCGGGACCGTGTAGGTGATCCAATGGCCCCAAACTGCGTTCTGCGCGCTCGCAACGCTCGCCGGGGGATCTTCGTTCGCTTGCGTGGGGTTCGCGCCCGTCGGACAGGTGACCTGGCCCCCACCTTGGTATTTCCAACCGGTGACGTAGAAGGCGGCGAACTGGCGGATTGGTACGTCGGTGTTCCCGCTGGCACTCTCGATGTCGCCCGAGAAGACGATAAACGCCGACATCACTCGCGGGTCGCCCAGGGGGATGGCATCTCCCTGAAGCCAGTGATCGACTGAACATCCCGTGGAAGTACCGCTCAAGTTGCAGTTGGGCTGCTGGGTCGCGCCGGTCTGGATGCGCGCGGCGATGCACGTCGGCAGATTCGCGCCGCCGTTGTTCGTGTTCACGCAGTCCACGGGGCCGCCGCTCGCGGGACGCGTCGACTTGGTGTTGTTGCACGTACCGTCCGTGCTTGCCGTCCAGTCGCCGCAATAGCCGATGTTCGTGCACAGCCCGGTCGGTGGGTTCGAGTACGAAGGGCACGTCGAGAGCATCACCTGTTCCATGGCGCTCGCAGCGTTGCCCTCCCCGCAGTCGATTGCGCCGTTCCCGTTGCCCGCGTTGTCGAGTCGAAGGACAGTGCACTGTCCGTTTGCGCAGAGGTCGCCCGTGCCCGTGACGGGGTTGTATCGCTGCGCGGCAGAGAGACCCTGAAGCTCGAATTGAATTATCAGATTGGGCGAAGACCCACCCGCGAAGCTCCGCTGGCTCCAGTCCACCAGAGGCACACCGCCCTGGACGGTGACCTGGCCGATACGAGCTTGGATGATCGGCCCGGATTCATCGTGGCCGCACCCGCTCGTGGCCTCGTTACATGCTGAGAACGTCTCTTGCTGAGGGCCCAGGGAGTACATGCCGTTCGACGCAGCGCCGCTACAGGCGGACTTCTGGTTGTTCGGAATACCGGTCGCCTGAATGACCTGAATGCAGATCGGATGCTGGCCGCTCAGAGCAGCCGCCGGCAAGCCGCCTCCCGTCCACGTGTTTGTCGCGCCCTGCTGCGTAAGTTGAACCTGATTGCCTGTGATCGTGTCGACTGCCAAGACCTGCTTCCCGGTGGCGTCACTCGCGAAGGCGACGTTGGCTGTGACGTTCACTGAGTTGGCGCCAGTCGACGAAAAGTACTGGTCTGGGTTGCCTGTCCCCGAATCGAGGATCACCCCGCCTTTGTCGATCTGCGGAAGTGCACCAGGTGCGAGGGCACCGTTCGTCCCGAGTGGGTTTGCCGGGGCCGCGCTGAGATCGAGGACACCGTCGTTGACGGCGGTACCAGTCGAGGACTGCGGATATGTGACCGAGCCCCGAGGCGTGCCACTGCAGGTGCCGGTCGTCGGATTCTCGCTGTAGAGCATTGCCTTCATGTAGAGGTACGTGCCCGCGGCCGGCATAAGAACGGGGTCCCCCGTATTGGCGTTGTCGGTCGAGTTGTCCCAAACCGGATTACCTGCAGCCTTGGTCGCAGGTTTGTTCAGGGTCATCTGAATCGTTGTTGTGGCCGTGGAACTTCCGGCAGGGAAGAACTGGACCTTGACGCAGGGGACATATGCCGCGTCACCGACGCCGAGCGGGAGGAGCTGCGATGCCGACGAGAGGGCATGCAGCGTCACTCTGGCGTGCGCACTGATATTCGGAGCGATGCCGGTAAGCGGGAAGAAGAGCGGCACGTTCGACTGCGTGAGCTTCACGTCGATCATCGGGGCCGTGGCGCAGTCGACCGCCAGCTGACCTGAAAGGCTTGTCTGCCCGTAACACTCCTTGTCTTGATGGTCGAGTGTTGGGTTGCCGTGGCAGAAATCGCCAATCGCGCGGTCTGTTCCACCGTCGGCCGAATAGTTGTCTGCGTTGAGGAGAACGTGGTAGTTGCTGCCGCTCGCCGCACTGACCGAAAGATTCGGACCGTTCTTGTACGTGTCGGCCCATGAGTACTGCGGGAAAGCGACGAGCGGGCTGCCTGCGCCGCTGTAGGGGTATGGCAGCTGGTTCGATGAGTCGGTCGGCCCACTAAAAAGCTGCGCCATCTTGCCGATCGGATCCATGTCCGCGGTACTCGGCGAACCAAAGCAAATCCCGCCGTATTGATCACCGGCTGCTAGTGCAGCGGCGTCCGCACGGTTCTGGAGGTTCCTGCTGTAGTCGAAGAAGTGCGCGACGTCGATAGCGAACGAAACAAACAGCGCGAGAATTGGCAGCCAAACGGCGACCATCACCATGACGGTGCCGCGCTCGGAGGACATCCCTCTCGTCTTGTTCATGGAGTGCACGCAGTCTGTCCGGCCGGAGCGTTCGGACCGTTGACGTTTCCGCCCGTCCAGCTCTGGGTTCCCTCGTTCCGCTCAGTCTGCGTCGAGGTGAGTGTGATGGAGCCGAACCCGAAAAGCTTCGTGACGAACGAATACTTGTACTTCGTGCGGACGGTGACCGGTGCTCCGACGGCGATTGATCCCGGAGTCGAGGCAGTGATCGTTCCGTTCGGTTGTAGGCTCCCGATGCACACGCTGATGCCATTCTTGAGCTCTTGATCGGTCGGATACGTCTTGGCGATCTGGCACTGAATGGTCAGCCCGCCAGTCGCAGGCTCCGGACAGTCGGCGTTCGCTGAGCCGGCCGTCGATCCGTCGGGATTTTGGTTGACGACCGCGGCTCGCGCGCCCTGGCCAGAGAGTTGAGTCAGGTCGTTGTAGTAGTTCAAGACTCGGCCGAACTCGATGATCCCGAACAGGAGGAGAAAGAGAATCGGCGCGACAAGCGCG
>DATFHC010000062.1:0-13883 GCA_035248765.1 Gaiellaceae bacterium
TGGTGCATGTTCACCTCCTCTCCTCGTAGCGTTGGAGAAACCGGGAGGTCCGCTCCTGCGAGCGTTGCAGCGCCTCGGCCCAGTGGCCGAGCAGCCGTTCGCCGCCGGGCGTTAGGGCGTAGCGGCGCTTCGCGGGCCCGGGGGAGGAGTCGTCCCATTCCGACGAGACGAGCCCTTCCTCCTCGAGCCCGCGGAGCAGGCGGTAGAGGTTGCCCATCTCGACGCGCGCCTCGCCCGTCAGCTCGGGCAGTCGCTCGAGCAGGTCGTAGCCGTGCGCAGGGCGTTCCCGGAGCAGGAGTAGAAGGGCCGGCTCGGCGAACCGCTCGACGCGGGCGAGGACATTCCAGCGGCCCTGATGGTGCCGGCGGGCGCGGGGGCCACGACCTCTCATGAGCAGCGCGCTACATGTAAAAGACACATGTAAGTGACATTACCGGAATTGTGAGAAAGTTGCGCAACCCTGGCTACACTCGAAGCCGAATGAGGGTCACGAAAGTCGCAACGACCCGGCAGTGTGCGGTGTGCGAGAGGACGCTCCTCATGGGAGAACGCGCCGCGAGCTTCGCTCCGTCCGAGGGCGCTGAGCTGGTTGACGTCTGCCCGCTCTGCCAGGAGGTCGCCGTCGAAGCCGGCTGGATCAAGGAAGGCACGCCGACGACGCCGACCCTGGGCGGCGAGCGCCGCCGCAAGCGTGGCCTCGTCGAGTTCCTCGGCCTGACGCGAACCCCGGACGACGGGGCGCTGGCCCGGCAGGAGCCGATCCTGCGCAAGCTCTCCGACGGCGAGGTCGCGCTCCTCGAGGCCGCCGACCTCTTCAACGGCAGCGCCTACCGGCGCACCGTCGGCGGAATCGCGAAGAGCCTGGGCGAGCCGCAGGCGAGCATCGTGCCGCTCTCGGGCAGCGCAGGCGAGCTCGCGGTGACGGTCGCCTGGGAGCTCTCCTGGTACCAGTACCGGGTGAGCCCCGACTCCGCGCAGCCGGTGCGGCTCGAGCGGCGCGGCCACGAGCTCGAGGAGCTCGAGGACGGCTACAAGGACTGGAACGCGCAGGTCGAGGACGAGGGCCGCCTCGTTCCCGAGATCGCCCGGCTCTAGCGCGTTCTCAGCTCCCGGGGAACTCGCCGAGCGTCACGTGCAGAGTCTTGCGCTCGCCGCGCTGCGTGTCGACCGCCAGCGTGACCTTCTTGCCCGGCTTGAGCTCCGAGACGACGCTGGTGAAATCGTCGACCGTGGCCGTCCTCTCGCCGTTCACCGACTGGATCACGTCGCCGGCGACGAGCCCCGCTTTCGCCGCAGGGCCGCCGCTCGTCACGCTCTGGACATAGACGCCGAGGCCGTTCGTGTCGCCGATCTCGACCCCGAGGTAGCCGCGGTGCGAATTGGTGACGTGACCGAAGCGGATGATCTGCGTCGCGATGTCCTTGACGAGGTTGCTCGGGATCGCGAAGCCGATGCCCGGCGCTGCCGAGCCCCCGAGCTCGGGGTCGGTCGCAGCAAGAGTCGGGATCCCGATCACGCGCCCCTGAAGGTCGGCGAGCGCTCCGCCCGAGTTCCCCGGGTTGATCGCGGCGCTGGTCTGGATCATCAGCGGCAGGGCGACCCCGTTTCCCTCGGAGACGCCCTGCCGAAAGGCGCTCACGATTCCGTCGGTGACGCTCGACCGTAGTCCCAGCGGGTTGCCGATCGCGATCGCGATGTCACCCACCTCGAGCGCGCTCGAATCGGCGAATGCTGCGGGCTGGAGGTGCGCGCCGGACACGTGAACCACGGCCAGGTCGTCGGGCGCGAATCGGCCGACGAGCGACGCGCCGTACGAGTGCGCCCCGGCGGTGACGGTGAACGACCCGGTGTCGCCGCCGACGACGTGGTTGTTCGTCACGATGTCGCCGTCCGAGTCGAAGACCACCCCCGATCCGAGTCCCGACGAGGTCTGGATCTGGACGACGGACGGCGAGAGCTCGTGCACCACCGCGGTGATCGCGTCCTGAAAGGCGAGCGCAGCCGCAGCCGGGCGAAGGCGGGCATGACTCGTCTTCGGCGTCGTCTTGGAAGACGAGCCGCCGCCGAGCGAAACCGCCGCAACGACGCCGCCCGCGATCGCAGCTCCGGCGAGCGGTGCAAGCCACCAGATGTGGCGGCGAAGCATGCGCCCCTTATACCGACGCCGGGGGAGGGCACACGCCGGTCTCCGTCGTAGAATCAGCCCGCCATGATCTATTGCGTCATTCCTCGCGAGCTCGCCGAAGAGCTCTACGACAAGATGGTCGACTACTACAAGGACAATCCGGACGTGACCGTCATCGTCGATCGTCGCGAGGGCAAGGATCGGCGCAAAGAGGGCAAGGAGCGGCTCGAGGACCAAGAGAAGCGGACGACTCGCGACCGTCGCCGCGCCCACCCGGGCACCTTCCCGGATACCGACCTTCCCGAGGAGTAGTCCGCCTCCCCGCGAGGCGTCGGCTCGCTCCGTGCCGTACGGCCGGTAGCAGCCACCGTTACGAAACGGTCACGCGCAGCCTCGCGCAGGCAAGCCGAATCGAGCGATCGCGCTACACATCCGTGCGTTCGCGTCACGCAGACGTGACGGTGGCAGCTACCGGCCGGTGGCGGCGCCGCTAGTCTCGCCTCTATGGCGACGACTGCAGCTCAATCCTTCAAGAACTTCATCGGCGGCGAGTGGGTGGACGCTGCTTCCGGCGAGACCTTCGAGAGCACCAGCCCGGCGACCGGCGAGACGATCGGCATCTTCCCGCGCTCCGGCGCCGAGGACGTCGACCGCGCCGTCGCGGTCGCGAAGGAGGCGTTCGCGGAATGGCGGCTCGTGCCGGCACCGAAGCGCGGCGAGATCCTCTTCCGGCTCGCGCGGCTGCTCGAGCAGGAGAAGCCGGCGCTCACCGACCTGATGACGCGCGAGATGGGGAAGGTGAAGGCAGAGGCCGGCGGAGACGTCCAGGAGGCCGTCGACATCACGTACTACATGGCCGGCGAGGGCAGGCGCCTCTTCGGGCATACCACGCCGTCCGAGCTGCGCGACAAGTGGAACATGAGCGTGCGCCAGCCGATCGGCGTCGTCGGCGCGATCACGCCGTGGAACTTCCCCGTCGCGATCCCGTCGTGGAAGCTCATCCCGGCGCTCGTCTGCGGCAACACCGTCGTGCTCAAGCCGGCGACGGACACACCCGCACTCGCGGAGCGGTTCGTCGAGCTTCTCGTCGAGTCCGGCATTCCGAGCGGTGTCGTGAACATCGTCCACGGGGGCGGAAGCACGGTCGGCGAGCGGCTCGTGCGCCATCCCGACACACGCGTGATCACGCTGACCGGGTCGAGGGAAACGGGGGTCGAGGTGCTGAAGGCCGCGGCCGACACGCTCACGCACGTCCACCTCGAGCTCGGCGGCAAGAACGCGATCATCGTCCTCGACGACGCGGACGTCGAACTGGCCGTCGACGGGATCCTCTGGTCGGCATTCGGCACATCCGGGCAGCGCTGCACCGCCGCGTCGCGCGTGATCGCGCAGCGTGGCGTGTACGACGCGCTCCAGTCACGGCTCGTCGAGCGCGTCGAAAAGCTGCGCCTCGGCCCCGGCTGGGAGGACGACACCGACATCGGCCCGGTCATCAACCGCGCCGCGCTCGAAAAGATCGACTCCTACACGGGAATCGGCAAGGACGAGGGCGCAAAGCTCCTTACCGGCGGAGAGATCGCGAGCGAGGGCGACCTCGGCAAGGGCTTCTTCTACCGGCCGACCGTCTTCGCCGACGTCGACCCGCAGATGCGGATCGCGCAGGAGGAGATCTTCGGGCCGACGACGGCGATCATCCCTGTCGGAGACCTCGACGAGGCGATCCGTGTCTCGAACGGCATCAAGTACGGCCTGTCGTCCTCGATCTTCACGCAGGACGTCAACGCCGCGTTCCGTGCGATGCGCGACCTCGAGGCCGGGATCACGTACGTCAACGCCGGCACGATCGGCGCCGAGGTGCATCTGCCGTTCGGCGGCACGAAGGACACCGGCAACGGGCACCGCGAAGCGGGCCAGGCCGCGCTCGACGTGTTCACGGAGTGGAAGTCGATCTACGTCGACTACTCCGGCCGCCTCCAGCGCGCGCAGATCGACACCGAGGTCTAGTGAACTACCGGCAGCTGGGCGACAGCGACCTCCGGGTCTCGGAGATCTGCCTCGGCACGTGGACGACCTTCGGCGGGAGTCTCGCCGACGACGACGCGATCGCACTCGTCGATGCCGCGTTCGACGCCGGGGTGAACTTCTTCGACACCGCGAACATCTACAGCCAGGGCCGCTCCGAGGAGATCCTCGGTCGGGCCCTCGCGGGCCGGCCGCGCGACTCGTTCGTCGTGGCGACGAAGCTGTGGGCAGAGATGCCGAACGGCGATCGCGGACTCTCCCGCGAGCAGATCCACAAGCAGATCGACGACTCACTCGGCCGGCTGCAGCTCGACCACGTCGACCTGTACCAGGCGCACAGCTTCGACGAGGACGTTCCACTGGAAGAGACGCTCGCGGCGTTCACCGAGGTGGTGAACGCCGGCAGGGTCCGTTTCATCGGTGTCTCGAACTGGAACGGCGAGCAGATCCAGCGCGGCGTCGACATCTGCCGCGAGCACGGCTTCGCGAAGCCGGTCTCGTCGCAGCCCGAGTACTCGCTCCTCTATCGCGAGCCGGAGCAGGAGGTGATCCCGGCTTCGCGAGAGAACGGCATCTCCCAGATCGTCTACTCGCCGCTGGCGCAGGGCGTGCTGAGCGGCAAGTACCGAGTGGACGAGGAGTTCGGCGAGGGGACACGGGCGAGCGCACGCGGCGACCTCATGTCCGAATACCTCACCCGCGAGCGGCTCGAGCGCGTGGAGAGGCTGCGGCCCATCGCCGACGGGCTCGGGCTCACGATGGTGCAGCTGGCGCTCGCGTGGATTCTCCGGGAGCCGAACGTCGCAAGCGCGATCGTCGGCGCCTCGCGCCCGGAGCAGCTGCGCGACAACGCGGCTGCCTCGGGCGTCGAGCTCGACGACGCGACGCTCCACGCGATCGACACCGTGTTCGCGTGAACCGCAAGCTCGTCGTGTTCGTGCCACGGGAGGCGCTCGACGCGGTTCGCGAGGCGCTCTTCGCGGCCGGCGCCGGTCGGATCGGGGACTACGAGCATTGCTCGTGGTACACGGAGGGAACGGGCACCTTCCTCGGCGGCGAGGGGACGTCGCCGAACGTCGGCCGGGCCGGCCGCGAGGAACGCGTCGCCGAGCTGAGGCTCGAGACCGTCTTCCCCGCCGACCGGCAGGACGACGTGCTCACGGCACTGCGCCGTGCCCATCCGTACGAAGAGCCGGCGTTCGACGTCTACGAGCTCATCTCGTGAAAGCGCGGCTCTACACCGACGGCGGCGCACGCGGCAATCCCGGGCCCGCCGCATTCGGCTACGTCCTCGAAGCGGACGACGGCACGGTGCTAGCCGCCCACGGGGAGGCGATCGGCGTCGCGACGAACAACGTCGCCGAGTACCGGGGCCTCGTCGCCGGCCTCGAGCGCGCGGCCGAGCTGCAGGTCGGCGAGGTCGAGGTCGTCTCCGACTCGGAGCTCCTCGTGAAGCAGATGACCGGCGAGTACCGGGTTAAGAACGAGGCACTCCGCGAGCTCTCGCTCGAGGCCGCACGTCTCGCCAGGCGACTCGGGAAGGTGAGCTACACGGCCGTCCGCCGTGAGCACAACGAGCTCGCCGACCGGCTCGTCAATGAGGCTCTGGACGCGGCCGGTCGCTGAAAGGCAGGGCTATACTGGCCGCCCGCGCGGATGTAGCTCAGTTGGCTAGAGCGTCTGCTTGCCATGCAGAAGGTCGTGGGTTCGAGTCCCATCATCCGCTCTCTCTCTAAAGCCCCGCTCGGCCGAGCAGGCCGCGGCCGCCGCTTGTGGATTGGGGCGGGCCTCAGGGGAAGGGGTTCACCGCAGAGTTCCGCCCCGCCATGGAATTCGCCAGAGCTTGGCCAATGCCTCCCTCGCGGAGGCTACGCCGAGAGCGGCCAGAACGAGGAGCGGCCGCCTTGTGGGCGGCCGCTCGGTGCAACGTGTTGGCCCCGGCGCCACGTCGGTGCCGGATGAAGGCCGTCCCGCTAGCTCGTGCTGGGCGCTCCCCAATCGATGACCATGTGCGCCGGCTGAGCCGCGAGCGCGTTCTGCAGGTCGAGAGACGCGGCGCCCTTGAAGGCCATCCGCGGCCCCCGGACCTTGACCATGCCGCTGTCACCGGGCTGTGAAGCAGCGATCGAGGTCACACCATTGTCCATCAGGACTCTCGAGTTCGCGCCCAGTGTGACGGTGATCGTCTGGCCGACGAGTAGCTTGCCGTGCCGGTTCGAATGCTTGACGTCGATGGTGATCGACCCGGGCGTGCTCGTCCCCGCGTCGTAGGCGAGGTAGTTGTAGATCATGCCCTTGAGCACGTACATGACCTTGGCCTTGCCCTGGTTGGTGTGTGTCCCCGCCCTCGGGTTCGGCCCTTTGGCGAGCGCGACACCCGGGATCATCAGGGCGGCGATCGCGAACGGGAGCAGCTTCTTCATTCCGAATCTCCTTTTTGCCAGATTGCGACGCCTCCCCTAGTGGACATCGTTGGCCGGCGCCGCCAATCCGTCAATAGGCATCCCGTAAGGGCACGGTAAAAACGCCCCGGTCTTGGCCAGGGCGCCACGACTCAGCTGACGATCTCCACGTGTACGCCATCGGCGCTGTGCGCGGCCTCCCAAGCCCGCAGGCGCAGATATAGCTCCATCCGCAGTGCGTCTTCGTGGTAGGAGCCGAGCAGCGTGACCTCCGCCTCGTCGTCTGATATCTGCTCGACGACTGCGCTTGGTTCAGCCCGCAGGAACGCCAGCAGTTCGTCGATCAGCTCCGCAGAACTAACACGGATCCGCAAATCCAGAGCCCTTCCGATTCTCGTTGCGAACCCGCCGCAGCCGGGGCTCGTAGGAACAATCATCGTCGCAGAGCCCTGCTTCTTCTATCGCTGGATCAGTGGTTCACTCGAATGTTTCACTGTCGAAGGCCCGATGGCCGTTTGGTGCCTCCGGCCCGTTTCGATGCGATCGTCTCGGAGGCGATCGTTGCTCGGCCGGAGCTCGAAGGCAACGATCCACTGAGTCTCGTCGCGCTCTACCTCTACGACCAGCGCGTCAGGGCGTAAAGCTCCGTCGACGACGGAGACGGCCTAGGCCCGGAGCGGTGCGATCACCGTCGCCATGAACGGCATCCCGGCGGTCTTCGTCGTGAAGGTCACGTAGAAGATGTCGATCGGTCCGCGTCCGTCGAACCGCTCCACGACCGCCCGGCCGGAGGAGAAGCCTCCTCCAAGCGCCTCTTCGAGCGCTTCCGCGCCCGCGATTGTGTGCCCACCGACCTGCTGGCCGAGCAGCTCGTCCAGCGTCGTGCCGAGGATCTCGCAGGCCGCATCGTTTGCGGCGATGTAGCGACGGTTCTCGTCCCAGACGAGGAAACCGACACCCGCCGAGCTGAGCGCCTCGGAGATGAGCGCAGCCTGGATCTCCGGCTGCGCGAGCGATGGTGACGTCGTCATGTCCGGATTGTCGCCCATACAGGCACCAGACTCAATCCCGCGTCCTAGGAGGACTTCGGGTGGAAGTACGCCTGGTAGATCCGCTTCGCCGTCGGCGCAGCGGCTTCGGCGCCGTAGCCGCCGTGCTCGATCATCACGACGACGACGAGCTTCGGATTGTTGTACGGAGCCCACGACGCGTACCAGGAGTGGACGCCGAGCGGCGGCGCCTCGGCGGTGCCCGTCTTGCCTGCGACCGGGATCGGGAACGTGCCGAACACCGAGGCCGACGTCCCCGTCGAACCATGGGCGGCCTCGTACAACCCCTCCTTGATCGCCCATGTGTACGGCGAGAGATGCAGTCTCCGCACCGGCTTGTAGTGGAGCATCTTGCGCACGCCGTCCTGGATGACGGCCTCGCCCACATGCGGGCGTACGACGGTGCCGCCGTTGATCAGTGCCGAGTAGGCGACGGCGAGCTGGAGCGGGCTGACCTGGAGCGCGCCCTGCCCGATCGCGAGGTTGATCGTCTGGCCCTCCGTCCAGGGGAAGTGGAAGCGCCTGTTGAACACCGAGCCCGGGGTCGGGAGATAGCCGGACGTCGCGCCGGTCAGGTCGATCGGCGGCTCGTGACCGAGCCCGAGCTTGCGCGCCCACTGCTGGATCAGCGTTCCCTGCTTCCCGGGGTCCGCCTGCCAGACCCGGTCGCCGAGCCGGTAGAACCAGGTGTCGCACGACTGTTCGAGCGCTGTCGGCAGGCTCATGTACTCGTTGACCCCGGCCTCGACGTTGTGGAAGATCGTGTCGCCGAGAGCGAAGGAGCCGGAGCAGAGGAGCGGTGTGGACGGGTTGATGATCCCGGCGCTGAGCGCAGCCTCGGCGATGAGCGGTTTGAAGGTCGAGCCCGTCGGATAGCTGCCGCCGATCGCCCGGTTCACGGTCGGTGTCGTGTGGTTCTCCTTGTACAGGTGCGCGAGGTAGGCGGGCTTCTTCGCGGCGAGCTTCTGGTTGAAGGTCGGATAGCTGACCAGCGCCTTGATCGCACCCGTCCACGGATTGATCGCGATCGCGGAGGCGCCGGTCGGCGAGTAGTGGTTGAGGCGCGATTGCTCCATCCCGTAGAGCAGCGCGTTCTGTGCCGCTCGCTGGAGGCGCGTGTCGATTGAGAGCTGCAGGGTCGGCGGCTGCTTCTGCTGCGGTATGCGGAGCGCTCCGGCGATGCGGCCGAGGGAGTCGACCGGGACCCTCGCCTCGACGAAGCACGCGTTCAGGACCGAGTCGTATTCCGCTTCGACGCCGCTCTGTCCAACGACCTCGCCCGGCTGTCCGCACTTGTACGCGTGGGACTTGAGCTCCGGCTTGCTGATCGACCCGAGCAGCCCGAGGAACTCGCTGCCGAACGCACCCTGTGGATAGCTCCGGATCGCCTCGCCCTCGACCTTGAATCCGGGAAACTTGTCGCTCCGCTCCTGCAAATACGCCGTAAGCGCCGCGCTCGGGTGTTGGATGACGACCGCAGGCGCGAACGGCGACTGGTACACGTCGTGCCGGATGCGGGCGACGAGGAGCCCCCAGCGCGAGCCGCTGAGCCGCGCGAGCCGGCGAATCGCGCGAAGTCCGTCGGCGCTCGGACTCCAGCGACCGTGCGCGTCACGGCTGCCGAGCGAGGCGGCATCCGCGTCGATCACCACGCGGCCGGTCGTGCCGGCGATCGGTCTCCGGCGGTCGTCGACGATCGCGCCGCGCGCACCAAGCAGGGGCACCGTGCGGAAGGCCTGTTTGTGCGCCTTCGCGGCGTACTGCCTGCCGTGCAGGACCTGGATGGACCAGGCGCGTAACAGGAGCAGCGAGAGCCCCGCGGCGACGATGACCGCCAGTCCGCCGACCCGGACGTAGAAGCCGGGGCTGCGGAAGTACGGCGCGTCGACGCGCGAGTACGGCTGAAGGCCTCGACGGTGAGGCAAATTGCGGGGAAGCTTCAACCGACGGCGAGGTTGCGGTCTCGAGATCGCCACGGAGTGCCGTCCAGGGTAGTCGGTTTTCGGCTCGGTTACAGCTCGGCGAGCCGGTGGTCGAGCCATTCCGTCAAGGCATCGGTGTAGGCCGGGCTGATCGCGTTGCGCTCGTGGACGCCGCTCAGCGTTGGCGCGTGGTCGGTGCCGGGAAGCCGGACGACGGTGAGGTCCGTGTTGCCGGCGTTTGCGGCAGCACTCAGCCAGGCATCGATGCTCGGCTCGATCGGAGTCCATTCGTCCTCTCCGCCGTAGAAGAGAAGGACTGGACAGTGCACCTCGGCGATGATCGGAGCCGGATCGAAATCCATGTCGGGCCAGTCGTCCGACGGGTCGAGCCTGCGTGGAACGTACGAGAGCGGGAACCAGGGGCGGTTGGCGTAGCCGTCGATCACTCCTTGCGCGGCGGCGAAGCGGTCCGGGTCACGAATCGAGCCTTCGAACGCCTCCCGAAGCTCGGCGAGCTCGCTCACGTCGTCGTCGCCGTAGCCATTACGTCGCAGCTGCTCTGCCGTCCCGTAGCGCATCTGCTCCGCCGGGCTGACGCCGCACGCTGCGAGCAGGACGAGAAACGCCACTTCCTGCGATCGTGCCGCTGCGAGTGCCGCCGCCCAGGCTCCCTGGCTCCAGGCCCACAGGCCAACCGGTCCCGACTCGATCTGTGTGCGAAGAAGGCGGAGCGCCGCGAGCGCGTCGTCGGCCTGCACGGCGAACGGGATGTCGTCGTCGTCCGGCGAAGGACGGCGATCGAAGCGGAGCACGGCGACGCCACGAGGGACGAGCGTGTCCGCGAGATGCTCGAACAGGAACTGATGGCGCGAGCCGTCGCTGGCGGGGTGGAGCGGAATGATTCCGGCGCGCGCCGCGTCTTCGGGAAGGCTGAGGGTCGCGGGCAGCTCCGCGACCGCGAGCGTGCTTTCGCGCATCTACTCGTCAGCCAGTTCGTCCGCGAGGAGCGAGAGCGCAAACGAGCGCCAGGCAAGCTCCGGATCGGCGTGCAGCGATTCGGCTGCGGCGGCCACCGCGGGAAGATCGTCCGCCGGCAGCTCGGCGAGCGCGGCCGCCAGCCGCGCCCGCCGCTCGGGCGTGTCGAGCTCGTCGGCGAGCCGTTCCGCGGCGATCGAGTCGAGCCCGAGGTCGCGATGCGGATCGCCGCCGGCCGCGAGCACGAACATCGCGCGCCGGCGCGCCGCGTTCAGCTCGCCTTCGTCAATCGCCACTTCGTCTTTGACGAGCCAGCAGAGAACGACGAGCAGCTCGCTCGAGCCCGGGTCGAGCCTCGACCGCTCGAGCTCCTCGAGCCTAGCCCGGGTCCCGGCAGTCACCCGTCTCGCCTTCGCAACAGCCAACTTTGAAGCGGCACTTCGGGCACTGATACGTGCCGTGACGCCACTCCATCTCGGCGTTGCAGCGCGGGCAAGGCTCCTTCACACCTCCGAGGGTACGTCCGCGATCCGACGGCGTTACCCTACGAGTCATGACCGAGACCGTCGACGCCCCCGCCACCACGAGAATCCCGCACTGGATCGGAGGTCGCCGCGTCGACGGCGATTCCGGTCGCAGCGGCCCCGTCTTCAACCCGGCGACCGGCCGCCAGACGGGTGCCGTCGACTTCGCGACCGTCGAGGAGGTGGACGCGGCCGTCCGCGCGGCACACGAAGCCTTCCCTGCGTGGCGCAAGACGTCGCTGGCAAAACGGGCCGAGCTGTTCTTCCGCATCCGGGAGCTGCTTCATGCGCGGCGCGACGAGGTCGCGGAGATCCTCGTCCGCGAGCACGGCAAGGTCTTCTCCGACGCGCTCGGAGAGGTGACGCGCGGGCTCGAGGTCGTCGAGACCTGCTGCGGGATTCCGAGCCTGATCAAGGGCGAGCACTCCGAGCAGGCCTCGACGGGGATCGACGTCTACTCGATCCGCCAGCCGCTCGGTGTCGTCGCGGGGATCACGCCGTTCAACTTCCCGGCGATGGTGCCCATGTGGATGTGGGCGCCGGCGATCGCGTCCGGCAACTGCTTCGTGCTCAAGCCGTCCGAGAAGGATCCGTCCGCCTCGCTCTGGGTCGCCGAGCTGGTGCGCGAGGCCGGCCTGCCCGACGGCGTCTTCAACGTCATCATGGGCGACAAGGTCGCCGTCGACGCGCTGCTCGAGCATCCCGGCATCGCGGCGATCTCGTTCGTCGGATCGACGCCGATCGCGCGCTACGTGTACGAGAACGCGACGGCGAACGGCAAGCGCTGCCAGGCGCTCGGGGGCGCAAAGAACCACATGATCGTCCTCCCCGACGCCGACGTCGGCGCGGCCGCCGACGCCGCCATCTCCGCGGGCTACGGCTCGGCGGGGGAGCGCTGCATGGCCGTCTCCGTCGTCGTGGCAGTGGGAGACGTCGGCGACAAGCTCGTGGCGGCGATCGGCGAGCGAATCCCGAAGGTCAGGGTCGGGGACGGGATGGACCCTTCGTCCGAGATGGGCCCGCTCGTCACGCGCGAGCACCGGGACAAGGTCGCGTCGTACGTCGAGAACGCGCCGGCCGAGGGTGCGACCGTCATCGTCGACGGCCGCGAGGGCGTGCCGGCGGAGGGCTTCTTCCTCAACCCGAGCCTGCTCGACGGCGTGACGCCCGCGATGAAGGCGTACGCCGACGAGATCTTCGGGCCGGTGCTCGGCGTCACTCGCGTCGAGACCTACGAGGAAGCAGTGCGGCTCGTCAACGAGAGTCCCTACGGCAACGGCGTCGCGATCTTCACGCGGGACGGTGGCGCGGCGCGGCAGTTCCAGTTCGACGTGCAGGCGGGGATGGTCGGGATCAACGTGCCGATCCCGGTGCCCGTCGCGTACTACTCGTTCGGCGGCTGGAAGTCGTCGCTCTTCGGCGACCTCCACGTCTACGGGCCCGAGGCGATCGACTTCTACACACGCGGCAAGGTCGTCACCTCACGGTGGCCCGACCCGGCGACGTCTCAGATCGACCTCGGCTTCCCGCAGACGCGCTGATGACGCACCACCGGCCGCTCGACGCGCGGGTCATGCCGCGCTTCGCGGGGATCCGGACGTTCATGCGCGCGCCGTACACCACCGACCTCACCGGCGTGGACGCGGCCGTCTACGGCATCCCGTTCGACACCGCGACGAGCTTCCGCACGGGGCCGCGCTTCGGCCCCGAGGCGATCCGGTCGGCGTCGGCGCTGCTGAGGCCGTACAACCCGGCGCTGGGCGTCAACGTCGTCGAAACGCTCTCGATCGTCGACTACGGCGACGTGCCCGTCTCGCCGGGGGACACCGAGCGCACCTACGGCCAGGTGGAGGAGGCGCTCGCGGCGCTCGTAGAGGCCGGAGTCTTCCCGCTCGCGCTCGGCGGCGATCACTCCGTCACGCTCGCCGAGCTGCGTGTTCTCGCGCGCCGCCACGGTCCGCTCGCCCTCGTCCAGCTCGACGCCCACGGCGACACGTGGGACGAGTACTTCGGCCAGCGCTTCTTTCACGGCACGACGTTCAAGCGGGCCCTCGAGGAGGGGCTGATCGAGCCGGAGGCTTCCGTCCAGGCCGGCCTACGAGGCTCGGTCTACGAGGCGGAGGACATCGAGTCTGCGCGCGAGATCGGCTTCGTCGTCCTCTCCTGCGACCAGCTGCGCGGCCACGGTCCGGGGAGCTACGCGAGCCTCGTACGAGAACGTGCCGGCCGAAGGCCCGTCTTCCTCTCCTTCGACATCGACGTCCTCGACCCGGCCTTCGCTCCCGGGACGGGAACGCCGGAGGTCGGCGGCCTCTCGACGGCGGAGGCGCTCTCCTTCCTCCGAGCCCTGCGCGGGATCGACCTCGCGGGCGCAGACGTCGTGGAGGTCTCGCCGCCGTACGACGGTCCCGGCGGGCAGACGGCGCTCGCCGCGGCGAACGTCGCCTACGAGCTGCTCAGCCTGCGCGCCCTCGCTCAGGGATAGCGGAACCGCAGCGTCCGGCCCCGGCGGCGTCCCCACGGGTCGACCGCGGCGACGCGAAGCTTGTAGGAGCCGGGCCGCCAGCCGCGTACGTTCAGCCGCAGGCGGACGACGACCGTGCCGGGCCGCGAGCGGTACGCGCGCACCACACGAAACGCACCGGCGTGGAGGCGGACGCCGAGACGGCTGCCCTTGCCGAGGATCGGGACCGCCCTGCGACCGGGCCCGGTCACCGAGGCGGAGAGGCGCGCCTGCGACTGCACGGCGAGTCGCGTGGCGAGGAGGATGCTGCGGTCGGCCGGATGCGGCAGGACCTCGAGCGGAACCTCGGGCCTGAGCCCGGGCCCGTTCGCCGACGTGAACCGGGGATCGCCCCAGGCTC
>DATFHC010000063.1:0-28478 GCA_035248765.1 Gaiellaceae bacterium
TGCGTCTTGGCGGAGACCTCGGCGAACTGCGTCGAGCCTCCCCACTCCTCCGGCTGCAGATCCTCCTGCGCCAGCTCGCCCTTGACGCGATCCACATTCGCGTCGGCCAGGTCGATCTTGTTCACCGCGACCACGATCGGCACCTCGGCGGCACGCGCGTGCGCGATCGACTCCTTCGTCTGCGGCATCACGCCGTCGTCGGCGGCGACCACGAGAACTGCGATGTCGGTCACCTTCGCGCCGCGGGCGCGCATCGCGGTGAATGCCTCGTGGCCGGGAGTGTCGAGGAAGGTGATCTTGCGGCCGTCGACGTCGACCTGGTACGCACCGATGTGCTGGGTGATGCCGCCGGCCTCGGTGGCCACCACGCGCGCGTTGCGGATCGCGTCGAGCAGCGTCGTCTTGCCGTGGTCGACGTGGCCCATGATCGTGACGACCGGCGGCCGCGCCTTGAGCGCTTCCTCCGGGTCGTCGAACGTCTCCTCTTCCTCCTCCTCGTCGGCGGCGTGCTTGATCGTCACCTCGCGACCAACCTCGGTCGCGATCAGCTCGACCTCCTCGTCCGACAGAGACTGCGTCGCGGTGCGCATCTGACCCAGGCCCATGAGGATCTTGATGATGTTCGCCATCGGCACGCCGAGCGCCTGAGAGAGGTTCTGAACGCTGATGCCGGACTCGACCGAGACCGGACCCGTCGGCGGCGGAGCCGGCGCGCGCGGCTCGCGGGGCCGGCTGTCCTGGCGCGCCTGCCGCTGCTCGCGCGAGGGGCGGGCACCCCCCTGGTCGATGACGACGCGACGACGCCGGTTGCCCGGTCCACCTCCGCCGCGTGGGCGGAGCGGACGATTCGGTCTGTTGCCTCCATTAGCCATGGCCGCCACCAGTGTAAAGGCCCCGCAGTTCCGGCCCCACGCGCAGCTGCTGTCGCAGTACGCGCGCGAACATGCCGCGCTCTACCGCACGGTCGAAGCACGCCAGCTCGCGGCACGTGTAGGCACCACGGCCCGGTTCCTTCCGGCCGGCTACGAGGACGCCTTCTCGAGCCGCGAAGCGGAGCAGATCGCGCTTCGGCGCGCGACGGCCGCAGCCGGCGCAGCGCCGCACGGGCTCGCGCCCTACGACTGCTCCTCCGCCGGCTCGGCGGCCTCGATCGGAATGCCGTCCGTCCCGTCGGCCTCCGCCGCGATCTGCGGATGCGGGACGACGGTGTCGAGGTCGACCTCGCCCTCCGCCTCGGTGACGGCAACAGCGTCCGGCCCATGCGTCGCAGCGACATCGGCCGGTGCCTCGGAGTCGATCGCCGGCACCTCGGGCTCGGGCAGCGACGGGCCGACGCTCTCCGCGTCGGGCTCCATCGTGTCGGCGAGTGCCTCGAGCTCCGGCTCCTCCTCGGTCACCACCGGCTCCTCGTCGTCCGAGTCGTGAAGCGCCAACTCCTGGTGCGCGGGCACGCCGCAGTACTTGGAACCGGGCAGCGCCGCGTTCGGGCACCGCTTGCCGTTGGACAGGATCGCGCCGCAGCGGCCCGAGTAGTCCTCCCCGCCCTCGCCGTCCCCGCCGCCGAAGGCCGCGTCGGCCTCCGCCTGCGCGAACTCGGTGTCGCTCTGGATGTCGATCTTCCAGCCGGTGAGACGCGCGGCGAGGCGGGCGTTCATACCCTCCTTGCCGATCGCGAGCGCGAGCTGGTCGTCGGGGACAACCACTGTCGCCTCGCGGCCCTCGTCGTCGAGATAGACCTCGCGGACGCGCGCCGGCGAGAGAGCCTTCGCGACGAACCTCGCGGGCTCCGGGTTCCACGGGATGATGTCGATCTTCTCGCCGCGCAGCTCGGAGACGACCATCCGAACGCGCGACCCGCGCGGCCCGACGCATGCGCCGACCGGGTCGACGCCCTGCGCGTGCGACTCGACGGCGATCTTCGAGCGGTAGCCCGGCTCGCGGGCGACACCGCGGATATCGACGAGACCGTCGGCGATTTCGGGCACCTCGAGCTCGAACAGCGTCTTGATCAGCTCCGGATCGCGCCGCGAGAGGATGACCTGCGGGCCCTTCGTCCCCAAGCGCACCTCGGTGATCACTGCCTTGATCCGCGACCCTTGCTCGTAGCGCTCGCCGTCCACCTGCTCGGAGCGCGGCAGCAGCGCCTCGACCTTGCCGAGATCGACGAGAACGTTGTTCCGGTCGCCGGCCTGCTGGACGATGCCGGTGACGACCTCGGTCACGCGGTCGATGTACTCGTCGTACATCATCCGCCGCTCCTCCTCGCGGATCCGCTGCAGGATGACCTGCTTCGCGGTCTGCGCGGCGATGCGGCCGAAGCCTTCCGGCGTGACGTCCTCGCGCTTGACGTCGTCCTCGGGGACGTCCGACCAGTCGATGTCGAGGTCGTCGTCGGAGATGAGCGTGTGCTGGCGCTCGCCGGTCTCCTCCTCGAGCTTCTCGAGCTCCTCGAGCTTGCGCTCGCGCGCCTCGTCGAGCAGGCGCTCCTCGATGTCGGACGGCAGCTCGACCGAGAAGACGCGGAAGTCGCCGGTGTGGTCGTCCATCTCGACGGTCGCGTGACGCGACGCGCCGGGCGTCTTCTTGTACGCGGCGAGCAGCGCGTCCTCGAGGGCTGCGACCAGCGCGCCCTCCTCGATTCCCTTGTCGCGCTCGATCTCGCGAACGGCCTCGATGATCTCCTGGGTCATGTCACGCTCCCTCGTGGATGAGATTGGCCCGGACGATCTCGGCGTACGGGATCTCGGTCTCGGCGCCGTCCGAAACGGCGACTGTCACGCTCTGTTCGTTGGCGGCGAGGACCTCGCCGCGCAGTTTCTTGCCGGCCGTGCGTAGGCGGACGCGATGCCCCTGCGCCGCGGCGAAGTGCTCCTGGCGCCGCAGCGGGCGGTCGAGCCCCGGCGACGACACCTCGATCGCGTAGTCGCGGAGGTAGTCGCGGAGGACGTCGGTGACGCGCCGGCACAGCGCGTGGTCGACGCCGTCCGGGTGGTCGACGTAGACGCAGAAACGGGACGGCGTGAGCAGCTCGACGGCGAGCACGTCCACGCCCGGCAGGTCGTGCTCGACCCGCGGTGCGATCTCCTTCTGCAACTGGCGCTCTCTCTCGAATGTCGTGGGCATCGCTGTCCTCGTCACAAAAAATGGGCCCGCAGGCCCATTTCAGAACTACCGAAATGTGGTGCGGCGAGTGTAGCAGCGTGTCAGCCGCCGGCCGCCACGCGGCCCTCGACGCGGACGAGCCTTCCGGCCGAGACGAGCTCGTCGGGGAGG
The DNA here is from genome assembly GCA_035248765.1 of Gaiellaceae bacterium. Lineage (GTDB taxonomy): Bacteria > Actinomycetota > Thermoleophilia > Gaiellales > Gaiellaceae > Palsa-739. The sequence goes on from DATFHC010000063.1 coordinate 3,274, forward strand.
CCGTCATCCCAGTACCAGCTCCACGAGAACCAGCGGGCCAGCTCCCGTTCTGGTGCCACGACAGCTGCCCGTACCCCGGCACAGAGCAGGTCGCCGAGCGCCTGCCCTGGGGAGTCGGCGCCGCTCGGCTCCTGGTGCACCTGATCCCAGCGGGCGAGGAGGCTCGTGTGCCGGTGGGGCTCCTCGTACACGATCGAGCGGGCGACGATCGCACCGCAGCGCTCGAGAGGCGAGCGGATGCTCTTCAACTCCTTCGGCGCCAGCGACAGCTCGGTCTGGAGATCGTCGAGCTCCGACGGACCGGCATCCGCGAGGTGACGCAGTAGCCTCCGCCAGCCCTCGTCGTCGGCCTCCATCCGCGCAATCTCGGCGCGGCAGATCGGATCGAGGAGGTCTGCGACCTCGTCGCTGACGAGGAGGCTCTTGCCGCGATGGATCGCAAGGGTGAGAAAGCCGCGCATCCCGAGCCGGCCGAACCACGGGAACCTAGTCGCCGGCCATTGCCCGAACCCGGGCTTGTCGCGCGCATACGGCTCCTCGTGGCAGGCTTCGAACAGACTCGGCAGCGCCGAGTCCGCGGTCCGGGTGAGAAGACCACGGTCGCGGAGAAACGCCTCCGCGTCGTCGAGCGTCTCGAGTGCGCGGTCCTGCGTAAGCCGGCATTCGTACGCCCTCCGCTCCTCGAGCTCGGCGAGCGTCATGTGTCGAGGACGATCGTGACCGGCCCGTCATTCACGAGCTCGAGCTCCATCTTCACGCCGAACACACCGGTCTCGACCGGCAACCCGAGCACACGAAGCTCCTCGCAGAACCGCTCGTAGATCGGCTCCGACTGCTCGAGCGGCGCCGCGTCGGCGAAGCTCGGCCGGTTCCCGTTCGCGGTGTCCGCGATGAGCGTGAACTGGGAAACGACGAGCACCGCGCCGCCGACATCCAAGACCGAGCGGTCGAAGCGTCCGGTGTCGTCGGGAAAGATCCGGAGCCGCGCAACCTTGCCCGCCAGCCGTCGCGCCTCCTCCTCGCCATCTCCGCGGGCGACGCCGAGCAGCACGCAGAGCCCCCGGCCGATCTCGCCGCCCGGCCCGACCCGAGCCCGCGACACGCGCTGCACCACCGCCCGCATGGGGCGAAGCTATAGGAGGGCTCCGCGAAGCGGTGACTGCGCCGCAGGGCCGCGTCGCGGAGCCGTCCTACTCCAGCTCGCGAATGCGGGCCCGATACTGGTCCGACTCGGGCCGGAGCGAGCTCGCAAGCTTGTAGTGCCGGTTCGCCTCGGCGTCCCGGCCCTGCTTCTCGAGGCTGCGGCCGAGCGCGTAGTGCGCGTAGTCGTTGACCGGCGAGAGCTCGAGCAGCTTGCGGAACTCGGCTTCGGCCTCGCTCCAGCGCCGGATCCGGAAGTACGCGATTCCGAGCGCCTCGCGGATCGACTCCTTGTCCGGCTCGCGCCGCTTCGCTTTCTCGAGCGAGACCGTCGCCTGCGCGGCCATGCCCGCCCGCAGATGCCGGCGGCCGCGCTGGAAGAGGCTGTACGTGGACTCGCTCATGACCCCACACTCACGCTTTCCAGTGAAGCGGATGCGTCAACCGCTGTTGCGCGGCGGGCGAGCGAGCGCACCGAGAACAAGCCGCGGATCCGTTCCCACCTCGTGAGCCCGCGGCGGGTGTCGTCGAGGAGCGCCGAGAGCTCGCGCCGCGCCGCGCGGGCCGCAGGCGACGCAGCGTCGCGCGGAGCGAAGCGTGCGGCGCTCGCCGCAGCGACGAACGAGGCGGGGTCGGCCCCGAACTCGAACCGGACGAGTTCGCCGAGCTCCCGAAGCGTTGCGCTCGGCGGCACGTCGATGCGCTGGTCGACGAGGAACAACGCAAGCTCCTCCCGGCAGGCAGCGGCCACGCGGCGCGGGTCTCGAACTGCGCGTCTGCTCAAACGGAAGCCGGCCTTCACCACGACGATCCCACCGGCAGTGGCACCCAACGCGAGCAGCAGGAGCAGCACCGGCCAGGCGCGGTTGCCGACACCCCTTCCCCGATCCTCGCCTACGGCGAGGCGGCCGACCCCGGTATGCGGCCCGACAAGCCCGTTCTGACGACGGAGCTTGCTCGCGACCGCGGACTTTCCGGCGAAATCTGCGGTGCCGTGGAAGGTCGGCACCGACGGCGGCCCGCTGCTCACGAAGGGGAAGCTCGACCCGGGCAGCGCCGGAACCCGCGTCGAACCCGGAACCGGAGGCGTCGGGTCGAACGGCAGCCAGCCGTATCCCTTGAACCAGACCTCGACCCAGGCGTGGGAGTCCAGGTCGGTGACGAGCCAGGCGTGGCGCTTCGCACTGTAGGTCCCGCCGGCGAAGCCGACGGCTACGCGAGCGGGGATGCCGAGGTAGCGGAGCATGAGCGTCATCGCTCCGGCGAAGTACTGGCAGTAACCGGCCCTCGTCTGCATCACGAAGCTGACGAGCGGCGGCGAGATCACGGGCGGGTGGTTCGAGTACGTGAACCCGCCGGAGACGAGGAACCACTGCTCGAGGCGCGCGACCGCGTCGTACGGGGTCCTGGCCCTGCCCGCGACCTCGTCCGCGAGACGTGCGAGGGGCCGGTACGGATAGAGATCCGGACTGGTCGCGAGCCGACCCTGAACCGAGGCGGCGCGACCTCGAGCCCCGAAGGCGGGCATCGGCACGTCGCGACCGACGTCGAACATGTCGCCGCGGATCAACGCGGCCGGATAGTCCGGAGGCGAGCGGCGGAGCTCGGCAGCAGTCACGCGCGGGCTGTAGCTCCACACCGTGTACTGGAAGCCCGGGGGGACTCCCTCGTCGAGGGAGACGAGCCCCCGCACGTCCTGCTTGAGCTCTGAGCCTCCGACGAGGTAGCGGACCGGGACACTGCCGCCCACGAGCTCCCTGTTGGCGAGCCCCTCCACGGTCACGAGCTCACGAGTCTGGTTCGCCGGCCGCAGCGCCGCAGCGGGCTCGAGGAAGTCGGCCGGCCGGGGCAACCCCACCTTCCACCGGTCGCCGACGAAGTCGTCGAGCACGGCCGCACGCAGGTAGGTCGGTCGCTTATGCGACTGGACGTCGAGGACGACGGTCGGGTGGGACGGCCATTTGAGGCCGTCGTAGCGCGCGTTCCAGACGAAGCCGACTCCGACCGGACCGGCTCCCGCGTGCGCGAGGTTCCAGGATTGCCAGTGGACAAGTGGATGCCGCGATGCCGTTGCCGAGCCGACTGCGAGAGCACCTGCCGCCACGATCGCCACCGCCGGCACGGCCAGCGCCGGCACACGACGCGAGCCGAGGCCGGCGAGCACCACAAGGGCGGCGACCAGGATCACGGCGCCCATCAGGACGGCGTCAGACGGCCCGAGGAGAGTGGCCGGCCAGCCCGCTCCGAGGACCACTGCGCATGCGGCGGCGACCGCCTTGCGCTCGGCCGCGAGCATCGCGGCCACCAGCGAGAAGCCGAAGATCGCGGCCAGGACGAGCTCGGCCATCGCCACGTGGATGGCGGGGTCGAACGGAAGGTGCGTGTCGTAGAAGTCCGAGAAGCCGCGGCTGAACTGCGTCCCCAGGGTCGAGAACCCGCTCGCGGCTCGCCAGGGCAACAGGTCGACGCCGAAGACGATCCGCGCGGCGATCAGCGTCGCGACCACTCCGCCGAGCAGGCGAAGCGAGCGCCGCTGCGGTGTGGCCGCCGCGAGGGCAAGAGCGACGAGCGCAAACACGCGCCAGAGCGGCGCGAGCGGCTGCTCGAAGCGCAGCCACGCGATGGCGACGACGACGAACGCGGGCGCCATGGCGCTGACCGTCCGAGCTGCGCTACGCATGCGCGATCTCCCCGGCGCCGACTCCTGCGAGGGCGACCGCGAGGTCGTCGCCCCGGCGCACGACCGAGATCGGCACGCCGGCGGCCTGCAGGCGCAGGAGCGCAGGCTCCGGACGCCGAGGGCGCCCGGCAAAGCTCCCGGCGTCGACGTGGACGAGCGCGGCGCCGCGGCGGGTGAGCGCGCGCTCGAGCAGCCGGTTGACGAGTGCGGGCTCGATCCGGGAGGTGACGACGACCAGCTCGAGCGATCGGGTCGCGGGGCTGACGCCCGACTCGAGCAAGGCCGCCGCGGGCCGAGATGCGTCGGGCTCGGCCGCGGCGAGAAGCTCGAGGACGCGCTGCCAGTCCGGCCCGTCCGAGGAGAGGCTCTGCGTCTCCCGGCCGGCGGTGTTCAGAGCCAGTACGCAACGACGGCCACGTCGGAGCTGAGCCAGCAGGATGCTGCCCGCCGCGCGAACGGCGGTGTCGAACGACGAGTCCGGCGGTGAGCCGACGACGGCTGCGGCGTCGCCGTCGAGAAGCACGGCGACCTCGTCGCGCGGCGAATCCTCGAGCTCCTTCACCATCAGTGCTCCGCGCCGCGCCGTCGACGGCCAGTGCACGCGTCGCAGCGACTCGCCCTGCTGGTAGTCGCGCACGCTGTGGAGCTCGAACCCGACCGGCCGCCGCAGCAGGAGCCTGCGACCGTGCTCGGGGCCCGCGCCGCCGTCGAAGAAGAGGTGGTCGAGCTCCGTCAGGCGTGGGTAGACGACGAGCGCCTGCCGCTCATCGAGCGACAGTTCCGTCTCCGCCAGCCCGAACGGGTCGCTGATCGACAGGCGTACCGGCGAGAAGCTGTGCCGTCCCCGCGGGACGTCGCGAAGGCGATACGAGCCCGCATGGCGACCCCGCCCACGTGGACGCAGCTCGACCTCTTGTTCGGCGAGCTCCCCGACGCGCTCGTGGGCGACCACCGTCGCCAGCGGCACTCCGGGCTCGCGTTCGAGCTCGAGCTCCACCGTGACGTCGCAACGTTCGAACAGGTTCTCGTGCGACCACCGTCGGCTCACGTGAGGCTGCCGGAGCGTGATTCGCACCCACCCGAGCGCCAGGGGCACGACGAGGACGAGTCCCGCCGCCACAGGGAAGAGCGCGCGAGAGCCGAAGACGACGGCCGCGATCCAGCAGACGACGCCGAGACCGAGTACCGCCCGACCCCGGGCGGTCATCAGACCGGGACCGGAGTGTGCACGAGCGCGTCGGCGACGAGCTCATCGGCCCCGAGCGCGGCCGAGCGCGCTTCGGGAGCGAGGATCAGCCGGTGGGCGAGCACCGGCACCGCGACCTCCTTCACGTCGTCGGGCACCACGAACTCGCGGCCCTCGGCGAGCGCCCGTGCCTTGGCGACCCGCAGCAGAGCGATCCCGGCGCGCGGGCTGGCGCCGAGATATACGCGCGAGTCGCCCCGCGTCTGGCGGAGGAGTGCGACGACGTAGCGGCCGAGACTCTCCTCGACGTAGACGTTCCGTGCGGCCTCGGCGAGCCGGAGCACGTCGTTCGCGCCGGCGACTGCCGGCAGCGAGTCGAGCGGCGGCGCACTGGTTTGCTCGTCGAGCATCCGTGCCTCCTCCGCGAGCGGCGGGTAGCCGAGGGAGAGCCGCATCGTGAACCGGTCTAACTGGGCTTCGGGGAGCGGGTATGTCCCTTCGTATTCGATCGGATTCTGCGTCGCGAGGACCATGAACGGGGGCGCGAGCGGGTACGTGATCCCGTCGACGGACACCTGCCGCTCCTCCATGCACTCGAGCAGCGCCGCCTGCGTCTTCGGCGAGGCGCGGTTGATCTCGTCGACGAGGAGGAGGTTGGCGAAGACCGGCCCGGGCCGGAACTCGAACTCGTTCAGCTGCTGGTTGAAGACGTTGACGCCGGTGACGTCGGACGGCAGCAGGTCGGGCGTGAACTGGAGACGAGAGAAGCTGCAGTCGAGCGAGCGGGCCAGTGCCTTGGCGAGCATCGTCTTCCCGACGCCCGGAAAGTCCTCGATGATCGCGTGCCCCTCCGCGACGAGACAGAGGACGACGAGCCGCAGCGTCTCGTCGCGGGCGTGGATCACTCGGCCGAGGTTCTCGACGATCGCCGAGATCTGGTCGCTCGGAGCAGGTGCGACCGCCCGCTCAGCCATCGCCGAGCAGCGCCTCCACCTCGTCGAGGATCGCCGCGGCGATCTCGTCCTTCGGAGCTTTCGCCACTGTCCGCTCGCCGCCGGCCGTGAGGAGTGTCACCTCGTTCTCGTACGTGTCGAACCCGATGTCGGTTCGCCCCACGTCGTTGAGGACGAAGAGATCGGCGCCCTTGCGGGCGAGCTTCTCCCGCGCGCGGTCGAGGCCGGTCTCCCCCGTCTCGGCAGCGAACCCCACGAGGAGCTGGCCGTCGCGGCGGCTCCTCCCGAGCGCCGATAGCACATCGGTCGTCGGCTCGAGTTCGAGCGTCCACGTCGCGGTGTCCTTCGGCCGCTTCGCCGCAAGAGCCTCCGCCGGCCGGTAGTCGGCGACGGCGGCCGCCATTACGACGACATCGGCCTCCGCGCCTCGGGCAATTGCCTCCCTCTCGAGGTCGGCGGCGGTTGGCGTATCGACGACCTCGACTCCGGCCGGCGCAGGCACGGCGAGGTTTGCCGCGAGCAGCGTCACCTCGGCACCACGTCTGCGCGCCTCCGCGGCGAGCGCGATGCCCATCCGTCCCGACGACCGGTTGCCGACGAAGCGGACGGCATCGAGCGGCTCGCGGGTGCCGCCGGCCGAGACGAGCACTGTCTTTCCTTGTAACAGACTGTTACTTGCGAAGAGGAGCGCGCGAGCTGCAGCCAGGATCTCCTCCGGCTCGGCCATCCGGCCTACGCCGAGCTCACCCTCGGCCGTCTCCCCCTCGTCCGGGCCGACGAGAACCACTCCCCGCGAGCGCAGCACCTCGGCATTCGCGCGCGTCGCGGGATGCGACCACATCCGCGGGTTCATCGCGGGGGCGACGAGCACCGGTCCGCGATGCGCGAGCGCGGCCTCGGTGAGGACGTTGTCCGCGAGCCCCTGAGCGAGCTTCGCCAAGGTGTTCGCCGTGCACGGGGCGACGACCAGCAGGTCGGCGCGCGTCAGGTGGAGATAGACGTCGTCTCCGGGTGGCCGCCGCGCGAGCGCGCGAAAGGTCTCCTCTGTGACGAATCGCTCGGCCCCGGGAGTGACGAGGGGCACGACGTCGTGTCCATCCTTGACGAGAAGCCGGCACAGCTCGCACGCCTTGTAGGCGGCGACGCCGCCGGTGACCCCGAGCAGGACGCGGGACATGCCGAAATGATGCCTGCCCTCGGCCGAAACGCCTAACGGACGTCCTGGCGGGCGCTACGCGGTGTAGTCGTACTTGAGCATGCCCTCGGAGGTCTCCTCCAAGGCCATGGTCAGGTAGTTCTTCGACCGGCTCTCGACGAGGGGCGGCAGGTTGTCGCCGAAGGTGCCCTCACCGAGCTGGTGGTGGTAGTTGTTGATCTGCCGGGCGCGCTTCGCCGCCACGATCACGAGGGCGTAGCGGGAATCCACGTTCTCCAGCAGGTCGTCGACGCGGGGTTCGATCATCGCCGCGGCATGGTAGCCGTCGCGCCCAGCAGGCGGCGCACAAGCGTCGTCAGCTCGCCGACCGCGCGCTCGAGATCGTCGTTCTCGATCACGTAGTCGAACTCTCCGGCCTGCTCGAGCTGTTTCCGGGCGATCTTGATCCGCTCGCCGATCTCCCCCGTGCTCTCCGTCGCCCGCTCGCGGAGTCGCCGCTCGAGCTCCTCCACCCGCGCCGAGATGAAGATCGTCACCGCGCCGGGAACCTCGTCCTTGACTCGGAGCGCGCCCACGGTCTCGAGCTCGAGCAGCGGCATGTGGCCCTTGTCCGCGATCCGCTCGAGCTCCGAGCGAAGGGTCCCGTAGCGATGGCCGGAGACGTACTCGACGTGCTCGAGGAACTCTCCGCGCGCGACCCGCGCGAGGAAGTCGTCGTCGGTGAGGAACAGGTACTCGCGAGCGTTCTCCTCGCCGGGCCGTTGCTGCCGCGTGGTGGCCGAAACGGTGACCTCGATCCCGGGCACGCGTTCGACGAGCTTTTGGATCAGCGTTCCCTTGCCGGCGCCCGACGGGCCCGTGACCACGAGCACCGTCGGCATCGGCCCCGCCTCCACTAGCGGCTGTTGAAGAGGCCGATGAGCTCGGTGCGCTGCCGGTCGGACAGCCCGCCGACGGTCTTAGACTGGCTGATGCGGCAGGTGTTGAGGAACCGCGCGGCTTTCACACGCCCGAACTTCGGCACCGCCATGAGGATGTCGATCACCTTCGCCGTCGAGACGTACTCGGGCGGGTTCGAGAGGATCTTCTCGATCTTGACCGTGCCCTCTTTGAGGTCCTTCTTCAGCTTCGCGCGCTTGACGCGGACGTCATTGGCTCGCTTGAGGGCGTCCATCCGCTGGTCGAGGGAACGTAGCGGAGCATGCGCCTGCGTCTTGGTCGGACTCACGGCCGGCCGATCTTACCAATGCTTCCCCGACCTTCAAGCGGGGACTTTTCGCTCGGTTTCCGGGCTTTTTGCCAGGGTCTCTGCGTCTTCCGGTTTGGCAACGCCGGCGTCCTCGCACGCGGCGGCGAGCTCGGCACGAACGCGCGCAGGTGCGCCGGGATCCGCGAAGAGGACGGTTCCGAGGGCGACGTCACGCGCGCCGCAGGCTGCGAACTCGAGCGCATCACGGCCGGTTTCGATGCCGCCCATGCCGACGATCGGGACGCCCGCCGCGGCGTGACAGACACTCACTGCGTGCAGCGCGACCGGTTTCAGCGCCGGACCCGAGAGGCCGCCGCTCCCGCGTGCGAGCGTCGGGCGGAGGTGCTTGTCGAGCGCGACGGCGCGCAGCGTGTTGATGAGCGAGAGTCCGTCGGCGCCCGCAGCCGCGACAGCCTGCGCGACCTCCGCGACGTCGGGGTGCGCGGCGGAGAGCTTCGCGTAGAGCGGCAGCTCCGTCGCCCCGCGGCAGGCGGCGACGATCTCCGCTGCCGAGTCGGCGGCCTCGTCGACGTTCGGGCACGAGAGGTTGAGCTCGATTGCCTCTATTTGGGTCAGACGCGAGCAGGTTTCCGCGTAGTCCTCGGCGCCGAAGCCTCCGACGCTCACCCAGAGCGAGATCCCGAGCTCCCGGAGCCGCGGTAGATGGTCGGCGAGGAAGCGGTCGCGGCCCGGATTGGCGAGCCCGATCGCGTTGAGCATCCCGTGTGCGGTCTCGGCGATCCGCGGCGGCGCATTTCCCTCTCGCGGGAGGGGTGTGACGGTCTTCGTCACGAACGCGTCGAGCTGCTGCGCGACCTCCGGAGCGGCGAGCGCGTCGAGGCAGCCGCTCGCGTTGAGGATCCTCACGCGACGGCCTCCACCGGCATCCGCACGCGGGCGGCATCGAGGACCGGCCCCTCGAGGCAGAGCCGCTTGAGGACCCCGTCGATCTCGACGACGCAGCCGTAACAGGCGCCGTAGCCGCAGGCCATCGGCGCCTCCCAGGCGAGCTGCGCGTCGGTGCAGCGCTCGGCCACCGCGAGAAGCATCGGCTCGGGTCCGCAGGCGAGCACGTCGAAGCCTGGGTCGATCAGCTCGGTCACGAGGACCGGATCGATCGCGACCTCCGCGCCCGGGAGGAGAGCCGCGGCCTCGGCGTGCTCCTTGCTCCGGAACCCCAGCGCGATCGGCGGCGATCCGCCGAGCTTCTCGGCGAGGTAGGGCAACGGTGCGATCCCGATCCCGCCGCCGACGAGGAGCGGCCGCTCGACGTCGAGGCGGTACCCGTGCCCGAGCGGCCCGAGCACCGAGATCTCGTCGCCTACCTTCAGCTCGCAGATCGCCTGAGTCCCGGGCCCGATCGGATCGACGAGGAAGGCGAGCTCCCCTGCCGGCGCGAGACAGAGCGAGCACGGCCTGGGCAGCAGCCGACCAGGAGCCTCGAGCATGAAGAACTGTCCTGGCAGGCCCGGGTCGAGGTCGCCGCGCTCGATCCGCAGCAGCGTGTACGGCCCGACGGGCCCGGAGCCGGTGACCCTAAGCCGAGTGGGCGACGCCAAGCTCTGCATCGATCCGTTCCTGGAGAGAGACGGCCTGTTCGACCCGCGCGGTCGCGATCGCGTGCACGGCGGCCGCGGCGCCCGAGAGCGTCGTGATGCATGGCACGCGGCGCGCGAGCGCAGCCTCGCGGATTGCGTAACCGTCGGAGCGCGCGTTCCGGCCCTCCGGCGTGTTGATCACGAGGTCGCAGCGGCCGCGGCGGATGAGGTCGACGACCGTCGGCTCGCCGTCGGTCGCCTCGCTGAGCTTGCGCACCGGCTCGACCTCGATTCCCGCGGCCGCGAGGGTCGCGGCCGTGCCCTCGGTCGCGTACAGCTCGAAGCCGAGCCCGACGAGCGTCGCCGCGATCGGTACGGCCTGCTGGTGGTCGGGCTCGCGAATCGAGATGAAGACAGAGCCGGAGCGCGGCAAGCGGCGGCCCGCGGCGCGTTCCGCTTTGTCGAGCGCGGTCGAGAGGTCCGCGGCGCTCGCCATCACCTCGCCGGTCGAGCGCATCTCGGGCCCAAGCACCGGGTCGCTGCCTGGGAAGCGCGCGAAAGGCAGCACGGCTGCCTTCACGCTCCACTGGCGAGGCGGCCGCTCGGGCGGCAGTCCGAGCTCGGAGATCGTTGCGCCGATCGCGAGCCGACACGCCGCCTTGACGAGCTCGATCCCGGTCGCCTTGCTCACGAACGGCACTGTGCGCGAGGCGCGTGGGTTCGCCTCGATCACGTACACGTCCCCGTCGCCGGTTACGGCGAGCTGGACGTTCAGGAGCCCGATTGCCCCGAGCGCCTTCCCGAGGATCCGTACGACGCGGGCGATCTCCTGCCCCTGGGCGAAGCTCAGACTCGGCGCCGGGAGGACGCAGGCCGAGTCGCCCGAGTGGACTCCGGCTTCCTCGACGTGCTGCATGACCGCGGCGACGTACGTGTCGGTGCCGTCGCAGAGCGCGTCGACGTCCACCTCGACCGCGTTCTCGACGAAGCGGTCGACGAGGACGCTCGCGAACCGAGGCATCTCGCGCACGTCGTCGGCCGTGTAGCAGACGCGCATCGCGCGGCCGCCGAGGACGTAGGAAGGGCGGACGAGCACCGGGTAGCCGATCCGTTCCGCGATCTCGACCGCCTCGTCGGGCGATGCTGCGATCCCCCACTCCGGTGAGCGGAGCCCGTGCGCCTCGAGGAGCCCGGCGAAGCGCTCGCGGTCCTCGGCAAGGTCGACTGCGTCGAACGGAGTGCCGAGGATCCGGTAGCCGGCGTCCTCAATCGCGCGGGCGAGCTTGAGCGGCGTCTGTCCGCCGAACTGGATCACGACGCCGTCGGGCTTCTCCCGTTCGCAGATCGCGAGCACCGACTCGGTGTCGAGCGGCTCGAAGTAGAGCCGGTCGGACGTGTCGTAGTCGGTCGAGACCGTCTCGGGATTGCAGTTGACCATCACGGCCTCGTAGCCGAGTTCGCGGTACGTCGTGACGGCGTGCACGCAGCAGTAGTCGAACTCGATCCCCTGCCCGATCCGGTTCGGGCCCGAGCCGAGGATCACGACGCGTGGCCGATTGCCCGTCGGCGGAGCCTCGTCGGTCTCGCCCCAAGTCGAGTAGTAGTAGTTCGAGGCCGCCTCGACCTCTCCGGCGCAGGAATCGACGCGCCGGTACGCGGGCCGGACGCCGCAGTCGCGCCGCCGCTGCCGCACGTCGCTCTCAGGCGTGCGTGCCACAGTGGCGATGTCGGCGTCCGCGAGTCCGAGCCGCTTGAGCCGGAGCCAGTCGCCGGCGGCGAGCGACTCGACCTCCCCCAGGTCGTCGAGCGCCGAGCGGATCTCGTCGAGCTCCCGCTGGAAGAACGGATGGACGTCCTCCGGCACCTCCGCGAGCGCCTGCCACGGGGTCGCCGCGCCGGCATCGAGTTCGCGTGAGCGGTACGCCTTGAGGAAAGCCTCGGCGAAGGTGCGGCCGATCCCCATCGTCTCGCCGACCGACTTCATCTGGGTGCCGAGCGTCCGGTCGGCGCCCGGGAACTTCTCGAACGCGAAGCGCGGGAACTTGACAACGACGTAATCGAGCGTCGGCTCGAAGCTCGCGGGTGTCGTCCCAGTCAGGTCGTTGGGGATCTCGTCGAGCGTGTAGCCGACCGCGAGCCGCGCCGCGACCTTCGCGATCGGATAGCCCGTCGCCTTCGAGGCGAGCGCCGACGAGCGCGACACGCGCGGGTTCATTTCGATCACGCGCACGTCGCCCGTCTCGCGGCTGCGTGCGAACTGGATGTTCGAGCCACCGGTGTCCACGCCGACCGCGCGGATCACCGCGGCCGCAGCGTCGCGGAGCTCCTGGTACGCCTCGTCGGGCAGTGTCATCTGCGGCGCGACCGTGACGGAGTCGCCCGTGTGGACGCCCATCGGGTCCAGGTTCTCGATCGAGCACACGATCACGACGTTGTCGATCCGGTCGCGGACGACCTCGAGCTCGAACTCGTCCCAGCCGCGCACCGACTCCTCGACGAGCACCTGGCCGATCGGGGATTCGGAGAGGCCGCGCTCGACCTGCCGGTACAGCTCCTCCTCCGTGTAGGCGAAGCCGCCGCCGTGGCCGCCGAGCGTGAAGGCGGGCCGGACGACGGCCGGCACCTCGAGCCCTTCGAGCTCGTCGAGCGAAGTCACGATCGCCGAGGCCGGCACCTTGAGCCCGCACAACTCGACCGCCTCCTTGAACTTGAGCCTGTCTTCGGCCCGCTCGATCGCGTCGAGGCGGGCACCGATCAGCTCGATCTCGAGCTCGTCGAGCACGCCGGCGGTCGCGAGCTCACGAGCGAGATTGAGCGCCGTCTGTCCTCCCATCGTCGGCAGGAGCGCATCGGGACGCTCGATCCGCAGCACGTCTGCGACCGCGTCGACGTCGAGAGGCTCGAGGTATGTGCGGTCGGAGAAGCCGGGGTCGGTCATGATCGTCGCCGGGTTCGAGTTGACGACGATCGTGCGGAACCCGTCCTCGCGCAGAACCTTCAGCGCCTGGCAGCCCGCATAGTCGAACTCGGCCGCCTGGCCGATCACGATCGGACCGGAGCCGACGATGCAGACCGACTCGATGTCGTTACGCCGCGGCATCGGCAACCTCCCTTACCCAGGCTTCGAGCAGCGGCCAGGCGTCGTGCGGCCCCGGCCCGGCCTCGGGATGGAACTGCAGCGAGCGGGCGCGCAGCTCCGGGAGGTCGAGACCCTCGACGGTTCCGTCGTACAGCGACACGTGCGAGACCTCGACCGCCTCGCTCGGCTTCACAGCGAAGCCGTGGTTCTGGCTCGTGACGAGCACGCGGCCCGTGAGACGCTCGTGCACCGGGTGGTTCGCGCCGCGATGGCCGAACGGGAGCTTGTAGGTCTCGTGGCCGGTCGCGCGCGCAATCAGCTGGTGGCCGAGGCAGATGCCGAGCACGTGCGTCCGGCCGAGGAGCTCTCGCACCGTCTGCGTCTGCTCGTCGAGCGGCTCCGGGTCGCCGGGGCCCGGCGAGAGGAGGACGCCGTCGTGGCGCGCGAGCTCGTCGGCGTCCGTGTCGTGCGGATAGACCGTCACGGCCGCGCCTGCCCTGACGAGGCGGCGCAAGACGGAGTTCTTGACGCCGTAGTCGACGACGCCTACCCGAACGCGGCCCTCCTCGGCGAAGACATACGGCTCGTCCGTGGAGACGTCCTCGACGAGCGCCCGTCCGAGCATCGAGGGCTGTTGCGCGGCGAGCTCGACCGCGTCCTCGACCGGAAGGCCGGCCGCAACCGCGATGGCCGGCGCGGAACCGGCGTCGCGGAGGTGGAGGACGAGGCTCCGCGTGTCGATCCCCGTCAGCGCGACGACGCCGCGCTCGTACAGCCAGTCCGTCCACTCCGGACCGCGCGCCTCGCGCATGAGCACCGCGCGCGCATGCGTCCGCGCCGACTCGCTGCGCTCCTCCGCGACGCCGTAGTTGCCGACCATCGGCGCCGTGAAGCAGATGAGCTGGTCCTCGAAGCTCGGATCGGTGACTGCCTCCTGGTAGCCGGACATGCCGGTGGTGAAGACGGCCTCGCCGAGCGCGTGGCCCTCGGCCCCGACCGACTCTCCGGGCCAGATCGTCCCGTCGGCGAGCGCGAGGTAGCTCATTCGTGCGCCACCCCTCCGCCGGCGAGCGTCATCCGCACCGCGCCGGCCAGCGTCGACCCGAGGAGCCAGGAGTTCCCGGACCGTGAGCGGAACGGCTGCTCGCCGACCGTCCAGTCGCGCTCGAGATCGAGGAGGACGAGGTTGGCGCGTACGCCCGCGGCGACGCGAGGCCGGTCGAGCCCGAAGATCCGCGCCGGCCCGGCCGACATCCGCTCGAGCAGCATCTCGAGTGACAGCAGCCCGGGCTTGACGAGGTGCGTGTAAAGGGCGGCGAACGCGGTCTCGAGGCCGGTGACCCCGAAGGGCGCCGCCTCGAAGGGCACCTCCTTCTCGTGGACGGCGTGCGGAGCGTGGTCGGTCGCGATCGCCTCGATCGTCCCGTCTCGCACCGCGTCGAGCAGCGCGACCCGGTCCTGCTCGGCGCGCAGCGGTGGGTTCATCTTCACGTTCGGATCGAGTGAGCGCACCGCGTCGTCGGTGAGGACGAGATGGTGCGGCGTCGCCTCGCCACTCGCGGCGACTCCCATCTCCCGCGCCCGGCGGAGAGCGTCTACCGACTCCGCGGCCGAGAGGTGGAGGACGTGGACGCGGCCGCCCTCGTAACCGGCGAGCGCGAGGTCGCGCTCGACCGCGATGGACTCCGCGACCGAGGGGTAGCCGGCGAAGCCGAGCTCGGCAGCGACGCGTCCCTCGTGGACGTGACCGCCGTGCGAGAGCGTCGGCTCCTCACAGTGGAGCGCGAGCGGCCGGTCGGTGGTCGAGGCGTACTGGAGAGCGCGGCGCATCAACCCGGCGGAGGCGACGGGCACGCCGTCGTCTGAGAAGGCGACCGCGCCCGTGTCGGCGAGCTCACCCATCTCGGTCAGCTCCTCCCCACGCTGGCCCCGCGTGATCGCGGCGAGGAAGCCGGTCGGCACCGTGGCGTCGTGGCGTGCCGCTTCGACGAGCGCCCCGAGAGTCGCGGCCGAGTCGACGACCGGATCGGTGTTCGGCATGGCGAGGATCGCGCAGTAGCCGCCGGTCGCCGCCGCCGCGGTGCCGCTCGCGACGGTCTCCTCGTCCTCGCGGCCCGGCGTGCGCAGGTGGACGTGCGGGTCGACGAAGGCCGGCGCCAGGACCAGCCCTTCCGCCTCGACGACCCGGTGCTCGTTCGCGTCCACCTTTTCCGCGACCGCGGCGATCGTCCCGTCGTCGATCCGCACCTCGAGCCGCGCGTCGATCCCTTCGGCGGGGTCGAGCACGCGCGCGCCGCGTACGACGAGGTTCGCTCCCGGAAGCTCGCGCTGCCAGAGCATCACGCCACCTCCGCCGCGGCGAGCGCCTGCACCCCGACCGGTCCGCCGGTGAGGACGTCGTAGAGGACGGCCATCCGCACCACGAGCCCGGAACGGACCTGAGCCGTGATCAGCGAATCGGGCGAGTCGGCCACGCGCGGGTCGATCTCGACCCCGCGGTTCATCGGGCCTGGGTGCATGACCTTCTGCCCCGGCCGCAGCCGCTCTGGCGTGATGCCCCAGCGCGCTGTGTACTCGCGCAGGCTCGGCACGAAGTTCGCGCCGGCTTCCATCCGCTCGTTCTGCATCCGGAGGACGTAGACCACGTCGGCGTCGCGAATCGCCTCGATGTCGGAGGTCGTCTCCGCGGGAAGCTCCCGCGGCAGCAGCGCCGGCGGCCCGACGAGCGTCGTCCGGATTCCGACGAGCGCGAACGCCTGCAGCAGCGAGCGGGCGACCCGCGAGTGGAGGACGTCGCCGACGATCGCGACGTGAAGACCGTCGAGTTGTCCGAGTTCCTCCCGCAGGGTGTAGAGGTCGAGCAGCGCCTGCGTCGGGTGCTGGTGCTTCCCGTCGCCGGCGTTGACGACGTGCGCATCGGTCGCGCGCGCGACGAGCTGCGGCGCCCCGATCTGCGGGTGCCGGATCACGATCACGTCGGGGTCGTACGCGCCGAGCGTGAGCGCCGTGTCCTTCAGCGACTCGCCCTTGTCCACCGAGGATCCGGTCGACTTCACGGTGAGCGTGTCCGCCGAGAGCCGTTTCGCGGCGAGCTCGAACGAGGAGGAGGTGCGGGTCGAGGACTCGTAGAAGAGGTTGACGACGAGATGCCCTTTGAGCGTCGGGAGCTTCTTCACGTGGCGCTCGAGTGAGGAGGCGAACGTGCGCGCCGTGCCGAGCAGGCGCTCGACGTCGTCGCGGGTCAGGTCTGCGACCGAGAGCAGATGCCGCTTCGGCGGGTCACCCGGGGGCCGGAGGTCGTCGGTGACGAGACGGATCATCTGCTCTCCTCTTCTGGGCTCGGGACGAGCAGGACTGCGTCCACCTCGTCGACCTCGACGAGCTGCACCTGGATGCGCTCGCCGCGTGCAGTGGGCAGGTTCTTGCCGACGTAGTCGGGCCGGATCGGCAGCTCTCGATGTCCGCGGTCGACGACCACGGCGAGCTGGACGCGAGCGGGCCGGCCGTAGTCGAGAAGCGTCTCGATCGCCGCGCGGATCGTGCGTCCGGTGTAGAGGACGTCGTCGACGAGGACGACCGTGCGGCCGTCGAGCGGGAAGTCGAGCTGCGTCGCGCGCACGATAGGTTGCGCAGCGAGCGGGGCCTCGCCGCGGCGAACGGAGACGTCGTCCCGGTGAAAGGTGATGTCTACGGTGCCGACCTCGGGCGCCACCCCGGCGCGCTCTTCGATCAGCCGCGCAAGCCGCTGTGCGAGCGGGACACCGCGGGTCTGGATCCCCACGAGCGCCACATCGTCGAGCTCCGGATTGCCCTCGATGATCTCGTGGGCGATTCTCGAAAGGGTCCTCCCGAGCCCGTCGGCGTCGAGGAGGTTCTTCCCCAGTACTTGGCTGGAAGCGCCGGCGGCGAAGCCGCCGTCGCCCGGCCGGGACGGGCCGCTTCCAGCGGCCCTTGGGACGTGCGTATTCATCCGACTCCTTTCCGGCCTCGCTGGACCGGGTTAAAGGGGTTCGTGCCGCACGCACAATAGCGGGGCGTGCGGACGATCCGGAAAGTGACCGAAGCCGAGGTGCTCGACTGCTTCTGGCGGGCCGAGCTCGCCGAACGCTCCCGCTGGACCGACGCCGAGGTCGAGGAGCGGGAGCGAGCCTGGCGCGAACGCACGGGGCTCTTCAACGGCTTTCCCGACGGCGTCGCCTGGGAGCGCGTGGCGCTCACGGCCGGCGAGGTGCTCGGGATCCTCTACATCGACTGGGACTGGTGGCTCAAGGTCTCGAACGGGACGCGGCTCGCCACCGTCGCCGCCGAGGTGCAGGGACGCGACGACGGCGACCGCGCGATTGCGGCCGCCGTCGCAACGAATCCGGAGCTGATCGTCGTCACCGATCCGGCGCACTCGAAGCTCGTGCTGCTCGAGGGCCACGTCCGGCTGACGGCATACGCCGCGTTCCCGGACTACCTGCCCGCCGAGCTCGAGCTCTACCTCGGGACGTCGCGGACGATCGCGGACTGGTCGGAGTTCTGAGCCTGCGCTAGGCAGGCACCCCCGCCGTCACGCCCGTCGCGTCTCCCTTCGTCACCTGCGGCGGGTTCGGGACCTGGTTCGGCAGGTTCTCCTGCACCCAGGTCGCGGCTGCCGCCGTCGACTCCTGGGCCGCCTCCTCCGAGTCGAAGACGCTGATCGTCGCAAGAACGCCATCGCCCGCGTCGACGACCCAGTACGCCTGGAACCCGGGCGCGTCGCGGAGCGTCGGAGCGAATTCCTCGACTGCGCGCCGCGCGACCTCGGCAGTGTCGATCACGCCCTGATACCTGCGGATGACGGTGTGCATCGCACCTCCTCGCGTGGGGGCCGTTCCAGGCGACTCTCTTCCCCGCAGGGGGGCAAGTCAAGCGCCTGCAAGCGTCCAGAAATCGGCGGTCAGGCCGAGACGCCCGAGGATCGCCTGGTTCTGATCGCGAGTGTGCGGAACCCAGTCGGGCGCGAGGCGGTCGTTCCACCAGGCCTGCGCGAGCTCCGCGAGCTTCGTCACCGAGATGGTCGCGCCGGGCTCGCGGCCGGCGAGCCAGCGGGCGACGTGCTCCTCCGACCGGAAGAGGTTCATCCCGCTTCAGGTGAAGACGATGTCGTCCCACCAGTGCGCGGCCGGGACGAGACAGTGGAAGAGGAGCGACTCGTCGTCCGGACGCCCAGTCCGGACCTCGACGGCGAGCGCTTCGCCGCAATCGGGACACGACGTCTCGATCCGGCCGTCGGTCTGCAGCGCGGCACAGATGCCGAACGCGTCCCAGGCGCAATTGCCGTACCACCAGCGCCCGCGGGCATGCACGCGATAGGCGGTCGGCACGGCGGAGAACGGGTTGAGCATCCGCAGCTCGTCGGCCGCGGGATTGAGGACGAGTGCGTGCTCGGCGTGCAGGCGGCGCCAGCCCTCTAGGACCTCGGCCGGCGCGCCGAGCTCGCCGGCCGACGGAGCGCGCCCGTGCTCTACGAAGAACGCGTAGGTGCGGCGCCGCAGTTCGAGGTCGCTTCCCTCCACCCGTGCCGACGCTATACGGTCCGGCCGTGGACGAGGATCTTCTCGATCGCTACGCCGAGCTGATCGTCGGCTTCGGGGCCAATGTCCAGCCCGATCAGGTCCTGGCGGTGGAAGGACCGCTGGAGGCGGCGCCGCTCGTCCGCCGGATCGCCCGCGGCGCGTACGAGCGAGGCGCGCGCTACGTGGACGTCGTCTATTACGACGCCCATGTGAAGCGGATTCGAATCGAATCCGCACCCGACGATTCGCTCGAATGGGTGCCGCCGTGGCTCGGCCGGCGCATGCTCGATCTCGGCGACCTCGACGCTGCCCGCATCGTTCTTTCGCCCTTCATCCCGCCCGGCATGCTCGGCGGGCTGGACCCGGAACGCGCCGGCCGCGATCGTCTGCCGACGGTGCCGGAGCTGTTCAAGGTCGTGGACGACCGCTCTGTCGCCTGGACCGTCTCCCCGTTCGCGACCGAGGGCTGGGCGCAGCTCGTCTTCCCCGAACTCGAGCCGGCGGCGGCAGTCGAAGCGCTCTGGCGTGACGTCACCCACGTCTGCCGGCTCGACGAGCCCGATCCGGTAGCGGCCTGGGAACATCGCATCGACGAGATCTGGCAGGTGTCGTCCCGTCTCGACAAGCTCGACCTCGACGCTCTGCGCTTTGTCGGGCCGGGCACCGACCTGACGGTCGGCCTCCTCCCCAGCTCGCGCTTTGCGAAGGAGGGCGGCTTCTCGACGACCCGCAGCGGCATCAAGCATGTGCCGAATCTTCCGACGGAGGAGCTCTACACGACCCCCGATCCCGAGCGGACGGAGGGAGTTGTCACCTCGACCAAGCCGCTCGACATCGGCGGCGCCGTCGTGGAGGGGTTGCGGGTTCGCTTCGACGGCGGGCGCGCGGTCGAGATCGACGCCGACGCGAACGCGGAGGCGCTGCGCCGGCGTTGCGCCACCGACGAGGGCGCGGCAAGGCTCGGTGAGGTGGCGCTCGTGGACAACAAGAGCCGGATCGGCCGGCTCGGCCGGACGTTCTTCAACACGCTGCTCGACGAGAACGCGGCCAGCCACGTGGCCCTCGGCGATGCGTATTCGAGCCCGATCGGGGATCCGGCAGACCTGCCGCGGATCAACGAGAGCGAGATCCACGTCGACTTCATGATCGGCTCTGACGACGTCATCGTCAGCGGTGTGACCCGCGGCGGCGACGAGTTCCCGCTGCTCGTGGGTGGGGCGTGGCAGATCTGACCGCGCCGTAGAGCCACGCCCACTGGCGCGCGTCGAGGTCGCGCGCAACGCCGTGGGGGTCGAAGCCCATTTCGAGCGCGGCTCGGTGGACGAGCCCGTGCGGGAGTAGCCGGTCGAGCGGCGCCTGGGCCGCGAACGCGCGCCGAAGAAGCGCGGCATAGGCGCCCGCCTGCTCCGGCGGGACGAGCGGCTTGGGGCGCCGAGCCGCGCGGAGGAGTGCCGCGTCGACGCTCGGCGGCGGGACGAAACAGGCCCGCGGGATGCGCCGCACGAGGGTCAGCTCGTACCACGCTCCCCACGTGCAGCCGAGCACCGTCGACGGCCAGACCGCGGTGCGCTTCGCGGCCAATCCCCACTCCACGATCGCGTCGAGCTGCGTCAGCCTCGCCTGCGGGTCGCCCAGAAGACGCCGCAGGATCGCCGTGCCAGCTGCGAACGGCAGGTTCGCGACGACGGCGAACGGCTCGTCCGGTAGCCGCACGACGGTCGCGTCGGCTTCCACAACCTCGACGCTGGGGTCGTCCCCAAAACGGGTGCGAAGCTGCCGAAGGGCTGCGGGATCGAGCTCGACCGCGCGCACTCGAGCGCCCGCGGCCGCGAGAGCGCGTGTCAGGACGCCGCCGCCGGCGCCGAGGTCGAGCACGAGCGAACCGGGCTCGACGCCGGCGTCGCGGACGAGCTCGCCTGCGAAGGCGCGACTACGAAGTGAGTGGCGACCGCGTGGCCGCGCCTGCGGTGAGGCGCGCCCTGCCACGGAGGAAAGTCACTGTCGGCATCGGTTAGGGCTCCGAGATCAGGTCGTCGGGCTCGGTCAAGGCTTCGATCGCTTCCTGCGCCGTCTCGAGCTCCGCCTCGGGGACGAGGACGGTAACGGCGTCCTCATCCGGCGACTGCTCGACCGACGAGTCGATGCCGGCGTTGCGGAGGATCTCCTGCATCTCCTCCGCCTCGGTGACGTCACCGGCGACCGCGACCTGGACCATTCCGCTCATGAGGGCTCGATCATAGGTACTTCCTCGGCCCGCGGCGGACGCGCACCGCTCTTGACGAGCCGAGGCACCCCGCGCTCGGGGAACGGCACCTCGATCAGGTCGAAGTCGCGTGGCACGACGGTATCGGGGAAGACCCCGCGAGCCTCGTCTGCGAGCTCGGGCCCGAAGTAACGCGGGGAGACGTGGGTGAGCGCGAGGAGCCGGACTTGCGCGAGACGGGCCACTTCGGCGGCGTCCGCAGCCGTCGAGTGCAATGTCTCCTGGGCGCGCTTCCTCTCCTCGGTCAGGAAGCTCGCCTCGTGCACGAGCAGGTCCGCCTCGTGTGCCGCCTGGACGACGAGAGGCGACGGCGCCGTGTCGCCGGTGAGCACGAGCTTCCGCCCGGCCCGCGGCTCGCCGAGCACCTCTTCCGGTGTCACAGTGCGACCGGAATCGACCGTCACGGCCTCCCCAGCCTGCAAGCGCCCGCGCACGGGGCCGTCGGGAACGCCGAGCTCGTCAGCGGCGGCCACGTCGAAGCGTCCCGGCCGCTTCGGCTCGACGAGCGCGTAGCCGAGCGCATCGGGGCCGTGCTCGACGGAGAACGCCTCGATCCGGTATTCACCGCGCTCGAGCGTCTCACCCGGCTCGACCTCCACGACCGTGAGCGGGTATGGCAAGCGGCCGACGAACGGCCGAAGACGCCTGAAGAGCTCCCGCAGCCCGTGCGGGCCGTACACGGTGAGCGGTGTCGCCTCGCGCCCGCGCAGTGCGAAGGTCTTCAGCATTCCCGGCAGGCCGAGAAAATGGTCTGCGTGGAAGTGCGTGAGGAAGATCTCCTGCAGATCGGGGAGGCCGATCGCCGACCGCTGCAGCTGCCGCTGCGTCCCCTCGCCGCAGTCGAAAAGCAGTCGCTCGCTGCCGCGCCGCACGAGCAAGGCCGCAGGGCTGCGTTGCGCAGTCGGCATCGAGGCGGCGGTACCGAGAAAGACGACGTCGAGGTCCACCGGGCGATTCTAGGAACGCCGGCCTCATTTTCAGGCACCGCGCGGCCGATATAGCTGCGAGTGAACGAGGATCTGGGGCGGCTGCGGCGTGGACGCGACCTCGAGCGGTCGCTCACGCTCTTGCGTGTCTTTCTTCTCACCTCGGCGCTCATCTGTGCCGGCGCCGGGGTTGCGCTCGGCTCGACCCTCTCCCGCTCGCTGAAGTCCGAGGCACTCGACGCCGAGAAGACGGCCCTCTCACGCTATGTCGGCGGAGTGGTTCAGCCGGCCCTCGTGCACGGGAATCGCATCGACATTCCGTGGCGGCAGGATGCCCAGCTCGCAGACGGTGTCCTCAAGCAGCCGGACATCGTCACGGTGAAGGTCTGGAGGGCGAACGGCGTCCTCGCCTGGACGAACACCCTCTCTCGCTCGAGCCACGGTCGCCTGGTACCGAACCCGAATCGGCGTGAGATCGACAAGAAGCTTGGGCTCGACGACGAGCTCGACGAGGCGATCGACGAGAATCAGCCGGTCGCCGCGCTCGTCGGCACCGGAGGCAAAGGGGAAGACGCGTTCGAGCGCAACGGCCTCGGTTACCAGCATCTGTTCGAGGTGTACGCGCCGATCGAGAACGCCGGCGGCGCACGCCCGATCGGCGCCTACGAGATCTATGCCGATCCGCGAGCGCTCGATGATCTGATCGGCTCGCGGCGCACGACGCTCTGGCTCCTCGTCGGCGGCGTCTTCGTGGCTCTCTGGGCGGCGCTCGTGCTGCTCGTGCGCGGCGCGTCGCGCACGCTCAGGCGGCAGAACGCGACGCTCGCCGAGTCGAACCGGCTCCTCGAGGAGAGCGCCCTCGAGGCGGTCGAGAGCCTCAATGCGACGGTCGACGCGAAGGATCCCTACACGGCGGGGCACTCCCAGCGGGTGCGTCGAATCGCAGTCGCGATCGGCGAGGAGCTCGGCCTCGAGCCGGAGCAATTGGACGTTCTCCGCTTCGCCGGGCTCTTCCACGACATCGGCAAGATCGGCGTCCCGGATGCGATCCTGACGAAGCCCGGACGGCTGACGGAGCTCGAGTTCGAGATCGTGAAGCGCCATCCGGCCGACGGCGCGCGGATCGTGGGACGGCTCCAGGCGTTGCACGCCGCCGTGCCGGCGATCCTCCACCACCACGAGCGGTGGGACGGGGAGGGCTACCCGGACCGGTTGTCGGGCGAGGAGATCCCGCTCGAGGCCGCAATCGTCGGCCTGGCCGATGCAGTGGACGCGATGACGACCGATCGCCCGTACAGCTCCGCTCGGATGCTCGGCGAGGCGACGGATGAGGTCGTGGCGAACCGTGGCACCCAGTTCGCGCCGGCGGTCGTCGATGCCTTCGTGACACTCGTGGAGCGCGTGCCGGAGCTGTTCGGCACCGACTGGGCTGCCGGCGAGCTCGTCTCCGTCTGACGCTTGCCGCGATAGGCTCGCGACATGGCCGACCCGACGGTGCTCGAGGTCTATCGCCGCGAGGTGACGCCGGAGCTCTACCGCGACGTCCGCGAGCTCTACAAGACGCACTCGATCGCCGAAGATGCGCGTGATCTCGCGGGCCTGATCTCGACGCTGACCCCGGACTGCGTCTACGAGCTCGTCCAGACGGGCCATCGCTGGGAGGGCCACGACGGTGCGCGCCGCTTCTACACCGAGCTACTCACGGCTTTCCCGGACATCCGGTTCGACCTGACCGACATCGTGATCGGGCCGCAGGGCGTGTGCGAGGAGGCAACCGTGACGGCAACACAGCACACGCCATGGCTTGGCACCCCACCCACCGGCGAGCCGCTCGAGTGGAAAGTCGTGATCTGGTTTCCCTGGGATCCGGAGCGACGTTTGTTCCGTGGCGAGAAGGTCTACGTCTCGGGAATCGACCTCCCGCTGGCTGCCGCTTAGGGCACAAGCAGCTTCTCACCGGGGACGATCGTGGCCCCACTGAGGTGGTTGCGCTGTTCGATCTCCCATACGCCCTGGCGTGGATCACCGGAATACGTGTGCTCGGCAACGCTCCAGAGCGTGTCGCCCGGCTTCACAACGTAGGTGCGCTTCGGCCCGGCCCCGCTCGAGCTGTGGGCGGCGAGCCCGACCGCGAGCGCTGCGGCGCAAATGAGTATCGCGAGCTTCCCGAACATCTGTTCGGATGGTAGGCGAACAAACGTTCGGTGTCAAGAGCCGCCCGACGGCGAGACGGCCTACTGCCCGAAGTGCGAAGAGGATCGCGCGTTCAAGAAGTACGAATTCGCGGCCCGTCGTCAGTCGTGGACTTGCACCGCGTGCGGCCACCACATCCATCCGACGGCAGGAACGATCTTCGAGAAGTCGTCCACATCGCTGCAGCTTTGGTTCTACGCGATGTACCTCATGACTAGCACTCGCTGCGGGATCTCCGCGAAGCAGTTGGAGCGGGAGCTTGGCGTCAAGTACAAGACGGCGTGGCGGATGTTCAACAAGATCCGCACTCACCTCATGGCCGACGACGGAGAGCCACTGTCCGGGCACGTGGAGGCCGACGAGACACTGCTTGGTGGACGCATCCGCAACGACGCTCGCCGCAAGCGTGAAGCCCTCGGATGGTCTCCCAAGCGGTGGGACACCGAGACCAAGACGATGGTGTTCGCCGCTGCCGAGCGTGACGGTCGCGTCCGGGCGCGAGTCATTCCGAATAGTTCCGGCCCGACCCTTCGCAACATCGTGCGGGAGAACATCGAGCCGGGGTCGGTCCTCTACACCGACGAGTGGGGTGGCTATCTCACGCTGGCCGATTCCTACGACCATCGGACGATCCGCCACCGCGACCGGATCTACGTTGACGGGACTACTCACACGCAGACTGTCGAAGGCTTCTTCGCGCTGTCTAAGAACGCCATTCGTGGCGTTCACCACGGCGTCTCGAACCGCTGGTTGCAGGGCTACCTCAACGAATACGCGTGGCGGTACAACCGGCGCGGCCACCGAAACTCGATGTTCCGGGATCTGGTCGAAACAGCCGCGACTACGACGGTCTAGGGCTTCTTCGGCGTGCCGATGATCTTGCGGAAGGCATCCATGACTTCCTTCCGCTTGGGGACCGGGATCTCCAAGCCTTTCGGCGTCCGCTGCGTAGGATCCTGTTCCTTGTCTGCCATACGCGTTGAGGTTACAGAGTGGCCGATGCACTAGACGACGCCTGGGCGAAGGTCGATAGGGCTGGCGAACACATCGAGGCGCTCAAGGGCGAGGTCAGGCGATTCAGTAATGGACGCCCCTACAGCGTCACCGGCGATCCAGATTTCAACAGCGGGGAGTACGTCCTTCGCATCAAGCCCGAGGAGCCGCCGAAACGGGTCAGCGTCCTCATCGGTGATGTACTCGGGAACCTTCGCCCCTCGCTCGACTACCTGGTCGGCGCGCTCGCTGTCCTCGATGGCGGAAAGATCGAGCAGTCGCACCAATTCCCGATCTGCGATAAGCCAT
>DATFHC010000064.1:0-9051 GCA_035248765.1 Gaiellaceae bacterium
CACGATGCGGACGATGTCGGGCGCCTTGCCGCGCGGCGGCATGAAGTCGAGGACGCGAGCGCACGATCCGTCCTCGGTCTGCCACGTCGTCTCGAGGACGAGGGTGTCGTGGAGATAGCGGCGCGTGCTCGTCGCGGGCGCCGACGGTGCGAGGAGCCATCGTCCGCAGTCGGGCCCGCCGAGGAGCGCGGCGAAGCACGCGCCGGAGTCGAAGCGGGGAAAGCAGAGCCAGTCGACCGAGCCGCCGCGGTCGACGAGCGCCGCGGTCTGCAAGTCGCCGAGCAGCGCGTAATCCTCGATGAGAGGCATCAGCGGTTCTCGATCTCCAGCCCGAGCTCGGACCAGCGCTTGCGGACGGCGCGGTTGAAGGAGTCCTCGTACGCCTCGCCCGCCTCCTCGTCGAGCGTGCGGGCGAAGCGGTCGCGCATGTCCGCGAGCGCCTCGGTCGCGGTGTCGACAGCGTCGGAGAAGTCGCCGTACATCTCCTCACGGTCCTCGCGATCGGCGCGCTCATAGGCTCGATATCTGTCACGGCACTCCTCGAGCAGGTCGGCCTCGTCCTCGACGAAGAGATCGAGCTGCCGCGAGATCACGTCACGGAACGGATCGCGCCGAAATCTCACGTGATCTCCTCGTACAGCTCGAGATGTGCCCGCGCGGCGGAATCCCAGGTCAGCTCCTCCCGTGCGCGCCTCGCGCCCTCGCGGGCTCGCTCGAGCGCCTGGGACTCGGAAAGCAGCTCGTGGACGGCGCTAGCCAGCCCGGCGACGTCGCCCGCCGGAACCACGCGGCCCGCCTCGAATCGGCGTACCGGCTCCGCGATCCCGCCGACGTCGTACGCGACCGCGGGCACGCCTGCGCCGAGCGCCCGCAACAGTGCGCCGCTCTGGTCGAGCTCGGGCCGGTACGGGAAGACGGCGATCGTCGCGTTCCCGAGCGCACGGTCGCTCTCCTCCGGTGAGAGGTAGCCGAGGCGCCATTCGACCTCGAGCCCGTTCGCCGCTGCGCGATACGGCTCGAGAGGTTCTAGCGGCTCACCCGCGACGAGCAGCCGCGCGTCGCCGGCCCGTCGCACCGCCTCGATCGCGTCGCCGAGCCCCTTGTACGGCCGGATCATCCCGAAGGCGAGCACGGTGCGGCCGTCGTCCTCCCGCTCGGGCTCGCTTGGAAAGACGGGGTGGGGGATGACACGCAGCCGCTCCCGCTCCACTCCGACTTCGGCGAGCGCCTCGCGGCCGTTCTCGCTGTGCACGACGATCCGCTCGAAGCGCGCGAAGAGCCGGCGCCACAGCTCAGTGCGGTGTGCCGTGCGCCTGGGGAGGAGGTCGTGCGCCGTGAAGACGGCCGGGAGGTGCGGCCGGAAGAGAAACGCGTCCAGCTCGGGAGCGGGGAGCCACTGCATGTGGAGGACGTCGGCATCGAGGCGGCGGAGGGCCGCCAGGCCGAGCGGATGCTCCGCAACCTTGAGAGGGAGGCGCACAGGCGAGCGGCCGAAGACCCGCGACGAAAGCGGGTAGAAGAGCTCGCGACGACGGTATCCCTCCGGCTCGGGCGCGGCGCCGAAGCGGAAGCGGGAGGTTGCAAGCTCGACGTCGGCGCCGGCCCGCGCGAGTGCCGCCGCCAGCTCGTGGTCGTACGGCGGCGTGAAGGCCGGCGGATCGGCGAGCAGGACACGCACGGCTCCGTACGCTACGCCGTGGCCATGCTCGTACGGACATGGAACCTCTTCCACGGAAACGCCCACCCGCCCGAGCGCAGGGCGCACCTCCGTCAGATGATCGAGCTTGTGACGGGCGACGGTCCGGACGTCGTCTGCCTTCAGGAGCTGCCGGTCTGGGCGCTGAGCGAGCTCGAACGCTGGAGCGGAATGCACGCAGTCGGTGCGGTGGCGAGGAGGCCGTTGCTTCCGTTTGGGGCGCGCGTGGTGACAGATCTCAACCACGGGCTCCTGCGGTCCGCGGTGACGGGAGAGGCGGAGGCGGTCCTCACCCGCGAGCCGGCGCGGGATCTCGGCGCACACGTCGTGGGACAGACCAAGCTGCGGCGCATCGCCCACGTGGTCGGAATCGGCGATCTGACCGTGGTGAACTTCCACATCGACGGCAGGCGCGAGCAGTTCGATCGTGCGCTCGAGCTCGCAGGCGAACAGTCGATCGTCGCCGGTGACGCGAACCTGGTTGCTCCTTTTGCAGATGGGTTCTCGCCGCCGGTCGCGGGAAGCATCGATCAGATCCTCGTGCGTGGACTGACCCTGGTAGACGGCCCGGCGGCCTGGCCGCTGGAGCGGCGCACGATCGCGGGACGTGTCCTGTCGGATCACGCACCGGTCGAGGCGGTGGTCGAGTGACATTCGAGGAGGCGCGGGCTCAGTTCGCGGTGCTCGAGCGGTTCGCGTACCTCAATGCCGGTTCCAACGGACCGCTGCCGCGGGTGGCAGTCGAGGCGGCGCGGGCCCGGCTCGAGCGTGATCTTGCGGAAGGCCGCAGCGGGATGGCGTGGGTCGAGGAGCTCCGGGAGCTGCGGGAGCGAATCCGTGAGGGGATCGCGGCCCTCCTCGGAACCACGGCGGAGCTGGTCGCTCTCACCGACTCGACGACACGCGGGTGCCAGATCGTCCTCGCCGGCCTCGAGCTCACTGCGGACGACGAGGTCGTCACGACCGACCAGGAGCACTTCGGCCTCATCGGCCCGCTGCACGCGAGCGGCGCACGTGTCGTCGTCGCGGAGGCCGACGAGGAAGCGCTGCTCGCCGCTGTGACGCCGCGCACGCGGCTGATCGCGGTCTCTCACATCCTCTGGACGACGGGCCGCAGGCTCGATCTCCCGCGGCTACGGCAACCCGACGGCCCGCCGCTCCTCGTCGACGGGGCGCAATCTGCGGGCGCGATCTCAGTCGACCTCACCGGCGCCGACTACTACACCGTCAGCGCGCAGAAATGGCTGTGCTCGCTGGATCAGTCCGGTGCGCTCTTCGTTCGCGATCCGGACCGGCTGGGGGTCGGGCTCCCGAGCATTTACGCGCAGGTGAGCCACGAGGCCGACGGCTCGTTCGTCCCGAGAGACGGGGCGAGGCGTTTCGACTCCGGCTTGACAAGCGGACCGCTGCTCGCGGGCCTCGAAGCGGCGCTGGGAGTGCATCCGGAGTGGCGTTACGAAAGCGCTGCTGCTGCGGCCGCACGGTGCCGGAAGCTGCTCGAGCCGCTCGTTGAGGTCGTGACGCCGCCGGCCCACTCGACGCTCGTCGCGTTCCGCCCGCCCGGGAATCCGAGCGACCTGGTGGCCTCGCTTGACGAGCGAGGCGTGATCGTCCGGGAGATCCCCGGCCGCAACCTCGTCCGAGCCTCCTGCGGCTGGTGGACGAGCGACGAGGACTTGCGAAGGCTCGCCGACGGACTAACCGGGTAGCCCGAGCTCGCTCGCGATCGGCTGAAGGGCCGCGACCACCGTCCGGATGTGATCGTCGAGATCGACGCCGAGCTCCTCGGCGCCCTTGTAGACGTCCTCGCGGTGCACGCCGGCCGCGAAAGACGGCTGTTTGAGCTTCTTCTTGACCGACTTCGGCTCGAGCCCCTGGAGCCCGGTCGGGCGGACGAGCGCGCACGCGTGGACGAACCCGCTGAGCTCATCGCAAGCAAAGAGCGCCTTCTTGAGAGGTGTGTTGCGGGGCAGCCCGAGGTGCTCGGCATGCGACAGGATGGTCTCGACGACCTCCTCCGGATAGCCCTCCTCGCGAAGGATCGGTGCGCCGTCCTGCGGATGCTTGTCGAGCGTCGGGTGCATCTCGTAGTCGAAGTCGTGGAGCAGCGCGGCCACGCGCCAGAGCTCCTCGTTCTCACCGAAGCGCTGCGCGTAGGCGGCAGTCGAAGCCTCGACCGCGAGGGCATGCCGCAGGAGCGATTCGTTCTTCGTGTAGCGCGTTAGTGTCTCCCAGGCGCGTTCGCGGGTCGGCTCCATCGCCGATTGATCCTAGTCCTCGCGAGAGTGCGTCAACTCCGTCGCGATATGCCGGAACGCCTTGCGGCTCGGCCGAGCAGGACGTACACAGATTGGACAACGCCCAAGTCTCGCGTCGAGGAGGTCGGCCATGAACGTGCCCAGTCGCTCTGTCGTCCTGACGATTTCTCTCGTAATCGGCCTGACCGCGTCCGCCGGTCTCGCACAGGCCGACGACACTGCGTGGAAAGCCGCGCACGACACGGATCCCCATTTGCCGCTCACGCAGCAACAGCTCGAGGTGACGGCCGCGAAGCGCGCGGCCGAACCTCCAAGCGGCGGCGTGATGCCGGCGTCGCTCCTTGTTCCGATGGGACCATGCGGCAGCTGCACCGGCGGCGGGAGCTATCCGAGCTCGGCGTCGTTGGTCGCCAACCAAACACCACAGCAAACGAGCTACTGGTGTGGCCCCGCTGCGGTTCACGAAGCCCTGGATGCGCTCGGCGTGTCGCTCTCGCAGTCGGCTGCCGCGACGGCACTCCATACGACAACCAGCGGCACCGCGTGGTCGGGCGGGGGAACGTCGCCGTCCGGTTATCCGATCCCCGACGTGATGAACCGGT
Source organism: Gaiellaceae bacterium (assembly GCA_035248765.1). Taxonomy (GTDB): domain Bacteria; phylum Actinomycetota; class Thermoleophilia; order Gaiellales; family Gaiellaceae; genus Palsa-739. The sequence goes on from DATFHC010000064.1 coordinate 4,557, forward strand.
ATCAGAGCCGCAACTACTACGTCCCGCAGCCCGTGGCGTCAGCGACATCGAGCACGATCACCACGTACGAGAACGACCTCGAGCTGGACATCTCCGGGATCAGAGCACCGGTAATCGGGGACGCGTGGGAAGTCCCGAACGGCCAACACCTCAACGGACACCCAGGGAACTTGCAGATCTTCCACTGGTTCGAAATCCGCGGCTATTACGGCTCCGGCGGAACCACGCTCTACGAGGATTCCGTTCACGGCGCAACGTCGATCAGCTGGTCGGGAAGCGTTCCCGCGTACTCGAATCTTCCGAGCGGCCAGATCGTCTCGATCGTCGGCGGACGTGGCTACGTCTGGTAGACGACTGCGCCGCTTCGGCTCTGCGCTGGCACTGGCGGCGGTGCTCGCTCCTGTGAGTGCCGCCGCTCCGGCCGACACAGGTGGAAAGGGCCAATCTCTTTGGTGCAAGGCAGCGACGAATGCGGAGTGGCAGAGAGTGCTCTCACACCACGTTGTGGGGCTCTCCCGGACCGCGCCCATGGTTCCGCTGGCGGTCGCGGAGGACGGACGTTCGTTCTTCGCTGAGATCTACTCCACGAGGTTCTCCGGTGTCGCGCGGATCGCGGTGAGGACGAACGCCGTGATGAAGATCAAGGCATTCCCGGACCCGCAATTCGACCAGGCATGGGGCGCTTTCGACGGCCGGTGGCTCGTCTGGAACGAGTACCACGGCTACGACAGCTTCAACAACTTCACGACCTGGGCGTGGGACACTAAGACGCGCAAACTCACGCAGCTTGGCGGCGCGACGCGGGGGCCAGAGGGCCGGTTCTGGGACAGCCCGTGGCGCGGCGCCGACGTCCGCGACGGGGTCGCCGTTTGGGTTCAGGGCGTAGGGCCGGATCAACTCGGAGAGGTGCACGCCTACAACCTGCACACCGGGCGTGATTTGGTCGTCCGGCGTGGCCATCCGGGAGGAGCGTTCCTCCTCGCCGGGCACATCGTGATCTGGGCCGAGGCGTCGGCTCCAGGTCTCCCCACGCAGATGCACGCGGCGTCCGCGCTCACCAGGAGGACAATGGCGGTGCCACGGGCTCTTAGGGGCCTCCGGAATGTCACGGGGCTCTACACCGACGGGAACCGAATCGCCTACCCGAACGCGTCGTACAAGTCGCTCTGGTGGTCGGCCATGCTGGGCGCGAAGCCGTACGAGGTAGTCAGCACCCGGCACGCCGGGCACATCGACAACTCGGTGCAGGTTGGAACCCGCTACGTCGGCTTCGGAATCTATCCGCGGGCTTTCGTCGCCGATACCAAAGCGCGTCGCTACGTCGAGGTCAGCCGGAATGGAGGATCGGTCTTTGTGAACTCCCGGGGGCTGCTCGTTGTTCACGGGCCCTTGAAGAAGGTGCTCCATGCGAAGCTGCGGATGTCCTTCGTCCCACTGCGTGAGCTCCCGCCGATGCCCGCCTGCTCGTGACGGGCGCCGTTCGGAGGCCCAGCTATTCTGGCCCTGCATGTCCGTCACGACGGCGCCGCAGGCCCTTGTCATCGAGGGCGGGAACGAGCTCAACGGCCGCATCCGGGCCTCCGGGAACAAGAACGGAGCCCTGCCGATCCTCGCCGCCTGTCTCCTCGCGGACGAGCCGGTGACGCTCGCGAACGTCCCGCGCATCCGTGACGTCGAAACGATGCTCGACCTCCTCTGTGCCACGGGCGCCAGTGCCGACTGGACCGGCCCGAACGAAGTCCGCGTCGAGCCGCAAGGGCTCTCCTCGTACGAGGTGGACGCCATGCTTGCGGAGCGGATTCGCGCGTCCTTCCTGCTCGCGGGCCCGCTGCTGGCTCGGCTCGGCCGCGCGAGCGTGCCGCCGCCGGGCGGTGACGTGATCGGACGGCGTCGGCTCGATCCCCACATCCATGCCCTCGAGCGGCTCGGCGCGCGCATCGAGGTCGAGAGCCGCTACGAGATGGAGACCGACGGATTGCGCGGTGCCGAGATCTTCCTCGACGAAGCGAGCGTGATGGCGACCGAGAACACCGTCATGGCCGCCGTCCTCACTCCGGGCGAGACCACGATCGGGAACGCCGCGTGCGAGCCGCACGTGCAGGACCTGTGTCGCTTCCTCGTCTCGCTCGGCGCCGAGATCGACGGCATCGAGTCGAACGTGCTCCGGATCCGCGGCGTCGAACGCCTCAGAGGCGGAGAGTGGTCGATCGCGCCCGAGCACATCGAGGTCGGAAGCTTCATCGGCCTCGCAGCCGTCACGAACAGCGACCTCACGATCGAAGGCGTCGTACCCAAGGACATGGTCTCGATCCTCACCGGCTTCAGCCGCCTCGGGATCCAGGTCGAGCTCGGGGACAACTGGCTCCGCGTACCGCCGAACCAGGAGCTCGTGATCCAGAACGACCTCGGCGACCAGGTTCCGAAGATCGAGGACGGGCCGTGGCCGGCGTTCCCGGCCGACCTGACCTCGATCGCCGTCGCAGTGGCGACACAGGCATGGGGGACGCTCCTGATCTTCGAGAAGATGTTCGAGAACCGCCTGTTCTTCGTCGACAAGCTCGTCTCGATGGGCGCACGGATCATCGTCTGCGACCCGCACCGCGTCGTCGTCAGCGGGCCGTCGCGGCTCTACGGGCAGCGGCTGACCAGTCCGGACATCCGGGCGGGGATGGCGATTCTCATCGCGGCCCTGTGCGCGAACGGCCAGTCGGTGATCGGCAACGTCACCGAGATCGACCGTGGTTACGAGCGCATCGACGATCGACTCCGCGCCGTCGGCGCGCACATCGAGCGCATCGAGGCGTAGAAGCCCTCACCCGCTACGCTCAGAGCCATGAGCGAGCAGACTGCGGCAGGCGTTCGCGTCAACGTCTACGGACGCGGAGAGGCGACGGTCGAGACCGGGTTGCCGGTGCTCAACCGGCTGCTCACCCGCCTCGCCGAGGTCGCCCGATTCGACCTCGTCCTCGACATCGAGCCGGGGGACACGCAGGCCGAGGTCGAGGCGGCCGCCGGGGCGCTCGGCCACGCGTTCGCCGGGCCGTTACGTGCGGACGGAGCACGCGGTCACGGCGCCGGGGCGCTCACGTCAGCCGAAGCCCTCGCCTACGTCGTACTCGAGACGACCGACGAGCCACTCTTCGTCACGAACGTCGATCTCACGCAGGCTCGCATCGGCGGCCTGGGAACCGACGTCACGCGACGGTTCCTCGAGGTGTTGGCGGAGAACGCAGGGCTCGTCCTCCACGTGCGGCTCCTGAACGGCACGGACAGCGGCCATGTGCTCGAGGCGATCTTCAAGGCGCTCGGCGCCGCGCTCGCACAGGCGTGCGAGAGACCGGAACCGCGCCCGTGAGCGAGAAGCGCGTCGTCCGCACCGAGGCCGCGCCCGCGCCGTTCCAGGGCGCTCCGTACTCGCAGGCGATCGCGACCGGGGGCTTCGTCTTCGTGTCGGGCCAGCTGGGGTTGAAGCCGGGGGACACCGCCATCTCCGGCGGGATCGAGGAGCAGACTGAGCAGGTCTTCGCGAACCTGAGGGCGATCCTCGAGGAGGCGGGCAGCGGACTCGATCGGCTCGTGAAGACAACCGTCTTCCTCCAGCACCTCGACGACTTCCAGAAGATGAACGCCGTCTACGCAAAGCACGTCGGCGAGCAGCCACCGGCGCGTGCGACCGTCGAGGTGGCGAAGCTTCCCTCGGGCGCACTTGTCGAGATCGAGGCTGTAGCGATCCTCTAGTACCGCCAGAATGGCGCGGTGCGGAAGGAGATCGAGAACTACGTGCGCTCGCTCGGGCTCGACGCCTACCTCGTCGGTGGCGCCGTGCGCGACGAGCTGCTCGGACTCGACTCGAAGGACGCCGACTTCCTCGTGCCCGGCGTCAACACGGAAAGACTGCGGACCGCGCTTGCTCCGCACGGCCGCGTCGAGGATCTCGTCGTCGCCGACCGGCTCGTCGGGATTCGGCTCCACCCGAACGACGACCGAATCCGCCGGCTGACCCGCGCCGGGATCGAGTTCGCTCCGCCGCGCAAGGAGGTCTCGACCGGCCCGGGCCGGCACGACTTCGAGATCGTCGCGGATCCGTCGCTCTCGGTCGAGGACGACATGCGTAGGCGGGACTTCACCGTCAACGCGATCGCCCGCCGGCTCGAAACCGGCGAGCTCGTCGACCCACTCGGCGGGCAGAGGGATCTCGGTGCGCAGCGCCTGCGCACGGTCTCGCCGCAGAGCTTTCGCGAGGATCCGCTGCGGCTCGTCCGCGCCCTCCGCTTCGTAGCGCAGCTCGGGTTCGATCCGGACGAGGAGCTACTCGCACAGATGCGGGAGGAGGCTCCGGCAGTTCGGCTCGTCTCGGGCGAACGCATCGGCGGCGGCCTCGCAGCCGACGGGATGGGAGAGCTCTCGAAGCTCCTGTTGGGCTCGGAGCCTGCACGCGCGCTGAGACTCGCCCGCGACACGGGCGTTCTCGTCGAGCTGCTCCCGGAGTTCGGCC
>DATFHC010000065.1:0-15651 GCA_035248765.1 Gaiellaceae bacterium
GGCCGAGGTCTACGTGCTCTCGAAGGACGAGGGCGGCCGCCACACGCCGTTCTTCAACGGCTACCGGCCGCAGTTCTACTTCCGCACGACGGACGTGACCGGCTCGATCAAGCTCCCGGAGGGCCAGGAGATGGTCATGCCCGGCGACAACACGAACATGGAGATCGAGATGATCCAGCCGATCGCCATGGATCAGGGCCTCCGCTTCGCGATCCGCGAAGGCGGCCGCACCGTGGGTGCGGGCGTCGTGACCGAGATCATCAAGTAGGAAGGTCGGGGAGGCGTCGGTGCCACAGCAAAAGATCAGGATCAGGCTGAAGGGCTACGACCACCAGCAGGTGGACAAGTCCGCGCGCGACATCGTGGACACGGCCCAGCGCACCGGCGCCACCATCACCGGCCCTGTGCCCCTGCCCACCGAGAAGAACGTCTACTGCGTCATCCGGTCGCCCTTCAAGGACAAGGACTCGCGGGAGCACTTCGAGGTCCGCACGCACAAGCGTCTGATCGACATCCACTCGCCGACCCCGAAAACGGTCGACTCGCTCATGCGGCTCGACCTGCCGGCCGGCGTCGACATCGAGATCAAGCTTTGACATGAAAGGCATCGTCGGAAAGAAGCTCGGCATGACCCAGCTCTTCGACGAGGAGAGTGGCTCGGTGACGCCGGTGACGGTGATCGAGGCCGGTCCGTGTCCCGTGGTTGCCGTCCGCACGCCGGACGCCGACGGCTACGAGGCCGTGCAGCTCGCGTGGGAGCCCGTCGTCGAGTGGAAGATCACGAAGGCCGAGCGCGGACACCTCGTCAAGGCCGGGGTCGACGGTGCCTATCGGCACCTCGTCGAGTTCCGCGGGCACTTCGCCGAGGCCGTCCAGGGCGAGAACGTCACGGTCGAGATCTTTCAGCCCGGTGACAAGGTGAAGGTCTCCGGCACCGGCATCGGCAAGGGCTTCCAGGGGACGATCAAGCGGCACAACTTCGGCCGCGGCCCGGTCACGCACGGCTCGCACAACATCCGCAAGCCGGGCTCGATCGGCGCTTCCGCGACGCCGTCGCGCGTCTTCAAGGGCGTGAAGATGGCGGGCCGGATGGGCGGCAAGCGCGCGACCCAGGTCGGGCTCACCGTCCATTCCGTCGATCCCGAGCGGAACCTCTTGCTCGTCAAGGGCGCCGTGCCGGGACCGAAAAACGGTCTCGTCGAGATTCGCGAGGACATCAGGTAATGGCTGCGCTGAAGGCACCTTTGCTGGGGGACGCGAAGAAGGAGGTCTCGCTCGACGAGGCCGTCTTCGGCGCCGAGATCAAGCCGCACCTCGTGCACGAGGCCGTCCGCGCCGAGCTCAACGCGCGCCGGCAGGGCACGCGGGCGGCGAAGAGCCGTGGCCTCGTCGCCGGCGGGCGTTCGAAGCCGTGGCGCCAGAAGGGCACAGGCCGCGCGCGTCAGGGAACGATCCGTGCGCCGCAGTTCACGGGCGGCGGCGTCGCGTTTCCGCCGACCCCTCGCGACTTCTCGCTGAAGGTGAACAAGAAGGCCGCCCGCGCTGCGCTGCGCGCGGCGTTGAGCGATCACGCCTCCGCCGGGACGCTCGGCCTCGTCGCCGGCGATTCCTTCTCGGCACCGTCGACGAAACAGGCCGTCGAGCTCCTGGAGGGCTGGGGACAGCCGACGCCGACCGTTGTCGTCGCGGGCGAGGACGAGGAGACGCTCATCAAGTCGTTCCGGAACCTGCCGAAGGTGCTCGTGACGGTGCCGGCCGAGCTCGAGGTGGCACATGTCGTGTGGGCGCGTTCGCTCGTCGTGAGCGAGGCTGCGCTGCCGCTCGTGCAGGGGAGGGCGTCGTGAGCCTCCATCCCGCCCAGGTTCTGATCGCGCCGGTGGTGAGTGAGAAGAGCTACCACCAGATCACCGAGAACCGCTACACGTTCAAGGTGCACAAGGACGCGCACAAGACGCAGGTTCGCCAGGCCGTTCAGGAGATGTTCGACGTCACCGTCGTCGGAGTGAACCTGATCAAGATGCCGGCGAAGCCGAAGCGGCGCGGCATGATCAAGGGCACACGCCCCGGCTGGAAGAAGGCCATCGTCGAGCTCAAGGCCGGCGACAAGATCGACATCTTCGAGGGGGCTCAGCTCTAGAGATGCCCATCCGCAGGTACAAGCCGACCAGCGCCGGCCGCCGCTTCATGTCCGTCTCGACGTTCGAGGAGGTCACGAAATCCGAGCCGGAGAAGAGCCTGCTCGCGCCGCTCTCGAAGAAGGGCGGCCGCAACTCGAACGGCCGGATCACGACCCGCCATCAGGGCGGCGGTCACAAGCGCCGCTACCGGATCATCGACTTCAAGCGCCGCAAGGACGGGGTGCCGGCGAAGGTCGCAGCGATCGAGTACGACCCGAACCGGTCGGCCCGAATCGCGCTGCTCCACTACGCCGACGGCGCGAAGGCCTACATCCTCGCGCCCGCGCAGCTGCGGGTCGGTGCGACCGTCGAGTCCGGTCCGACAGCCGACATCCGGGTCGGAAACGCGCTCCCGCTCGAGAACATCCCGACGGGCACGCTCGTCCACGCGGTCGAGCTCAAGCCCGGCCAGGGCGCGAAGATGGCGCGCTCGGCCGGCTCGGGAATCCAGCTCGTGGCTAAGGACGCCGGCTTCGCGGTGCTGCGCCTTCCGTCGGGAGAGATGCGCCGCGTGCTGCTCTCCTGCCGTGCGACGATCGGGCAGGTCGGCAACGTCGACCACCAGAACATCACGGGCGGCAAGGCCGGTCGCAGCCGCTGGCGCGGAAAGCGTCCGACGGTGCGCGGCTCCGCGATGAACCCCGTCGACCACCCGCACGGTGGCGGCGAGGGCAAGTCGAAGGGTGGCCGCCATCCGGTCACGCCGTGGGGCGTGCCGACGCTCGGCAAGCGCACCAGGCGCAAGCACAAGGAATCGGACAAGCTGATCGTCCGCGGCCGCCGCCGCGGCAAGGAGGGTCGTCGCTAGATGTCGCGCAGCTCGAAGAAGGGGCCTTTCGTGGAGGAGCGGCTGATGAGCCGGATCGAGGCGATGAACGAGTCGGGCCAGAAGAACATGGTCCGCACCTGGTCGCGCGCCTCGACCATCTTCCCCGAGATGGTCGGTCACACGATCGCCGTCCACGACGGCCGCAAGCACGTGCCGGTCTTCATCTCCGAGCAGATGGTCGGACACAAGCTCGGCGAGTTCGCGCCGACGAGGACCTTCCGCGGCCATGCGGGCGATCGCACGGCGAAGGTGAAGCGCTGATGGCGGCAGTCATGGAAGAGCGGCAGACGGTGCGCGCGCAGGCGCGCTGGGTCCACTCGAGCGCGCGGAAGGCGCGGCTCGTCACCGACCTCATCCGTGGACGCTCGGTTCCGGAGGCGCGGACGATCCTGGCCTTCTCGAACCGCGCGGTCGCGAAGGACGTGGAGAAAGTGCTGCGCTCGGCCGTCGCGAACGCCGAGTCGCGCCCGGACCTCCACTGGTCGGGCGATGAACTCGTCGTCGTCGCCGCCTTTGCCGACGAGGGCCCGACCCTGAAGCGCTGGCGCGCGCGTGCCCGCGGCCGTGTCGCCCGGATCCGCAAGCGGACCTGCCACATCACGATCGTGCTCGCCGAGGGAGGCGCGATCTCCCAGGCTCCGTCGGTGCCGGCGATGGCGGCACCCGAGCCCGAGCCGATCGAGGAGCCGGAAGCAGTCGACGAGCCCGAAGCGGTGGATGAGGCCGACGCGGTCGAGGAGTCCGAGGCAACCGACGAAGAGCCCGAGGCCACCGACGAAGAAGCCGAGACGGAGAGCGAGGACGAGGACTAGTGGGGCAGAAGATCCATCCTGGCGGGCTTCGCGTGGGCGTGATCCACGACTGGAAGTCCAACTGGTACACCGGCAAGAAGGAGTTCGCGGACTACATCCTCGAGGACGTTCGGATCCGCGAGCACATCTACAACAAGCTCGCCCACGCGGGCCTGTCCGACATCCTGATCCGCAAGGACAAGCAGCGGATCACGGTCGACATCTACACCGCGCGGCCGGGGATCGTGATCGGGAAGTCCGGAGTCGAGGTCGACGCGCTTCGTAAGGAGCTGCACGCTCTGACCCAGAAGAACGTCCACATCAACATCAACGAGATCAAGCGGCCGGAGCTCGACGCGAAGCTCGTCGCGCAGTCGATCGCGGAGCAGCTCTCCAACCGTGTCGCCTTCCGGCGCGCGATGAAGCGCGCGCTCGCGTCGGCTATCCGCTCGGGCGCGGCCGGCGTGAAGATCCAGTGCTCTGGACGCCTCGGTGGCGGCGAGATGAGCCGGCGCGAGATGTACAGCGAGGGCCGCGTGCCGCTGCACACAATCCGCGCCGACATCGACTACGGCTTCGTCGAGGCGAAGACGACCGCCGGCCGGATCGGCGTCAAGGTCTGGATCAACAAGGGCGAGATCATGCCGGAGGGCTTCGGCGAAGCAGACACGCGGCTCGGCGACCAGGACACACGCCGTCGCCGCGGTGGAGCGCTCGAAGGTCTCGGCGCCTCCCGCGAAAGCGGGCGCCGCAGTGGACAAGACCGCGAGGGCCTCGGACCGGTGCGGCAGCGGCGACGTGGTCAGGGCGGCGGCGGTCCAGGCCGTCCCGGACAGCGCCGCGGCGGTGCCGGCGGCGGACGCCCGCGCCGTGATCAGCAGCGCACCGAGCAGCCGCGCACCGACGAGCAGGGCGTCTCCGCAGAGGGTCGCGAGCAGCCGGTGATCGAGCCGCAGGTCGAGGTGACGCCGCAGGAGGTCGCCGAGGCCCCGGACACTACGACACCGACGCAGCAGGTCGAGGATCCGACGAAGCTCGAGCAGTCCGGGGATCCGAGCCAGGAAAAGCCGAAGCGCTCGCCTCGGAAGACGACGAAGAAGGCCGTGGAGCCGAAGTCCGAGGAGCCGAAGGCCGAGGAATCCCCGAAGCCGGAGGAGTCGGAGTAAGCCATGTTGATGCCGAAGAAGACCAAGTTCCGCAAGGTGCATCGCGGCCGCCGCCGCGGCTTCGCCAGCGGCCAGACCGCCGTCCAGTTCGGCGACTACGGCCTCAAAGCGCTCGATGCCGGCTGGATCACGAACCGCCAGATCGAGGCCGCTCGTATCGCGATGACGCGCAAGATCAAGCGCGGCGGCAAGGTCTGGATCAACGTCTTCCCCGACAAGAGCTTCACGAAGAAACCGGCCGAGACGCGGATGGGCTCCGGCAAGGGCTCGCCCGAGGGCTGGGTCTGCGTGATCAAGCCCGGCCGCGTGATGTTCGAGCTCGCCGGCGTGCCTGAGCCGCTGGCGAAGGAAGCGCTTCGTCTCGCCGGGCAGAAGCTCTCCGTGAAGACGAAGGTCGTGAAGAGAGAGGAAGAGCTGTTTTGACGAGGGCATCCGAGCTGCGTGACCTGACCGACGACGAGCTGGAGCATCGGCTTGCGGAGCGGCGGCAGGAGCTGTTCAACCTGCGCTTCCAGTCGGTCACGGGCGCGATCGAGAACCACGCGCGCCTGAAGCTGGCGAAGCGCGAGATCGCGCGGATCCTGACCGTGGTCAACGAACGCGAGGCAGAGAAGGCAAAGGCAGTAAATGGCTGAGAAGAACGAAGAGCAAAACGAAGAACAGATCGAGGAGGCTCCGGCTGCGCCGGAGTCGGTGGAGGAGACCCCGGTCGAGGCCGAGGCTCCTGTCGAGGAACCGGCCGCCGACGAACCGGAGGCTGTAGAGGAGCCTGCCGTCGAGGAGCCCGCGGCCGATGAACCTACCGCAGAGGAGCCTGTGGCCGAGGAGTCCGCCGCAGAGGAACCCGCTGCCGACGCTGAGGAGCCTGCGGCTGAGGAACCCGCTGCCGAAGAAGCTCCGGCCGAGGAAGCTGCAGCTGAGGAGCCCGCGGCCGAGGAACCCGCTGCCGAAGAAGCTCCGGCCGAGGAGCCTGCAGCGGAGGAGCCCGCGGCCGAGGAAGCTGCCCCCGCGCCCCAGTCCGAGCCGAAGAAGAAGCGGAAGCGCCTGCCGCGCCGGCTACGTCCACAGAAGACGCGCCGCCGTCCGGTGCCGAGCGGCGACCGGAGGCCGATCACCCGCGAGCCCAAGCCCGAGCACGAGCGCGGCCGGCGCCAGGAGCGCCGCGGCGTCGTCGTCTCGAGCGCGATGGACAAGACCATCGTCGTCAAGGTCGACCTGATCAGCTCGCACCAGCGCTACAAGAAGGTCATCCGGCGCAGCGTCAAGTTCCACGCACACGACGAGCAGAACGCAGCAAATGTCGGCGACATCGTCCGCATCGTCGAGACGCGCCCGCTGTCGAAAACGAAGTGCTGGCGTCTCGCCGAAGTGGTGGAGGCCGCGAAGTGATCCAGCAGGAATCCCGGCTCAGGATCGCCGACAACACCGGCGCTCGCGAGATCCTCTGCATCCGCGTGAAAGGCGGCCACCACCGCCGCTACGCGCGCGTCGGCGACATCATCGTCGGCACCGTCAAGACGGCGACCCCTCAGGGCGCCGTCAAGAAGGGAGAGGTCGTGCAAGCGGTGGTTGTCCGGACGAAGAAGCCGTTCAGCCGCGACGACGGCACGAGCATCGCCTTCGACGAGAACGCGGCGGTGATCATCGACCAGCAGCGGAACCCGCGCGGCACACGCATCTTCGGTCCGGTTGCGCGCGAGCTGCGGGAGAAGAACTTCATGAAGATCGTCAGCCTGGCCCCGGAGGTGCTCTGACCTTGGCTCAGACTATGAAAGTACGGAAAGGCGACCGCGTGCACATCCTTCGCGGCAAGGACGCGGGGAAGGAAGGGCGTGTGCTCGAAGCGCTGCCCAAGGAAGGACGCGTCGTCGTCGAGAACATCAATGTCGTCAAGCGGCACCGCCGTCCGCGGCCGATCCAGAACACGACCGGTCTCGGCGGGGCGCAGATCATCCCCGGCGGGATCATCGAGCTGCCTGCGCCGCTGCCGGTCTCGAACGTGATGGTCGTCTGCCCGAGCTGCGGCAAGCCGAGCCGGGTCGGGACGATCCAGAAGACCGTCAAGGACAAGCAGGTCCGCATCCGCGTCTGCAAGCGGTGCGGGGAGGAGATCGACGGATGAGCGCCGTCGCCGACACCTACACGCCGCGCCTGAAGGACCAGTACGAGCGCGAGATCCGGCCGCGCCTCAAGGAGGAGCTTGGCCTCGACTCGATCATGCAGGCGCCGCGCATCCAGAAGATCACGCTCAACATGGGCGTCGGCGAGGCGAAGACCGAGTCGAAGCTGCTCGACTCCGCGATCGAGGAGCTGACCACGATCGCCGGCCAGCGCGCCCAGGTCAGAAAGGCGCGCAAGTCGATCGCGCAGTTCAAGCTGCGCGAGGGAATGGCCGTCGGCGCGCGCGTCACGCTGCGCGGCCCGCGCATGTACGAGTTCCTCGACCGGCTCGTCTCGATCGCGCTCCCGCGGATCCGCGACTTCCGCGGCCTCAGCCCGCGCTCGTTCGACGGCCGCGGCAACTACTCGCTCGGCATCCGCGAGCAGCTCATCTTTCCGGAGATCAACTACGACGACATCCAGCAGGTCCGCGGCCTCGACGTGACGATCACGACGAGCGCCCAGACGGACGAGCACGCCCTCGCGCTGCTGCAGGCGCTCGGCCTGCCCTTCGCGGACGTCGACAGGAGGGAGCAGTAATGGCGAAGACGTCGCTCGTCGTCAAGCAACGGCGACCACAGAAGTTCAAGGTGCGCAACTACACGCGCTGCAATCGGTGCGGTCGGCCGCGCGCGGTGTTCCGCAAGTTCGGTCTCTGCCGGATCTGCCTGCGCGAGCTCGCGCACCAGGGCGCGATCCCCGGCATGACCAAGTCGAGCTGGTAGGAGAGAAACGGTGCTGACCGACCCCATCGCAGACATGCTCACCCGCATCCGCAACGCCAACAAGGCACTGCACGAGCACGCGACCATGCCGAGCTCGAGGATGAAGGTCGAGATTGCGCGCCTCCTCAAGGAGGAGGGCTACATCCGCGACTACCACGTGGAGAAGGGAGAGTCCTTCGATACCCTGGTCGTCGACCTCAAGTTCGGCCGCAACCGCGAGCGGGTCATCTCCGGCCTGAAGCGCGTGTCGAAGCCGGGCCGCAGGGTCTACGCACGGAAGGACCGGCTTCCGCGTGTGCTCGGCGGGATGGGCGTCGCGATCCTCTCGACGTCGTCCGGTCTCGTCACGAGCCGCACCGCGCAGGAACGCGGGATCGGCGGCGAAGTGGTGGCTTTCATCTGGTAGCGGGATGAGCAGAATCGGAAACGCACCCATCGAGATCCCCGACGGCGTCACCGTCACGATCGACCCTGCGCGCGTCTCCGTCGCCGGCCCGCTCGGCACGCTGCAGCAGCAGGTTCCGACGCGGATGAAGATCGAGCAGGCCGACGGCGTCGTCACGGTGAAGCGGCCGACCGAGCGCGGGGAGGACCGTGCGCTGCACGGCCTTACACGGACGCTGGTGGCGAACATGGTGCAGGGCGTCACGCAGGGCTTCGAGAAGAAGCTCGAGATCCAGGGCGTCGGCTATCGCGCGTCGCTCAAGGGCACAGATCTCGAGCTCGCCGTCGGCTACTCGCACCCGGTCGCGATCAAGCCGCGTACCGGCATCACGTTCGAGGTCCCGACGCCGACCGAGATCATCGTCAAGGGAACCGACAAGCAGATGGTCGGCCAGACGGCCGCCGAGATCCGCAAGGTTCGTCCGCCCGAGCCGTACAAGGGCAAGGGCATCCGCTACGAAGGCGAGTACGGGCGGAGGAAGGTCGGGAAGCGTGCCTAGCCTCACCGTGAGAGACGCTCGTCTGCGGCGCCACCGGCGCGTGCGCGCGAAGGTCCGCGGCACCGCCGAGCGGCCGCGGCTCGTCGTTTTCCGCTCGAACCGCGGCATCGAGGCGCAGCTCGTCGACGACGACTCGGGCCGGACGCTTGCGTCCGCGTCCCATCTGGCGCTGGCGAAATTCAAGGGCGATAAGACCGCCCAGGCCGAGGCGGTTGGGAAGGCTCTCGCCGCGGCCGGCAAGGAGGCCGGCGTCGAGGCGTGCGTCTTCGACCGCGGCGGCTACCTCTACCACGGACGCGTGAAGGCGCTCGCTGACGGCGCCCGCGAGGGAGGACTCACGTTCTGATGGGTGCCATCGAGTACACCGAGACGCGCGAGCTCAAAGAGCGTGTCGTCGAGATCAACCGCGTCGCGAAGGTCGTCAAGGGCGGCCGGCGCTTCTCGTTCACTGCGCTCGTCGTGGTGGGCGACGAGGTGGACCGCGTCGGCGTCGGCTACGGGAAGGCGCGCGAGGTGCCGCTTGCGATCACGAAGGCCGTCGAGGATGCGAAGAAGAACCTCTTCACGATCCCGAAGCACGGCTCGACGATCACCCACGAGGTGCTCGGAAGGTTCGACGCGGCTCGAGTGCTGCTGCGGCCCGCATCCGAGGGAACCGGCGTCATCGCCGGCGGCGGGGTGCGCGCGGTGCTCGAGCTGGGTGGCATCCGAGACGTGCTCGCGAAGAGTCTTGGCACGACCAACCCGATCAACATGGCAAAGGCGACCGTCGCCGCGCTGCAGGACCTGCGCCGGCCGGAGGACGTGGCGAAGATCCGCGGCAAGCGGATCTCGGAGGTGTTGCCACTGCCCGCGACACCGCCCGCCGAGGAAGAGGCTCCGGCCGATGAGGCTGCGCCCGTAGCGACGGCCGTCGAGGTCGAACCGTCAGCCGAGGAGGCGCCGGCCGAGGAAGAGGTCGCCGAGGAGGCGCCGGCCGAGGAGCCCACTGCCGAGGCCGAGCCTGCGGCGGAAGCTCCTGCCGAGGCAGAGACGCCCGCCGAACCGACCGAAGAGAAGCCGAAGCGCCGCACGTTGCGCCGCAAGAAGGGCGATTCCTAGTGGCCAGGCTGCGGATCACGCAGGTCCGGTCCCAGATCGGACAATCCCAGCGCCATCGCGGTACCCTGCGCGCTCTCGGGCTCGGCCGCATCGGTCGCAGCTCCGAGCACGAGGAGTCCCCGGCGCTCGCCGGCATGCTCCGGAAAGTCCGCCACCTCGTGAAGATCGAGAACGCCTGAGCCAATGCCCGAGAAGCAGCTGAATCTCTCCAACCTCTCGCCGGCCCAGCCGCGCGAAGACCGTAAGCGCGTCGGGCGCGGCCTGGGCTCCGGCAAGGGCCGCTATTCCGGCCGCGGCATCAAGGGCCAGAAGTCGCGCTCCGGCTCGCACAAGATGCGGGCGGGCTTCGAGGGCGGCCAGAACCCCATCTACATGCGGCTCGGCAAGCTGCGCGGCGCGACGTCGAAGGACGCGATGCCGATCGGCCCGTTCCGCACCCACACACAGCCCGTCAACGTCCGTGACCTCGACCGGTTCGAGGCCGGCGACGAGGTGACGCCCGAGACGCTCGTCTCCAAGCGCGTGATCAAGAACACGCGCACCGACGTTAAGCTGCTCGGCGTCGGCGAGGTGACAAAGAAGCTCACCGTCCGCGTCCACGCGATTTCGGCGTCGGCCCGCGAGAAGATCGAGGGCGCCGGTGGCACCGTCGAGCTCCTGCGCGAGCCGAAGGTGAAGAAGGTGCGCCATCGCAAGGCGAAGCCGGCGGCCGCGGAAGAGCCCGAAGCCACGACGGAGGAGCAGCCCGAAGCTGCCGCCGAGGAATCGGAGCCCGACGCTGAAGAGACAGAAGAGAGCGAGGGGACGGAGGAGTAGATGTTCGGCTGGCTCGTCAACGCCTGGCGTGTCCCCGAGCTACGGCGACGCCTGCTGTTCACCGCCGGCATCCTCGCCGTCTACCGCTTCGGCTCCTGGGTGCCCGCGCCCGGCATCAACGAGTCGGCGCTGAGCAGCATCTTCGGCGGTTCGGGAGGCAACGGTGTGCTCGGCCTGCTCAACCTCTTCTCGGGCTCGGCGCTCTCGCGCTTCTCGCTCTTCGCGCTCGGCATCATGCCCTACGTCACGGCCTCGATCATCTTCCAGGTGCTTGCGGTCGTCGTCCCGTCCCTCGAGCGGCTCCAGAAAGAGGGTGAGGCCGGGTACGCGAAGATCACGCAGTACACCCGCTACCTCACCGTCGCGCTGGCGGCGGCCCAGGCGACGGGCTACGCGTTCCTCTTCAAGTCGCAGGCCAATGCCATTCAGAACGCCAACGCGGGCAGGATCATCATCATCGTCCTCACGCTCACAGCCGGAACGACGCTGCTGATGTGGATGGGGGAGCAGATCACGAAGCGCGGGATCGGCAACGGCATCTCGCTCCTGATCTTCGCCTCGATTCTTGCCTACGCTCCGCAGGGGATCAGCGGCTGGATCAACGGCGGCACGTCGGCACGGCTCTTCTTCCCGCTCGTCGCGATCGGGATCGTCGTCGCGGTCGTGTTCGTGATGGAGGGCCAGCGCCGGATCCCGATCCAGTACGCGCGGCGCCAGCTCGGTAACCGCCAGACAACCGGGGGCTCGACCTACATGCCGCTCAGCGTCGTCATGGCGGGCGTGATCCCGATCATCTTCGCGGCGGCGATCCTGGCCGTGCCGCAGACGATCGGCAGCTTCAAGCCGGCCTGGAACATCTGGCTGCAGAACAACTTCGCCTTTTCGAGCTGGAAGTACCTGCTCGCCGAGGCGCTGCTGATCATGATGATGACCTACTTCTACACGTCGGTCGTCTTCAATCCGGTCGACCAGGCCGACAACCTGCGCAAGTACAACGGCTACATCCCGGGAATCCGGCCCGGGCCGCCGACCGCCGCGTACTTCGACCGCGTGCTGAACCGGCTCACGTTCCCCGGCGCGCTCTTCCTTGCGGCCGTGGCAGTGGCGCCGTCGATCTTCATCGCGCAGTTCCACTTCTCGCAAGCGACCTACCGCGCTCTCGGCGGTACGTCCGTCCTCATCGTCGTGGGCGTAGCGCTGCAGACCATGCGACAGATGGAGTCGCAGATGGTCATGCGCCACTACGAAGGCTTCCTGCGCTAATGAACATTCTCGTGCTGGGGCCGCAGGGCTCCGGCAAGGGCACCCAGGCGCAGCGGATCAAGGCGATGTACGGGGTCCCGCACATCGCCACGGGAGACATGATCCGCGAGCAGATGGAGCTCCAGACAGAGCTCGGCCAGGAGGTCAAGGACGTCTACGACCGCGGCGACCTGGTCTCCGACGAGCTCATGATTCGCTTGATCCGAGACCGGCTCGATCGCGGGGACACGTTGCCCGGGTTCGTCCTCGACGGCTTTCCGAGGACGATGGCGCAGGCGGAGGCGCTCGACGACCTCCTCGGCGATCTCGGTCGCTCAGTCGACGTCGTGTTCGACCTGCAGGTGCCGGACCGCCAGCAGCTGCTCGAGCGGCTCCTGAAGCGCGCGGACGAGCAGCACCGCTCCGATGACACGCCTGAGGCGATCCAGCGGCGCTGGGAGCTGTACGAGAAGGAGACCGCGCCGCTCGTCGAGTACTACCGGTCGACCCGCGGCAACGTGGTCGGCATCCACGCCGACCGCTCCATCGACGAGGTCTTCCACGAGGTGCGCGAGGCGCTCGACCACTTGCAGACGCGCGCATGATCGTCCGCAAGTCCGCAGCAGAGATCGAGGGCATGGCGCGCGCCGGCGCGCTCCTGTCGGAGACGCTCGCGCTGGTCGCGGAGCACCTCGAGCCCGGAATCGAGATGCTCGAGCTCGACCGCATCGCGGACGAGCACATCGCTGCCAGAGGCGGGACGCCGACCTCCAAGGGCTACAAGGGGTTCCCGGCGGCGCTCTGCATCTCGCCGAACTCGATGGTCGTCCACGGGATCCCGGACCACTACCGTGCGCGGGAGGGAGACCTGATCTCCGTGGACCTCGGCATCACGCTCGACGGCCTCGTCGCCGACAGCGCGGTGACGCTGCCCGTCGGCGAGATCTCGCCGGAGGCGCAGCGGCTCCTCGACGTCTGCCGGGAGGCACTCGACGCCGGCATCGAGCAGGCCCGCGTCGGCAACCATCTCTCCGACATCTCCCACGCCGTTCAGGTCGTGGTCGAGGGAGCGGGCTTCTCCGTCGTACGGAGCCTCGTCGGACACGGCGTCGGCCGGTCGTACCACGAGGACCCGCAGATCCCGAACTACGGGCCTCCAGGCCGTGGGCCGCTGCTGCAGGAAGGCATGACGCTTGCGATCGAGCCGATGATCACGGCCGGCGAGCCCGACGTCTACGTGCACGCCGACGAGTGGTCGATCTCCTCGGTGGACGAGTCCCTCGCAGCCCACTTCGAGCACACGGTTGCCGTCACCGTCGACGGTCCGCGGAACCTGACCCTGGCCAAGGCCCCTTTGCTACGATGACGGCCTTCCGCGCACGGCTCTGCCGTGCGCGTGTGCGCGTCTGAGACACCTATTCACTGAAGGGAATTTGCCTACCAAGGAAGAGAAGATCGAGGTCGAAGGCGAGGTCGTCGAAGCGCTCCCGAGCACGATGTTCCGGGTGCAGCTCGACGGGGGCCACTCGGTGCTCGCGACCATCTCCGGGAAGATGCGGAAGCACTACATCCGAATCCTTCCGGGCGACAAGGTCAAGGTCGAGCTCAGTCCCTACGACCTCAATCGCGGCCGGATCACCTACCGGCACCGCTGAGGTCACTCATGAAAGTCCGTCCGTCCGTCAAGCCCATGTGCGAACGCTGCCGCGTGATCAAGCGGCACGGCACGACCATGGTCATCTGCACCAATCCTCGTCACAAGCAAAGGCAGGGGTAGCGCCGTGGCACGCATCGCCGGAGTCAACCTTCCGAACCAGAAGCGGCTGGAGATCGGCCTGACGTACATCTACGGGATCGGCCAGCCCACGGCGCGCAAGGTCGCCGCCGAGCTCGGCCTCAACCCGGACACGAAGGTCAAGGACCTCACCGACGAAGAGGTCACGAAGCTCCGCAACTACATCGACTCGAATCTCGAGGTCGAGGGTGACCTGCGCCGCGACCGGCAGCAGGCGATCAAGCGGCTGTCCGAGATCGGCGCCTACCGGGGCATCCGCCATCGGCGCGGCCTGCCGGTGAACGGGCAGCGGACGAAGACGAACGCGCGCAGCCGCAAGGGCCCGAAGAAGACCGTCGGACGCGGCAAGAAGGCGGCGAAGTAGCTTGGCGCCTCCCCGCAGAGCAGCGGCCACGCGGGGCCGCACGCGCCGCCGCGTCCGCAAGAACATCGCTATCGGCCAGGCGCACATCAAGACGAGCTTCAACAACACGATCGTGGCCCTCACCGACCGCGAGGGGAACGTGATCGCGTGGGAGTCCGCCGGCTCCGCCGGCTTCAAGGGCTCCCGCAAGTCGACCCCCTTTGCCGCCCAGGTGACCGCCGACGCCGCCGCGCGGAAGGGCATGGAGCACGGCCTCCAGAAGGTCGAGGTCTTCGTCAAGGGCCCGGGATCCGGTCGCGAGACGGCGATTCGCTCGCTGCAGGCCGCGGGCCTCGAGATCCTGTCCGTCAAGGACGTGACGCCGCAGGCGCACAACGGCGTGCGCCCGAGGAAGCGAAGGCGCGTCTAAGTGGCCAGGGATCTCGGACCGAAGTGCCGCATCTGCCGCCGCGAGGGGATGAAGCTGTTCCTCAAGGGCGAGCGCTGCCTGACGGAGAAGTGCGCGATCGAGCGCCGCTCCTACCCGCCGGGCGAGCATGGCCGTGGCCGCATCAAGCAGAGCGAGTACCTGTTGCAGCTCCGCGAGAAGCAGAAGGCGCGCCGCTACTACGGCCTGCTCGAGAAGCAGTTCCGCACCTACTACGAGAAGGCATCCAAGCGTTCCGGCGTCACAGGCGAGGAGCTGCTGCGGATGCTCGAGACCCGTCTGGACAATGTCGTCTACCGGCTCGGCTTTGCCGCCTCGCGCGCGCAGGCGCGCCAACTCGTCCGGCACGGTCATTTCCAGGTCAACGGCCGGCGGCTCAACATCCCGAGCTACCAGGTGCGGCCGAACGACGTCGTCACCGTTGCGTCGAGCTCCTCGGCGCAGCAGGTGATCCGGGATGCGACCGATCTCGTTTCGACGGTCGCTCCGTGGCTACAAGCCGACCACGACGGGCTCACCGGCAAGATGCTCAAGCAGCCCGAGCGTGACGAGATCGACACGCCGGTGCAGGAGCAGCTGATCGTCGAGCTCTACTCGAAGTAACGGAAAGAGGGAACTTCTTTGGCGACTAGAGAAATGGACTTCCAGATCCCGAAGATCGTCCACGAGGACGCGGACGACCACCGCGGGGTCTTTGCAATCGAGCCGCTCGACCGCGGCTTCGGACACACCTTCGGCAACTCGCTGCGCCGCGTGCTGCTCTCCTCCCTGGAGGGCGCCGCCGTCACGTCCGTCAAGGTCGAAGGGACGGCGCACGAGTTCACCACGCTGCCGGGCGTCCGCGAGGACGTCACGGACATCATCCTGAACCTGAAGAATCTCGTCGCGCGGCTCCACGGCGAGTCGCCCGAGATCGAGGTTCACATCGCGAAGAAGGGGCCGGGCTCGGTCACGGCCGCCGACATCGAGGCGCCCGCCGACCTCGAGATCCTCAACCCGGAGCTCGAGATCGCGAACCTGTCCGACAAGGGCAGGCTCGAAGTGACGCTGACGATCGGTCGCGGGCGCGGCTACTCGCCGGCCGAGCTCAATCGGGGCCCGCAGCACACGATCG
>DATFHC010000066.1:0-34341 GCA_035248765.1 Gaiellaceae bacterium
CTCGTCTCCGTCGTCGACGTGGCGCCGACCTCGCTGGGGCACGTCGCGACGACGCTCTCCTGGGCGCCGTCGAATCACGCGGTCGGGCAGCTGTCGCGTCTCGGCAACGCGATCGACTCGAACAACCGGCTCAAGTTCCCGGTGCTGTTCATCCTCGCCGGCGTTCTTCTTCTCCTTGCTCTGCTCGGGCTGCGCGCGGCGGTGACCGCGGTCCCGGCCGCGCTGCTGATCAATCTCGCCCTCGGGATCGGCGAAGTCTCGAACGAGGTGCTCCTGTGCGCGGCAATCTCGGCCGGAACCGTGCTCCTGGCGCTTCCGCTCGCGCGCTTCTGTCGCAGCGAGTCGGCGCTGCTCGGTCTGTACGGCGGAGTCGTCGCGCTCTACGCCTTCGTCATGGTCACGCGGCCGGAGTGGCAGGCGGTGAACCCGTTCGGCCCCACGCAGAACTCGCGCTTCTGGGGGATCGGAAACCAGGTCGAGACGCTGCTGCTCGCGCCGCTTCTCGCGGGGGCTTTCCTCGCGCGCCGGCGGTTCGGTCTCGTCGGCTTCGTCCTCTTCGGCGTTTTCGGCCTCTACGTGATGACCGACAACCGGCTCGGTGCCGACGGCGGTGGTGCGATCGCACTCGGGATTGCGCTGGCTGTGTTGGGGATGCGGCTGTTCCGCCTCGGTCTTGGCGGCTTCGTCGGGATGCTCGCCTCCGCCGCAGTCGCGGTGCTCTGGATCGTGTCGCAGGGCCTGTCTCAACCTGGCCCGAATCACCTGCGCAGCGCGTTCTCGCACGGCGGCGGCGGACTGCTCGCCTCGCTCGAGAGCCGGGTCCCGCTCTCGTACGTTCCCGCCCTGCACGCGTGGCACCTCGTGGCTCCGCTCCTGTTCGTGCTGGGGGTGACGTTCGCGCTCGCGTGGCGGGCCGCGAGGCAGCGGTCGACGAAGGATGTCCTGCTCGCCTTCGGCGTCGCGATCGTGACGTCGCTGCTCGTCAACGACTCGGCTGCCTACGAGCTCGCAGGCGGGATCGCCGTGGTGGGAGCCGTCGCCCGCTTCGCGCCCGCACCGGTGCCTGTGCGCGCCCGCGTACGCGCGCGGGCGAGACTCGAGCCCGAGCCTGCCCCAATCGAGACGCCGCCGCGCTAGAGCTGGAGCTTCCTGCGGCGCTGGTACCGTCCGCAGCCGTGCCGATCTACGAGTACCGCTGCCCGAACGGCCACCACTTCGAGCGGTTCCAGGCAATGACGGCTCCGCCGCCGGAGAAGTGCGACGTCTGCGAGGCGTCCCCTGTCGAGCTCGTCCTCTACCCGGTCGCGATTCACTACAAGGGCTCCGGCTTCTACACGACCGACTACGGCAAGGGAAAGACCGCGAAGGAGGGCGACGGCGGCTCGTCCAGCGGGGACAGCGGGAAGACGGACTCGAAGCCGGCGGAGAAGAAGACCGCGGCCGGCGGCGACAAACCGGCTCAGTAGCCGCCGCCCGAGCCGACGATGCACCCGGGCGCGTAGGGCTGCCCCTTCGGTGGTGGCTGCGGCGCCGACTGCCCGAGCACCTCGTCGATCACGCGGATGTTCTCCGAGCTGCCGATGATGTAGTCGCCGCCGCCGATCGTCTCCTCGGTCCCACCGAGCCGGCAGTGAATCGCCTTGCCTGCCCGGAACTTGTTCCAGGCGAGCTGCATGAGCTGCCAAGTCGAGAGATCGGTCGCGATCGGCTTCAGCAGCGAGCTTCCGTTGAACGGGAGCGAGAAGAACCGCGACGGGCTCGAGAGCTTGCTCAGCGTCGCCTGCTCGACGAGCTGTTGGTCGTGCTGGCGGTCGAAGTCCGTGTACGAGCGGTCGAGCTGGTTAATGCGCACGCGGGAGAAGATCAGCGCCTGGCGGCCGTTCATGTGCGTCGGCCCCTTGTGGAAGCGCCAGCCCTTCCATTGCAGGCAGCGCTCCCGTGTCGGGTAGGGACAGTCGAAGCGGTCCGACAGGATGTTCTTCGGCACGTTGACGGTGATCCCGCCGATCGCGTCGATGAGCTTCTCGAACTGGTTGAAGTCGACGATCACGATGTGGTTGACCGGCAGGGACTTCCCGAGGAGCACGTCGAGCGTCCGGACGGCGAGCCTCGGTCCGCCGAACTGCATCGCCGCGTTGATCTTCTGGAACCCGTAACCGGGAATGTCCACCCGGAGATCGCGTGGGATCGAGAGGTAGTAGAGGCGGTGGTGTCCGGGATCGGTGTGGAGGAGCGTGATCGAATCGGAGTGCTGGTCGGTGCCGCGACCGGCGCTCCCCTTGCCGGTCGCGTGGTCGCTCCCGAGCAGGAGGATCGTCGTCGAGTTCGAGAGGAGCAGTCCGTTGTCCGGGGTGAGCGCCGGCCGCACGTTCTCGGGCAACCGCGCGTTGGCGTCGCTGACGCCACTCGAAACGGAGAGGTAGCCCGCCAGCCCCCAGAGCACGAAGAAGAGGATCAGGAGCAGAACCGTGACGAGTGTCCAACGCCGCCAGGTCCAGCCGAGCCAGAGTCGGCGCCGGCGCGGTGGCCGCTCGACGATCTTGCCGGGGCCCGGTCCGTCGCTGCGGACGGCTCGCCGGGCTTCGCGCTCGCGGCGCTGCAGCGGAACCTTCCCCTTGGTGCGGCCGCCGCGATACACGCGATACGGCTTCTCCCCGGAGGCGGCCATGCGGGGGGTTACGGTACCCACAGTGCAGGCGAGCCATGCGATCGGGGTCGACCTCGGCGGCACCAAGATCCTCGCCGGCGTCATCACGCGCGACGGCAGCGTCGTCCGCCGTCACGAGCGCGCGACTCCGCAGGATTCCCAGGAGCACGTCCTCGCGGAGCTCGAGGCCGCCGTCGCCGAGTTGCTCGACGAGTCGGTCGGCGCGGTGGGGTTCGGCGTGCCGTCGCCGATCGACCAGGCGCAGGGCGTCGTCGTGCGCTGCGTCAACGTGCCGCTCGAGAACGCGCCGCTCCGCGACCGGATGCACGAGCGGTTCGGCATTCCGGTCGGGCTCGACAACGACGCGAACGCGGCCGCGATCGGCGAGTGGCGAGCGGGCGCGGGGCGTGGCGAGGACGACCTCGTCATGCTCACGCTCGGTACCGGCGTAGGAGGCGGAGTCGTCTCCAGTGGAGCGCCGTTCCGCGGCCGAAACGGCGCCGGCGCGGAGCTCGGCCATGTCGTGCTCGTCCACGACGGCAGGCCGTGCCAGGGCGCCTGTACCGGGCGCGGCCATCTGGAGAGCTACGTGAGCGGCACGGCCGTGACGGCGGGGGCACATGAAGTTTTCGGGCCGTCGGCGGACGCGCACCGCGTCGTGCGGCTCGCAAACGAGGATGATGCGAAAGCAAAGGAGTTACTCGCCGAGGTCGGCGGCTATCTCGGCTCCGGCATCGGCTCCTTCGTCAACATCTTCGGTCCGCAGCTGGTGATCCTCGGCGGTGGCTTCGGTGTGGCCGCATACGACCATCTCCGCGAGCCGGCGGAGGAGGTGGCGAGGCGCGAAGCGCTCGAGCCGATGCGCAGCGCGGTGCGTTTCGCCAAGGCGGAGCTCGGCACCGCGGCCGGCCTCATCGGCGCGGCATTCGTCGGTTTCGAGGCGCTGGACGCAGCAACCTCCTGATGCCGCTCGCGGTCTGCGCGACGCCGATCGGCAATCTCGAGGACGTGACACTGCGCGTGCTCGGCGAGCTCGCGGCGGCCGAGGTCGTGCTCTGCGAGGACACACGTCACACCCGCGTTCTGCTCGAGCGGCACGGCATCGCCGCCCGCCTCCTCTCCTACCACGAGCACAACGAAGCGCAGAGGACGGCCGAGCTCCTGCCGCGGCTAGAGGCGGGGCAGCGGATCGCGCTCGTCTCCGACGCCGGGCTGCCGGGGGTTTCCGATCCTGGAGCGCGGCTCGTGCGCGCCGCGCTCGACGCCGGCGTTGACGTGACAGTGCTGCCCGGAGCGTCTGCGGTCGAGACCGCGCTCGTCGCCTCCGGGCTCGTGGCCGAGCAGTACCGTTTTCTGGGCTTCCTCCCGCGCGGTGAGAAGAAGCTCGCGGCGACGTGGGACGAGCTGCGCGCCTGGCCCTGGCCTGCCGTGGCGTTCGAGTCGCCACAGCGGCTGCCGGTGACGCTGCGCTCGCTCGCGGGCTCGGATCCCGAGCGCGAAGTCGCCGTCTGCCGCGAACTCACGAAGCGGTTCGAAGAGGTGGTGCGGGGGACGGCCGGAGACCTCGCGGAGCGATTCGACGCGCGGCCGAAGGGCGAGATCACGCTCGTCCTCGGACCCGCGGTAGGGCGGGACGAAGGCGGTGAAGGCGAGGAGCGGGCGCTCACGGCGGTTGCCGAGCTCGTGGAGGCCGGCGTGGCGCGGAAGCGCGCTGCGGACATCGTCTCGAAGCTCGCAGGCATCTCGCGCAACAAGCTCTACAGAGCATCGCTGTAAGCAGATTTGACAACGAAGCTCAGTCGCGCTAATCTGCGCAGCCTGTTGCTAATCGTGACAACGATTCTCCGGCGACTCGCCCTTCCAATCCTCCTCTTCCTCGTCTGGACGCCCGTCGCGCAGGCTTGGAGCTGGCCGGTCAAGGGCCCAGTGGTGGAGCCGTTCGTCTACGACGCGGCGCACCCTTACGCCTCGGGACAGCACCGCGGAATCGACATCGGCGCCGATGCAACGGGAGAGAGCGTGGTAGCGCCTGCGGCCGGCACGGTGAGCTTCGCTGGGCCGGTGCCGACGAGCGGCACATCGGTCACGATCGAAACCGCGGACGGCTACTCCGTCACGCTGACCCATCTCGGCTCGCTTGTCGTCACCAAGGGTACGTCGGTGACGGAGGGGGAGGAGGTCGGAACGATCGGTCCGAGCGGAACGCCCGAGACCGCCGGGCCGTACGTCCATCTCGGCATCCGCGCCACGTCCGATCCGGACGGGTATGTCGATCCGCTCGGCTTTCTGCCGCCGGTCGCGGATACCGGCGGGAGTGACAGCAGTTCGACTGCGACACAACCTGTAGCAACGCAGCCGAGCGCCGGGTCCGCGTCGCCGCCGGCGCCGGCGAGCCAGAACCAGCCGGCCCCTCCTGCAACCGCGACGACCCCGGCCCCGGCAGCGTCCGCGACGGGAACGATCGTCCGGACGAACCGTGCTCACGTCTCGCAGCGTGGGCGCGGAACCGCCCAGAAAACTCACTCTGACGTTCGACCGCAGTCCTCGTCGAAGCGGTCGCCGGTATCGCAGAGGCTCACGAGCCGAGGACGGGTGTCACGTCACCCTCGGTTGCCGCATCGCCACGCGAGCACGCCAATGCCCGCAGCACGGCGGCGGGTCGTCGAGGTGGCGGCTCCCGGCGAGCCGACTGGCCTCGACGCCGGCCACACGTTGCGGCCGCCCCAGGTGGTCGTTCAGCCCGAGCTGCGACAAGCCTCCGCCGACCTGCTCGCACTCTTCTTGAACGGCGCGGCTGCACTGGTCGCCCTGGCGGCCGCGTTCGCCGCTGCACGTCGCCATTCCGGCACGAATCGGGTCGCCGGCGCGCAGATTCTCCACCTGCCGACCCGTTCGCCGACACGCCGACGCGCGGCCTGAGGGCAGCCCCGGCCCTCGTATCATGGCCGGGTGCGCTTCTACCTCACAACGCCGATCTACTACGTCAACTCGACGCCCCACATCGGGCACGCGTATACGACGGCGATCGGAGACATGCTCGTCCGCCACCAGCGGCAGCGCGGAGCGGACACCTTCTTCCTCACCGGGGTGGACGAGCACGCAACCAAGGTCTGGCGCGTCGCGGAAGAACAGGGACTCGAGCCTCAGGAGTACGCGGATCGCATCGCCGTGCCGTGGCGCGAGCTGCCCGAGCGGATGAATGCGTCGATCGATTTCTTCATCCGAACGAGCGACGAGGGCCACAAGCGCTTCGTCCGTGAGTTCCTGCAACGGATGTACGACAACGACGACATCTACCAGGACGTCTACGCCGGCTGGTACTGCGTCGGCTGCGAGGAGTTCAAGAACGAGGAGGAGCTGACGGAGGAGGGGCTCTGCCCGGTCCACCTCACGAAGCCCGAGTGGATCGAAGAGAAGAACTATTTCTTCCGGCTCTCCGCCTACCAGGATCGGCTGCTCGCGCTGTACAACGAGCGTCCCGAATTCGTCCGGCCCGACTTCCGATACAACGAGGCGCGCTCGTTCATCGCCGGCGGCCTGCGAGACTTCAGCATCTCTCGCGCCGGCCAGCCATGGGGGATCCCGCTGCCCTGGGACGAGAGCCAGGTTGCCTACGTTTGGGCCGACGCCCTGGTCAACTACGTCAGTGCGCTCACCTATGCGCGGCCGGGAGAGGATCTGCGCGAGCGGTACTGGCCGGCTGTCCATCACGTGCTCGCCAAGGACATCCTGCGCTTTCACTGTGTCTACTGGCCCGCCATGCTCCTGTCCGCCGGCTATGAGCCGCCGCAGGACCTGTTCGTGCACGGCTACCTGCTGCTCGACGAGCGCAAGATCTCGAAGTCACTCGGCAACATCGTCGAGCCCCTCGAGCTCATCGACGTCTACGGCTCCGATGCTGTCCGCTACTGGATGGCGCGGGCGATCTCGTTCGGACAGGACGGCAGTGCCTCGATCGAGGGGATCCGCGAGCGCTACGACAACGAGCTCGCCAACGACCTCGGCAACCTGCTCTCGCGCACGACCGCGATGGTCGCGCAGTACCGGGCAGGGAGCCTGCGCCGCGGCGAGGGAGGGCCTCCCTTTGATCTGAAGGCTCTCGGCGACGACGTCGCGGCGCGCATGGACCGCTTCGACGTCACGGGTGCGCTCGACGCGATCTGGGATGGCGTGCGCGCGCTCAACCAGTACGTCACGGCCGAGGCGCCGTGGCAGCTCGCGAAGGACGAGACGAACGCAGCGCGTCTCGACGGAGTTCTCTACAACCTCGTCGACGGGCTGACCGCGCTCGCCGTTGCGCTTGCTCCGTTCCTGCCGGAGGCCGCACCGCGCATCCTCTCGGCGCTCAACCAGCCGGACGATCTCGCCTGGGATCGGGTGCGGGACGGAGTTGCGGACGAGGTGGACGGAATCGAGGCGTCCAAGCCGCTCTTCCCGCGGATCGAGCTGCCGGCAACCGCTGCGTGATTGACACGCACGCGCACCTCGCCGCCCTCGACGACGCCGACGAGGCGGTCGAGCGCGCCGCGGAGGTCGGCGTCACGCGCATCCTCACGGTCGGGACCGACATTGACGACTGCCGCCGCGCGCTCTCGCTGGCAGAGCGTCACGACGGCGTCTTCGCGATCCTCGGCATCCACCCGCACGAGGCAGGTAGGACGACAGACGACGACGTGGCCGCCCTGCGTGATCTGCTCGAGCAACCGAAGGCGGTCGCGGTAGGCGAGACCGGGCTTGACTGGTTCCGCGACTACGCACCGCGCGAAGACCAGCGCCGCCTGTTCGCCGCCGAGCTCGGGCTGGCTTCCGAACTAGGAAAGCCCGCCGTGATCCACACTCGCGCGGCCGACGACGACACTCTCTCTGCCCTCGCGGACTTCGCCGGCACGGTCGTCCTCCACTGCTTCTCGTCGCCGCGCATGCTGCCGACCGCGCTCGAGCGGGACTGGTACGTCTCGTTCGCCGGCAACGCGACCTTTCCCAAGGCTGTCGACCTTCGCCTTGCGGCGACCGAGGTTCCGGCGAACCGCATCCTCGCCGAGACCGATTCGCCGTACCTCGCACCGCAGCCCGTGCGGGGCCGCCGCAACGAGCCGGCGAACGTCGTGCACACGCTCGCCGCGCTTGCGCGTGCGCGCGGGCAGGAGCCGGCCGAGCTCGAGCGGCAGATCGAAAAGAACGCGACCGCATGCTTCGGGCTGTGAAGAAGGAGTACGGCCAGCACTTCCTGCGAGACCCGAACATCCTCGAGGTGATCGGCCGCCTTGCCGAGCTCGAGCCGGACGACGTCGTGCTCGAGATCGGTCCGGGCCAGGGTGTGCTCACGCGCTACCTCGCCGAACGCGTCCGCCAGGTCTGCGCGATCGAGATCGACCGCGAGCTCGAGTCGGCTCTGGGCGGCCTTCCGGACAACGTCGATGTCGTCTTCGGCGACGCGCTGCAGATCGAGCTGGCGCAGGACGCGACGAAGCTCGTTGCCAACCTCCCGTACAACGTCGCCACGCCGCTGATCGTCGAGAGCCTCGACGGGCTGCCGAACGTCGAGCTCTGGTGCGTGATGGTGCAGCGGGAGGTCGCGGACCGTCTCTTCGCAAGTCCGGGGACGAAGGACTACGGCGCCGTGTCCGTGCTCGTCCAGCTCGCCGGCGAGCGCATCGGCTTTCACGCGGTCTCGCGCTGGGTCTTCGAGCCTCCGCCGAACGTGGACTCGGCTCTCGTTGCGTTTCGGCGCAAGGAGGTTCCAGCGGACTTCTCTCACCTGAAGAGAGTCGTCGCAGCATCGTTCGCACACCGCCGCAAGACACTTCCGAACTCGGTTGCGCTCGCGGGCCTTGCGCCACGTGAACAGGCCGCGGATGCTCTGGGCGCAATAGGTCATCCGGCCGAAATGCGTGCCGAAGCCTTGGCGCCGGCCGACTTCGTTGCCCTGGCGAAGGCGTTGCGGTGAGAGCGCCTGCGGCCGCGAAGATCAACCTCGCTCTCGTTGTCGGGCCGATCCGCGACGACGGCAAGCACGAGGTTCTGACCGTCCTGCAGCGCATCGACCTCGTCGACCGGATCGAGCTCGTCGACGCGCCGGTGCTCCGTGTCGACGGCTTTCCCGGAGACTCGCTTGTCCGCGCTGCGCTCGAGGAACTCGCCCGGAGTGCGGGTGTCGAGCCCCGGTGGCGCGTCCGGATCGAAAAGACGATTCCGGTCGCGGCCGGGCTTGGCGGTGGCAGCTCCGATGCCGCGACCGCTCTGCGGCTTGCCAACGAAACACTCGAGGAGCCGCTGCCCCGCGACGAGCTGCTCCGGATCGCAGCCGGCCTCGGCGCGGACGTCCCGTTCTTCCTCGCGGATGGCCCGCAGCTCGGGCGTGGCGATGGAAGCGACCTCGAGGCGCTCGACCTGCCGCAGGACTTCTGGGTGCTCATCCTTCTGCCAAAGAACGCGGCGAAGACGTCGACCGCCGACATCTACGCGGCGTTCGACGTCCGCCACGGCGCAGCCGGCTTTGCCGAGCGCCGCCAGCTTCTCCTCGACCGCCTCGCCGACGTCCAGCGCCCGCGGGATCTCGCCAGGCTGCCGGAGAATGACCTCGCAACCTCGCCGCTGGCGAACGAGATTCTCCTGGCGGGCGCCTTCCGCGCCGACGTCTCCGGCGCCGGGCCCGCGGTCTACGGCCTGTTCCACCAGCGCCGGGTCGCGGAGGAGGCACGGCGCGCTCTGCGGCGCCTCGGGAGAACGTGGCTTGCGGCACCAGCGTGGTACGGTTGACCGGTGTTGAGCGAGTCGTCGTCGCACGCCGTCGAGCCCGGTCCCGGCGGCTGGCTCAGGGCTCGCCGAAACCGGCTCGCACTTTGGATCGCCGCGGTCGAAGGGATCGTCGTCGCGTTCTCGCAGGACGTCTCGAAGTGGGCGGTCATCGCCCTCGCGGCAGTGGCCGCCTTCGCGTTTGCGTACCGCCGAAACAGCGAGTCGAACCTCGTTCGCCAGGTGCTCTGGATCTTCGCCGCGTCGCAGCTCCTCGCACTCCTGCTCGTCCTCTTTGCCGTCGTCGTGAAGTGGCTGGTGATCGTGGGGCTCGTGGTCTTTGCCGTCGTGGGACTCGCCATTCTGCTTTTCGACCGTCGCTAGACTTCCGTGCCCCTGGGGCGTAGCCAAGTGGTAAGGCAACGGGTTTTTGTCCCGTGATCCCAGGTTCGAATCCTGGCGCCCCAGCCACCTTTCCCTGACATGGCAGACGATCTCGCAGCAGTCGTGATGGCCGCCGGAATCGGCACGCGCATGAAGAGCGCGACGCCGAAGCATCTGCACCCGCTCCTCGGCCGGCGCATGGTCGACTGGGTTGTCGGCGCAGCGCGCGGCGCCGGGGTCGGGCGGCTGGTCGTCGTCGCCTCGCCGCAGACGAGCGAGCTCCTGGAGGGCGTTGAGGTCGCCGTGCAGGAGGAACCGCTCGGCACCGGTGACGCGGCTCGCTGTGCGCGCGCCTCCCTCGACGACTTCGAGGGCGACGTCCTCGTGCTCAACGGCGACGTCCCGGCGCTCAGGCCCGAGACGATCAGCGAGCTCGTCGAGACTCATCGTTCGTCCGGTGCCGCGGCGACCGTCCTCTCCTTCGAGCCTGCCGAGGCGGGGGCCTACGGGCGGATCGTTCGCGATAGCGACGGCCGACTCGCCAAGATCGTCGAGGCAGGCGACGCGTCTTCTGAGGAGCTCGACGTGGGCGAGGTCAACTCCGGCATCTACGCGTTCCGGGCCGAGAAGCTCTGGCCGGCGCTCGAGCGCCTCGACGCGCACAACGCCCAGGGCGAGCTCTACGTCACGGACACGCTAGGTCTCCTGGTAGCCGACGGTGAGCAGTGCGCTGTGCAACTCGCTGCCGATCCGCTCGAGGCCGAGGGCGTGAACACCCGTGCAGAGCTCGCGCTCGCGGCGGCCTCCCTCCGGGCCAGGATCAACGACGCACACATGCTCGCCGGCGTCACGATCGTCGACCCGACGTCGACCTGGATCGAGGCGGGCGCGGAAATCGAGCCGGACGTCGTAATCCACCCGTACACGGTGATCCGCGGCGGCGTCCGGATTGAGACCGGCGCAGAGATCGGGCCGTTCGCCTATGTTCGCCCCGTGACCGTGATCGGCGAGGGGGCGAAGGTCGGCACGTTCGTCGAGGTGAAGAACACGGCGCTCGGTGCGCGCGCCAAGATTCCGCACCTCTCCTACGTCGGCGACGCCGAGGTGGGGGAGGAGTCGAACGTCGCGGCCGGCAACATCACCGCGAACTTCAAGCACGAAGCCGGTGTGCCGAAGGCGCGCACGAAGATCGGCCGCAACGTCAGGACCGGCGTGGACACTGTCTTCGATGCTCCGGTCGAGATTGGTGACGACGCTTGGATTGCAGCCGGCTCTGTCATCACGGATGATGTCCCTCCCGGTTCGTTGGCCGGGTTCGCCCCTCGGCAGGAGACGAAGGAAGGCTGGGTCTACGAGAAGCATGGAAAGTCCGACGGCGACTGAGCTGGCCCTGCCGGGCCTGGAGGGGGGCGTCGCGATGAGCGAGCCTTCGCCGCAGCACTACATCGTGCGCGGTCCCGAGAAGCGACTCATGGTCTTTGCCGGCCGCTCGCATCCGGCGCTGGCCGCCGCGATGGCCGAGAAGCTCGGCGTGGAGCTCGGTGACGTCGAGCTCGGCACCTTCCCGAACGACGAGACGTACTGCCGCTATCTCGAGTCGATTCGCGGCGCCGACGTCTTCATCGTCCAGACGGGCTCGCCGCCCGTGGACAAGAACCTCATGGAGCTCGTGCTGATGATCCAGGCGGCGAAGCTCGCGTCGGCGAAGCGGATCACGGCCGTGATCCCGTGGTTCCCCTACTCGCGGCAGGACAGGAAGGCGAAGCCGCGCGAGCCGATCTCGGCGCGGCTCGTCGCAGACATGCTGCAGCTGGCGGGTGTCGACCGTGTCCTGACGATGGATCTCCACGCCGGCCAGATCCAGGGGTTCTTCACGATCCCGGTCGACCACATGACAGCGCTCCAGCTGTTCGCGACCCACTTCCGTGATCTCGGTCTCACCGGCGAGGGCGTCGTTGCCGTGGCGCCAGACGCCGGCCGTGCGAAGCACGCGGTGCGCTTCGCGGAGATGATCGAGGCGAGCTTCGCGATCATGCACAAGATGCGCGTCGCGGCAGACCACGTCGAGATGACGGAGGTCACCGGGAAGGTGCGAGACAGGATCGCAATCGTCGGCGACGACGTCTCGACCACCGGCGGCACGCTCGTTGCGGGCGCGCAGGCGCTGAAGGAGCACGGCGCCTCCGAGGTGAACGTCTTCGTCACGCACGCGCTCTTCTCCGGCGAGGCGCTCGAGCGGATCGGCGAATCGGACATCGACCGGATCGTCGTCACCGACTCCGTTCCCATCGATCCGCGCAACCGTCCCGAGAACATGACCGTCCTCAGCGTCTGCGGCCTGCTCGCCGAAGCGATCATGAACGTCTTCGCCGACGACTCGGTCTCGGCGATCTTCGGCGGCGAGAACCAGCTCTTCTAACCGGCGCGCGCTTCTGCGAGTCGCCGGTCCACGAGCTGCTCCGCAGCCTCGGCCGGAGTGATGCCTTTCGCCTCCGCCTCCGCGAAGAGCTTGCGCAAAGTGTCGCCGATCCCCTCGAGCCGCTTTTCGAGCGCGGCCTCGTCGCCGCCTTCGTCCTCGAGCACGATCAGCTGGATGATCCCGCCTGCGTTGACGACATAGTCCGGCGCGTAGAGGATTCCGCGGTCGGCCAGGCGCTGGGCGTCCTCCGGCTCGGCGAGCTGATTGTTCGCGCACCCTGCGATCGCGCGGCAGGCGAGGCGCGGGATCGACTCGACGGTGATCGTGCCGCCGACGGCGCAGGGGGAGTAGACGTCCACCTCGGTCTCGAGGACGCGCTCGGGTGACACCGTCTCGCAGCCCGTCACGGCCGCCCGCTCCTCGTCGACATCGCTGACGAGAACCCGGGCGCCGGCCTCCGCCAGCTCCCGTGCGAGGACGGACCCCACCGAGCCCGCACCCTGAACGAGGACGCTGCGGCCGGCGAGATCGGGCGATCCGAAGAGGTGCTCGACCGTGGCGCGGATCGCGTGGATGCCGCCACGGGCCGTGCCGCGCCCACTGTTGCCGCCGCGCGAAGTCGTGCCGTAGACCCACGGGCACGTCTCCGCGACGACATCGAGATCTCCGGGCGAGATGTTCATGTCGCCGGCGGTCCGGTAGCTGCCGCCGAGTGAGGCGACGAGTTGGCCGTAGCGACGAAGCAGCCGCCGGCGCGGCTCGCCCGCGGGCAGTTCCGACACCGCGAGAACGCCTTTCCCTCCGCCGCGCGGCATGTCCGCCGCCGCCATCTTTCGGGTCATCGCGCCCGAAAGGCGCATCGCGTCGGCGAGACCGTCGGTCGGAGCGGGGTAGACGCGCATGCGGGTGCCGCCGCCGGCCGGCCCGCGTGCCGTCGAGTGGACGCAGACGAACATCCAGGCGCCGCTCTCGGGGTCGAAGCGAACGACCGCGTGCTCGCCGTCCCAGCCCGCGAGAAGCTCTTCGAAGTCCACGAGATGGACGGTACCGAAGCGCTCCTCGGCTACACTCCGCCGCCGGAATGGCCGGAGAGCGGACCAAACTCGTCGTCACCAATCGCGAAAGGCTCGGCTCGGCCGAGTCGCGCCGCCTGCGTAGGGAGGGACTCGTTCCGGGTGTTCTATACGGCAACGGCGAGCCCGTCGCGATCTGCATCGCCGAGCGTGAGCTCCGGCGCGCGCTCACCGGCGCGGCGGGTCTGCACTCGATCCTCGACGTCGAGATCGACGGCAAGGGATCGACGCACGCGTCGATTCTCAAGGAGTACCAGGTCGACCCCGTGCGGGGCGGCGTGACGCACGTCGACCTGCAGGAGGTGCGGCTCGACAAGCCGATCCAGGCCTCGGTCTCCGTTCACCTGCACGGCGGCGACGACGCGCCCGGCGTGCGCGAGGGCGGTGTGCTGTCGCAGCCGCTGCGTGAGGTGACGGTCGAGGCGCTGCCGCTCGAGATGCCGGAGCACATCAACCTCGACGTGTCCGGCATGGAGATCGGCGGCACGCTCCGCATCTCGGATCTCACCGCGCCGGAGGGTGCGACACTTCTCGACGATCCGGAGATGGTCGTCGCCACCGTCACCGCGCCGACGAAGGTCGTCGAGCCCGAGCCCACCGAGGAGGAGCTCGCTGCGATGGAGGCGGAAGCCGAGGGCGAAGAGGGCGAAGAGGGCGAGGCTGCGGAGGGCGCTGCCGGCGAGCCGGCCGAGCCGGAGGCGGACGCCGCCGGCGACCAGGACACCGTCGAGGGCTAGTCCTTGCTCCTCGTCGTCGGTCTGGGGAACCCGGGCCGCGAACACGCCCGGAACCGCCACAACGCCGGCTGGATGGTCGTGGACGAGCTCGCGCGGCGACACGGCGGCTCCTGGCGCGGCAAGTTCGCCGGTCAGATGGCGGAGGTGCGCGTCGGCGACGAGCGACTTGCGCTGCTGAAGCCGGAGACGTACATGAACGACTCGGGGCGCTCCGTTGGCCCGGCGGCCGCGTTTTTCAAGCTCGAGCCGACTGAGGTGCTCGTCGTGCACGACGAGGGCGACTTCGAGCTCGGCCGCCTCGAGCTGAAGACCGGTGGCGGGCTCGCCGGACACAACGGCCTGCGGTCGATCGCGCAACAGCTCGGCACGCAGGACTTCCCTCGCCTGCGGATCGGTGTGGGGCGGCCCGAGCGCGGGGATCCACGTCCTCTGGCGGACTGGGTGCTCGGGAACTTCAAGCCGCACGAGGACCCCGAAGGGCTCGTCGGCAGCGCGGCGGACGCCGTCGAGATGCTCGTCGCCGACGGCATCGAGCGCGCGCAGATCCAGGTCAACCGGCGCTAGCTTCGAGCCCGCCGAGCCCGTGCTCGAGGAGGCGATAGGCGCGCTCGAGATCCTTGCGCATGCGGCGCACAGCGGTCGGACCGCTCCGTCCGGCGAGG
Source organism: Gaiellaceae bacterium (assembly GCA_035248765.1). Lineage (GTDB taxonomy): Bacteria > Actinomycetota > Thermoleophilia > Gaiellales > Gaiellaceae > Palsa-739. Next base: position 14,658 of record DATFHC010000066.1, read on the forward strand.
GCATGCTCGCGCGCGTTGCGGAAGAACTGCCAGTGCACGCTCATCAGAAGGTTCGCGGCGATCTGTGCGTCCGCCGGATGAACCGCAAGCTCTTCCTGGATGGTCGCGGCAAGGTGATCCGTGTACTGCCCCATCACCTCCATCTCCTTTGCCTGCAGCGCCGGAGACGCAGCGATCGCGCCGGCGAAGTGGGCGAAGCCGGGGCTCGCGAGCCGGCCGCATTCCTTCGCGTGCAGGCCGTGCATCGCCTCCACGAGCGACTGCCCGGGATCGCGACCTCGGATCGCCTCGCTGAGCGTCTCCAGCCGCTCGGGAACCTCGTCGAAGAAGATGTCCTCCTTCGTCGGGAAGTAGTTGAAGACGGTCTTCTCGGAGACACCAGCCTCCCGCGCGATCTCCGCCACCGTGACGTGGTCGAAGCCCTTCGTCACGAAGAGGCCCATCGCCGCTTCGGCGATCGCCTGGCGGGTCTGAACTTTCTTCGTCTCACGGAGTCCCATTAACAGAATCGTAGCTTTTCTTGCAGTGAGCGTAAAGTTGCGGTTACTGTAAGATCGCTTGCAACACCCTCGGAAGGAGACACATGCTGGCTCGCCTTGCTCACGTCGTCGCTCGGAATCGCTGGAAGGTCATCGGCGCCTGGATCATCCTCACGCTCTTCGGTGCGTTCGCCGCAGGGCAGGTCTCGAAGCGCTGGTACCAGAGCTTCTCGATCCCGGGCAAGTCGGCCTACGAGGCGAATCAGCGGACTCTCAAGGCGTTCGGCACCGGAGTCCGGCCGCCGGACGTCGTGGTTTTCCATACCGCAGGCGACGCGACGAAGAGCGGGGCGATCGAGGCGGCGATGAAGCGCGCCGCGGCGGTTCTGCCCGGCTCGCGGACGAGCTCGTACTTCTCGACGCACAACGTGATGTACGTCTCGAAGGACCGGCACACGACCTTCGAGGAGGTCTATCCGGCCGGGCCTTCGAAGTTCGACTCGACGAGCAAGGCGAAAGACGTACGGGCTGCGGCCGCCCGAGGTCTGCCGTCGGGGATCCAGGTCGAGGTCACCGGACACGACCCGCTCGAAGAGGCCAGCACGCACGGCGGCGGAGGCAGCAGCGTCCTTCTCGAGGCGATGATCGGAGGCCTCGGCGCGATCGTGATTCTCCTGTTCGTCTTCGGGACGCTGCCGGCGATCCTCGTGCCGGTCGCCGTCGCCGCGGCGGCGATCTTGAACACGTTCACGCTCGTCTGGGCGCTCACCTACATCACGAACGTCTCGATCATCGTCGAGTTCCTGATCGCGCTTGTCGGCCTCGGCGTCGCGATCGACTACGCGTTGCTGATGATCTTCCGCTTCCGCGACGAGCTCCGCGAGGGGGAGGACGTCGAGACCGCGCTGGTGGAGACGATGACCCACGCCGGACGCTCGGTGATCGTCTCGGGATCCACCGTGGCGGTGGGGCTCCTGTCGATGATCATCCTGCCCCTGCCGTTCATCCGTTCGATCGGGATCGGCGGGATGCTGATTCCGGCTGTCTCGGTGCTCGCGGCGATCACGCTGATGCCTGCGATCCTCGCGGCGCTCGGCCAGCGGATCAACAGTGTGCGCCTGCTCCCGAAGCGGTTCGTCGACCGCGGTCATCCCGAGGACGGCGGCTGGGGACGCTGGGCACGGTTCGTGCTGCGCCGCCCCTGGCAGGTCGCGGTCGTCGGCGCGGCAATCGTGACCGTCCTCGTCGTGCTCGGCGTCCAGCTGAACCCGAACGAGTCGCAGCTGAAGAACTTCCCCGGTACCGGCACCGCCATCGCCGGGCGCACGATGCTTGCTAATGCCGGGATCTCGCCCGGCGTGATGAAGCCGTTCGTGACGCTCGTCGAGAACGGCGGCAACGCTCAACAGGTCGCCACGGCGGAGCGCACGGTGTCCGGCATCCTCGGCGCGACGGTGCCCCCCGGCCCGGGCTGGCACCAAGGGCAGGACACGCTCGTCGAGGCGTTCCCAGCGATCGACGGGGCGGCCCCGGGGATCCAGGGAGTCATCGACCGCGTTAACGACGCACTGCGCGGAACCGACGGCACGCTGGGCGGCGTGCCGGCCGTAGACCGCGACTTCGTGCACGCCGTTTACGGGAACTTCCCGTACGTGCTCGCGTTCGTCCTCGTGTTGACGCTCGTTCTGCTGACGCGGGCCTTCCGGTCGATCGTGCTGCCGATCAAGGCGGCGATCCTCAACCTCGTCTCGCTCGGCGCGGCCTTCGGGATCGTGGTCTTCATCTTCCAGATGGGACACGGCTCGTCGCTCTGGAACATCACGGCGACGCAGGCGATCACGGCGTGGATCCCGTTGATGATCTTCGCCTTCCTGTTCGGGCTCTCGATGGACTACGAGGTCTTCATGCTGACCCGCATGCGCGAGGCGTACGACGAGACGGGCTCGACCGAGCGCGCCATCGAGCTCGGGGTCGCGCGGACGGGCAAGCTCGTGACGAGCGCCGCGCTGATCCTGATGTTCGCGTTCCTCGTCCTCTCGTCGAGCCCGGGCTTCGAGATCAAGGAGTTCGCGATCGGCCTCGCGGCGGGGATCATCTTCGACGCAACGGTGATTCGCGCCCTGCTCGTGCCGGCGCTGATGCGGCTGCTCGGAAACGCGAACTGGTGGCTGCCCGAGTGGACGCGGAAGGCGCTGTTCATCGGCCCCGAGCGGCGGCGGGAGCCCGAGCCGACGGCGGCGCTCGAGACCTAGGCGGCGAAGCGCTTGGCGGCGCGAGCGCGAGCTCGCGCCGCCTCGACCTCACGGTCGCGCGGGGGCGCGGTCGTCACGAGCGCGTCGAGCAATCGCTGCGTGGCCGACGCGACTTCGTCGATCGCGTGCGCGAAGGCATGCTCGTTCGCCTTCGAGGGCTTCGTGAAGCCGCTCACCTTGCGCACGTACTGCTCTGCGGCGAGGCGCACCTCGTCCGAAGTCGCTTCGGGCTCGAAGTTGTAGAGGGTGCGGATGTTCCGGCACATGCGCACACGAATACCATGAGCCGCGCGGAACGGGAGTTCCGTCCCTCGTCATGGACCGTCCGGTACTTCATACCTTCATCCGGGAGCTCGTAGAGCACGAGCGCCTCGTCGAGCTCGCCGACGCGCTGCCGACGCGCGCCCGCGTGTCGGAGCCTGCACTGCCGCTCCTGCTCGCGTCGTTGCACGAGCTGCTGGAACGCGGGCTCGTGGTGCTGCTGCCGGAGGACGCCGACGCGCGCGACGCGGCCGAAAGCGCTGGCTGGTTCCTCGGCGACGACGCGGTCGGACTGCTGCCGAGTCGCGGCGTCACGTGGGAGTCGAGACTGGCGCCGCCGCCTCACCTCGTCGGCGAGCGGGCACGAGCTCTCCATGTGCTCGAGCGCGGCGGGCTCGTCTGCGCGTCTGCGCGAGCGCTTGCGGAGGGGTTACCGCCCGCTGAGGCGCGGCCCGAGCCGATCGAGCTGCGCGCCGGCCTCGAGCCGCAGGCCGCCGGAGGCGCTTCCAGCGGCGTCGAGGGGCTCGGCGAGGCGCTCGCTCTCTCGGGCTACGAGCGGGTGGAACGCGTCGACGACCGCGGGCAGTTCGCCGTGCGCGGCGGCATCGTCGACGTCTTCCCGACGACCGGCCGCGAGCCCTTTCGCGTCGAGTTCTTCGGCGACGAGATCGAGTCCGTGCGCGCCTTCTCTCCCTTCACACAGCGGGCGCTTCATCCGGTTCCCGAGGCGACGCTGTACCCGGCGGCCGAACGTCGGCTCGATCTCCTCGAGCCCGAACTCGGGGACGACGAAGAAGAGGAGGCCGTCATCGAAGTGCCCGACGACCTCGTCCCGGCGCTCGACGCCCCGCCCGATCTCGTCTTCCAGCCGGACGACGTACGTCGCGTCTGGGAGGAGGACGGCATCCGCGAGCCGCCCTCGCTCGCGGGCGCGACCGAGCTCGACCCGTTCCCGCAGGCGCAGCCCTTCGCCTTCGAAGCACAACGGCCCGCGATCGCCTCGCGCGGTCTCGCCGAGGCCGAGAACGAGCTTGCGGCGCTCATTCGCGCGGGTCAGCGAGTCGTGGTCGCCTTCCCACACCGCGGTGAGGCGCTGCGAACGCAGAACCTCCTCCGCCGCATCGAGGCGCGGGTGCTCGAGCCGGGAGAGGACCTGCCGGAGGAGCCTGAGCTCCTGTTCGCGATCGCCCCGGCGCGGCGCGGCTTCGTCTGGCGCGACCTCGGGCTCGTCCTCCTCCCCGACCACCAAGTCTTCCGCCGGCGCGCGCCGCGCGAACGTCGCCTCGGCGGCCGCGCGCTGCAGTCATTCGCCGACCTCCGCACCGGCGACTACGTCGTGCACGAGGACCACGGCGTCGGCAAGCTGCTCGGCTTCGAGACGAACACCGTGGCCGGCGTCACGCGGGACTACCTCCTGCTTGCCTTTCGCGGAGAGGACCGGCTCTACGTCCCGCACGAGCAGCTCGGCAAGGTCTCCCGCTACGTGGGCGCCGACGCCTCCGCCCCTGCGCTGTCAAAGCTCGGCGGCAAGGCGTGGCAGACGCTCAAGTCGCGCGCCCGCGAGTCGGTTCGCGACCTCGCCGGCGACCTGATCCAGCTCTACGCGCAGCGGCAGACGCAGGAGGGGGTGGCGTACGACCTCTCCAGCGAGTGGCTGCCGCAGCTCGAGGCGAGCTTCCCGTATCGCGAGACGCCCGATCAGGAGGCGGCGATCGAGGCCGTGAAGGAGGACCTCGAGACCCCGCGGCCCATGGACCGGCTCGTCTGCGGTGACGTCGGTTTCGGCAAGACGGAGGTCGCCGTGCGCGCGGCGTTTGCCGTGGCCGTGAACGGGCGCCAGGTTCTGCTCCTCGCGCCGACGACGATCCTCGCCGAACAGCACTTCAACACGTTCCGGGACCGCTTCCGCGACTTCCCCGTGCAAGTGGAGATGGTCTCGCGCTTCGTGGCGCCGAAGGAGACGAAGCGGATCCTCGGCGACTTCACGTCGGGCAAGGTGGACGTTCTCATCGGGACGCACCGAGTGCTCAGCCGCGACGTGATCCCGAAGGAGCTCGGGCTCGTCGTCCTCGACGAGGAGCAGCGCTTCGGCGTCGCGCAGAAGGAGCTGCTCAAGTCGCTGCGGCTCGAGGTCGACGTGCTGACGCTCAGCGCGACACCGATTCCCCGGACGCTCCACCTCTCGCTCGCCGGCATGCGCGACATCTCGATCATCGAGACGCCGCCTGAAGGACGCCGGCCGATCCGGACGACCGTCGGCGAATACGACGAGGAGCTCGTGAAGCTCGCGCTCGAGCGCGAGGCGGGGCGGGAGGGGCAGGCGTTCTTCCTCCACAACCGCGTCGAGACGATCGAGGAGCGCGCGGCGCAGCTGCAGCAGCTGTGTCCCGGGCTGCGCTTCCTCGTCGCGCACGGCCAGATGCGCGAGAAGGAGCTCGAGGAGCGGATGCATGCGTTCCTGCGCGGAGACGCCGACGTGCTCGTCTCGACCACGATCATCGAGTCAGGAATCGACATCCCGCAGGCGAACACGCTTGTCGTCGAGCGCGCCGACACGCTCGGCCTCTCCCAGCTCTACCAGATCCGGGGTCGCGTCGGCCGCTCCGACGCGACCTCGTTCGCCTACCTCTTCTATCCCGACACGCGCGAGCTGACGCCCGAGGCGCGGGCCCGGCTCTCGACGCTCGCCGACCACACGGAGCTCGGCGCCGGCTTCGCGATCGCGATGCGCGATCTCGAGATCCGCGGCGCGGGGGAGTTGCTCGGTGCGGAGCAGTCCGGCCACGTCGCGGCCGTCGGGTTCGAGCTCTACGTCGAGCTTCTGAACGAAGCAGTCGCCGAGCTGCAGGGCCAGAAGCGGGTCGCGGCCCGTCCTGTCCGGGTGGACGCCCGCGTCGATGCGTACGTCCCTGCTGCGTACGTCGACTCGGAGGCGCTGCGGATCGACGTCCACCGCAGGCTCGCGCTCGCAGAGACGGAGGACGAGCTGCGCGAGCTGCAGGCTGCGCTCGAGGACCGCTTCGGACCGCTGCCGGAGCCCGTCGAGAACCTCTTCCGCATCCAGGAGGCGAAGATCAAGGTCGCGCTGCTCGGCGCGGACTATCTCGTGTTCCAGGGGGAGAAGGCCACGGTCGGGCGACTCGTCCTCGGCTCGGGTGAGCTGCGCGAACTCCGTGACCGCTCGAAAACCGCTGTATACGTCTCTGCGAAGCAGGAAGTGAGCCGTCGTGCGCAAACTGGACTCACGGATGCGGTCGAGCTTGTCGATGCTATCTTGGACGCGCGCCGGGCGGCCTGAGCCGCTTTTCCCTGCAGAAACCGGCGTTTCCCGCGACATCGACCTCACTGGATGGACATGAAGACTCGCGCGCCTTTCCTCGCCCTGACCGTTGTTCTCGTCGCCGTTTTCGCCGCTGGGTGCGGCGGTGGCGGTGGCGGATCCGTGCCCTCTGACGCGGTCGCCAAGGTCGGCTCGACGCCGATCTCGAAGTCGACGCTGACGGCCCTGATGAACGTGGCCTTTGCGCGCTACAAGGCGCAGAAGCAGCCGGTGCCGAAGGTCGGCACGCCTCAGTACTCGCAGCTTCGTGACCAGGCGATCACGTTCCTCGTCCAGGAGGAAGAGTTGACGCAGGAGGGCGAGAAGCTGGGCGTCTCGGTGTCGCAGAAGGATCTCGACAAGCGGGTCGATCTGATCAAGAAGACCTACTACAAGGGCAGCGAGGCGAAGCTCGAGGCAGCGCTGAAGAAGGACGACATCTCACTTTCCGATCTCGAGCAGTACAACCTCAAGCCGCAGCTCCTCAGCGAGAAGCTCGAGGCCAAGGTGACGAAGGACGTCACGGTGTCGACGTCCGACGCGCAGAAGTACTACGACCAGAACAAGGCATCGTTCACGACGCCCAAAACGCGCGAAGTCCGGCACATTCTCGTCAACAGCAAGAGCCTCGCCGACCAGATCGAGACCAAGCTGAAGAACGGTGCGGATTTCGCGAAGCTGGCGAAGCAGTACTCCAAGGACACCGGCTCAGCGCAGCAGGGGGGCAAGCTCTGCGTTGCGCACGGCGGCTCGAGCGGAGCCTGCACGCAGACCGTTCCGCCGTTCGACAAGGCTTCGTTCTCGCTCAAGACGAACGAGATCTCGGCGCCGGTCAAGAGCGTCTACGGCTACCACATCATCCAGGCCCTCGGCCCGATCAAGCCGGCCCACACGCAGACCTTCAAAGAGGTCGAGTCGCAGATCAAGTCGAACCTCGCCCAACAGAAGAAGCAGACGGCGTGGTCCGACTGGCTCAACAAGGTGAAGAAGGACTACGACGGCAAGGTCTCGTACCAGGCGGGCTACGCGCCGGCGACCACGACGACCCCGACGGTCTCGACTCCGACGACGACCGGCTGAGGTGACCGAGGGAGCGGCTGAAGCTCTCCTCGAGCTGCAGCGGCTGACGGAGCGTCTGCGCCGCGAGTGCCCCTGGGATCGCGAGCAGACCGCCGCCACGATCGTGCCGCACACGGTCGAGGAGTCGTACGAGGTCGCAGACGCGGCCCTCGCGGGCGACGACGAGAAGCTGCTCGACGAGTTGGGCGACCTGCTCTTCCAGGTCTACTTCCTCGCGCTCCTGCTTGAGGAGCGGGGTGCGGGCGACCTGGGACAGGTGGCGCGTGGCGTGCACGAGAAGCTCGTGCGGCGCCATCCCCATGTGTTCGGCGACGTCGAGGCGCGCACGGCCGACCGCGTGCGCTCGAACTGGGAGCGCATCAAGCGCGAGCAGGAAGGCCGCGAGGGCATCTTCCACGACGTCGCGGAGGGGCTTCCCGGGCTCCTCTATGCCCGCAAGATCCAGCAACGGGCGAAGGCTGTCGGCTTCGAGTACCCCGACCTCGCCGGTGCGATGGCGGATCTCGCCGACGAGCTGCGCGAGCTCGAGGAGGAGCCGTCGGGCGACGAGCTCGGCGACGTCCTCTTCGCGGCCGTCAACGTCGCGCGTAGGCTCGAGGTCGACCCCGAGCTCGAGGTGCGGCGCGCGGCGCAGCGCTTCCGCCGCCGGGTAGAGGTCGCGGAGGAGCTCGCCACCGGCGAGGGTAAGAACTGGACGGCGCTTCCGCTCGACGAGCAGGACGCGTATTTCGACCGGGCCAAGGAGGTCGAGTGAGCGCGATCACGGAGGTTCACGCCCGTCAGGTGCTCGACTCCCGGGGGAATCCGACGGTTGAGGTCGAGGTGGTCGCAGGGGCGCGTGCGACGGCAATCGTCCCGTCCGGCGCGTCGACCGGTGTGCACGAGGCGGTCGAGCTGCGTGACGGCGGTAGCTCCTGGAACGGCAAGGGAGTCTCCACTGCCGTCGCCAACGCGAACGGAGAGATTGCGCAGGCCGTCCGCGGCCTCGACGTACTGGATCAGGAGAGCCTGGACCGCGCCCTGATCGAGCTCGACGGGACGCCGAACAAGGGGCGGCTCGGCGCGAACGCGATCCTCGGCGTCTCGCTCGCCGCGGCCAGGGCCGCGGCTGCCGAGGCCGGCGTCTCGCTCTTTCGCCATCTCGGCGGTGAGGCCGCCACGACGCTCCCCGTCCCGATGATGAACGTGATCAACGGCGGTGCTCACGCGGACAACTCGATCGACCTGCAGGAGTTCATGGTCGTGCCCGCCGGCGCGGATTCGTTCTCGGCCGGGCTCCAGATCGGGGTCGAGGTGTACCACGCGCTGAAGAAGCTGCTGAACGAGCGCGGCCTCTCGACGCTCGTCGGCGACGAAGGCGGCTTCGCCCCCGACCTCGAGGCGAGCGAGGCGGCGATCGACCTGATCCTCGAGGCGGCCGAGCGCGCAGGTCAGCGCGACCGCGTTGCGATCGCGCTGGATCCGGCGACGAGCGAGGTCTTCTCGGACGGTGTCTATCGCTTCGAGGGCCGCGAGAAGTCGAGCGCGGAGATGCCCGGCTTCTGGGCGGAGATCGTCGACCGGTATCCCGTCGTCTCGATCGAGGATGGCGCGGCGGAGGACGACTGGGGTTCGTGGCTGGCACTGACCGGCGAGCTCGGCGACCGCGTGCAGCTGGTCGGAGACGACCTCTTCGTCACCAATCCCGTTCGCCTGCAGGAGGGGATCGACCGGGGCGTCGCCAACTCGATCCTCGTCAAGGTCAACCAGATCGGCACGCTGACGGAGACGATCGAGGCGGTGCGCCTCGCGCAGGAGAACGGCTACACCGCCGTGATGTCCCACCGCTCGGGCGAGACCGAGGATGCGACGATTGCCGATCTCGCCGTCGCGCTCGGTACGGGCCAGATCAAGACGGGCGCACCCGCCCGGAGCGACCGCGTCGCGAAGTACAACCAGCTCCTCCGGATCGAGGAGGAGCTCGGTGACAAGGCGGTGTACCCAGGATGGACCGCTTTCCCGCGCTCCTCGCGTTAGTACCCTGAGACGTATGGCGATTGATCGCCGGACGAAGATCGTGGCGACGCTTGGACCGTCGTCCGACTCGCGTGAGCGTCTTCGCGCGCTGATCGAGGCGGGGGTGGACGCCGTCCGCTTCAACCTCTCGCACGGAACGCACGAGGACCACTCCCAGCGCGCCTGGCTGGTGCGAGAGATCGCGGCCGAGGCCGGGCGCCCGGTGGCGCTGATCGGCGACCTGCAAGGCCCGAAGCTTCGGATCGGTGAGCTGGCGGAACCGGTCGTCCTGCAGACCGGCGACAAGATCAAGGTCTGTGCCGAGGAAGCCGCGACGGACGGAGAGCTACCTATCGCCCCCGCCGTGATCGGCGACGTGCTCGTGCCCGGTCACGAGGTGCTGATCGACGACGGGCTCGTCCGGCTGCGCGTCGACGAGGTCAAGAGTGGACGCGCCACCTGCGCAGTGGTCGTCGGCGGCCTCGTGAGCTCGCACAAAGGCGTGAACCTTCCCGGCGTCCCCGTGCCCATCCCGTCGATCACGCGCAAGGACCTCGCGGATCTCGAGTGGGCGGTGTCGACGGGGGTCGACTTCGTCGCGCTCTCCTTCGTCCGCTCTCCGGCGGACGTGCGCGATTTGAAGGCCCTGCTCGAGCAGGCCGACTCGCACGCTCACGTGATCGCGAAGATCGAGAAGTCGGAGGCGGTCGAGGTACTCGACGAGATCTTGTCCGAGACGGATGCGGTGATGGTCGCGCGCGGCGATCTCGGTGTGGAGATCGGGCCGGCGCTCGTGCCGCTCGTCCAGAAGCAGATCATTCACAGGTCGCTCGAGCGCGGCAAGCCCGTGATCACGGCGACGCAGATGCTCGAGACCATGGTTCACTCGCCCGAGCCGACGCGGGCCGAGGCGAGCGACGTCGCGAACGCTATCCTCGACGGCACCTCCGCTGTGATGCTCTCCGGCGAGACGGCCGTCGGCGAGTTCCCTGTCGAGGCGGTCGCCTACATGGACCGGATCGCGCGCGCAGTCGAACCGAGTCTCGACTACCGGCACGAGCTGCCCGAGGCGACCGAGAACCCCACGATCGGCCAGGCGATGTCGAACTCTGCGTGCGATCTCGCCGAGGCGTTGCAGGCGAAGGCGATTCTCGTCCCGACGTTCACCGGCGGGACGGCGAACGCGGTCGCACGGCTGCGGCCGCGGCGGCCGGTCGTCGCGCTCACGCACGTCGACTGGGCGATGCGCCAGCTTGCGCTGGAGTGGGGAGTGACGCCGGTGAAGATCTCGGAGACAGGCAACGTGGAAGACCTCTGGCGGCTCGCGGTCGAAGCGGCGCGTGAGGCGGGAATCGTCGAGGCCGGCGACCGAGTCGTGATCACCGCGGGAACCGCCGTCAACATCCCGGGAACCACGAACGTCATCAAGGTCGACGTCGTCACCTAGCCGCAGGACCTCCGCGCCGGCCGGAGAACTCGGGCGGAATGGCCGCGAAGAAAAAGCACCGCCGGGGCCTCGGCGGACCGATCGCCCGCCGCTGGTTCGCGGTCGGCGCTCTCGTGCTCGTCGGACTTCTCTACTACCGGCCGCTGCACGACTTCGCCGACGCGCGCTCCCAACGCGCGGTCAGAGTCGCGGCGGTGCGGCAGCTCGAGAAGGAGCACACCGCGCTCGAGCAGCGCCTCAAGCGGGCTTCGTCGCTCTCAGTCCTCGTCCAGCAGGCACGGGCGCTTGGTTACATCCGCCCGGGCGAGCACCTCTACATCGTGAAGGACATTCCGCAGTGGCGACGCGGGCAGCATGGATCTCGCGGTAGGAGCCACTGACGGGACGAGCGCGGCCGTCTGACCGCGCTGGGCCAGCCGCGGCGCCCCTCCCATCAGCGGCTCCTATGCTGCCCCACGTGGTCACGGACGCTGACCGGGAGGTCGTAGCGCGCCAGCTCGGCCGGGAGCCGCGGACGCTTCGTCGCGTCGCGGTCCGCTGCCCTTTCGGTGCTCCGGCGGTCACCGAGCAGAGCCCGTACGGCTCGGCCGGGGAGCCGTTCCCGACGACGTACTACCTCACCTGTCGTCATCTCGTTGCCGCCGTGTCGCGCCTCGAAGCCGCCGGAGGAGTCGAGCGCTGGAGCGATGCCGCGCGCGCCGATTCGGGGCTCGCTGCGAGCCTCACCGCCGCCGACGAGGAGCAGCGGCGGCTGCGCAGAGAGCTCGCAGCCGGCGAGATCGGCAGCGACGGAGGAGACTCACTGGAGTACGGCATCGGCGGCTCACGTCGCGGCGGCAGCCTCAAGTGCCTCCATGCGCACGTCGCTTTCGCACTCGCGCGTCCGGGCTACGAGCTCGGCGAGCGCATCCTCGACGAGCTCGAGCCGCGCTGGCCGGAACGGTGCTGCTCCCTGTGAGCCAGGTCTCGATCGCACGGCACGAGTGGGAGGAGGGGAGCCGCCGTCTCGAGTCCGCGCATCACGATGGTCACCGGTACGGGCAGCTCCTCGACCTTCTCAACCTCGTGCTCTCCGAGCTGCGCAAACGAATCGGACAGAGATACACGCTGGAGGAGCTCGCCGCCGCCTACGGCGAGTCCGACAATTGGGCGCGCGAGGTCCTCCAGGAACGAGCCGAGGTGCCGGATTGGCCGCGCGATCTGACCACCGTCCTGGCGGCCGCGTTCGATACCTATCAGCGTGGCGCTATGGATTACGAGCCATGAGGATGTGCGCATAGACTCACATCCAGGTGTAAAAAACAGGAGATTTGGTCAACTTCCCACCATGAGTTACCGCGACGAAGGCAGGCGCGGCGATCCCGAGTGGCTGACTCTCGGTCAGGCCGCACGGTTTCTCGGCGTTGCCCAGAGCACGATCCGCAAGTGGTCTGATCAGGGCCGCGTGCCTGCCTTCTACACGCCGGGCGGTCATCGACGCTTCCGGCGCGCCGACCTCGACGCGTTTCTGACCCGCTCCGGTCCGGGCCGTCAGCAGTCGGGCCCCGCTGTCCTCCTCGTCGATGACGACGAACGGATGCGGGAGCTCGTGCGGATGGAGCTCGAACGCGAGGGCTACGACGTGCAGGAGGCCGCGAGCGCCGACGAAGGGCTCGCCGCGATCGAGGCGCGTAAGCCGGAGCTCATCCTCCTCGATGTGATGATGCCCCACGTCGACGGCTGGGAGATGCTGCGGAGGATCCAGGAGCGCTACGGAGCCGGCGCGATCCCGGTTCTCATGTTCAGCGGCCAGGTCGACGAGAAGGCGAGACGGCAGGCCGCCTCGAGCGGCGCGCGTGGCTTCATCGGAAAGCCTTTCGACCTCGGAGAGCTCGTCGAGCAGGCGAAGTCGGTGCTGCCGGTCTAGCTAGGGCAGATCTTCGGCGGTTCGAAGCAAGCCCGAACCCAGGAGCCCCAGCGCGGCTAGCAGACTGAGGTAGAGCCCGATCCCGCGGCCGGTAGTGGCGAAGTAGACGTCCGGTACGGAGATCAGCCGGATGAGGACGAAGATCACGGCGAGCGCACCCAGGGCGATCAGCAGCAGCCGGTCCGGTATGGCAGCCGGCAGCAGGATCCCGGCTTCCCGCGATGCCTCGAGGATCAGCGTGGCGAGCCCCACGAAGAAGACGAGCTTGCCGAGCGCGCCCGAGTGCCAACCCGTCACCGACAGCGTCAATCCGTTCGCAAGCGTCCCGGCGTACCAGTCCGTGAACGCCGAGATGCAGAGGATGAGCCCCGAGACCCAGGCGAGCCGGACGCCCCAGCTGCCGACGATCGGGGCCGTCCGCTCCGGCCGCGGCGGCCGGCGCTGCGGGCGCATCCGGAACGGGCGGGCTGGCTCCGGCGTTTGCACAGGCGCAGTATGGGCACAAATGCAGACCGGGTGCGCGTCGGGCGCGCCTACTCCGAGGACGAAGAGGCGGTGGAGCAGGTGGGGGTTCGCGTCGATGAGTCCGCAAGCCGCCCGCGCTCGGGGACCGAGACGCGGTGGGACGATTGGGGCTTCGTGGATTTTGTCGCAGCGGGTACCCGGCTCGCCGGCGAGTACCGCTGCGCCGACTGTGGCTACGGAGCGGTCGTACACAGCGCGGTTCCGCCGTGCCCGATGTGTGGCGGCGTGGTCTGGGAGATCCGTCGGCCGCTTTCGGGGCGCTCGGTCGACTGACGGCTCTGCGAGCGGAATACTTCCCTCGTGAGCAGCGTCCTCGGCCTCGATTCCAGGGAAGCCCGCGTCCCGGTGCCGTCGCTCGCGGCTCTCGTGCAGGCGGTGGCGACTGCGGCGGTGGCGGAAAGCCCTTCGGAAGCCTTGCGCGCGCTGGCCGAGGCGGCGCAGGCGGTGACGGGTGCCGACATCGCGCTAGTGCGCGCGCTCGACGCCGGCGGCGAGCGGCTCGAAACCGTGGCCGTCGCGGCGCCGCAGACGCTCGCGGCCGAGCTCGAGGGAACGGTCCTTTCGGCGGCGGAGCTGCCCGAGGCAACGCTCGACGAGCTTGCGAAGGCGCCGCCCGCCGTGCGGGCGATCGCCAAGCGCGTCGGCGCTACGGACTTTCTCCTCGTCCCGGCGCGCGCAAACGGCTTCATGGCCTCCGTCGAGCTTTTCCGTTCAGGCGAGCCGCTGCGAGCGGGCCAGCGCCTCGCGGCCGAGCTGTGCGCGGCCCAGGCGGCGCTCGTTCTGCGTGCGTTCGCGGCCGACGGGGACGGTTCGTCGCTCGTGCGGCCGGCGCTCGAGCTGGCCGGCGAGGCGCTCGCAGTGGCCTTGCACGAGCAGGACGCCGCGGTGGAGGTCGTCCGGCTCGCGGCCGGCGTGGCCGGCGCATCTGCGGCGATCCTCTGGGAGAGCCGTGAGGGAGAGCTCGTTCCGGGCGCGTCATGGGGGCTCGCCGCCGGCTCCGACCTGGACGCCGCCCGCGAGATCGCGGAGCCCACTCTCGGCGAACCGGGGCCGGTTCGTGCTCACGCCGCCGGGCTCCCGGAGGAGTGCGCCGTCTCGACGACGCTGCCGCTGGGGCGGCCCGCGCTCGGCGTCTTGCAGCTCTTTCATCCCGCGGAGGACGAGCCGGACGCCGAGCAGCTCGCCCGGCTGGCAACGTTCGGCGTTCGGGCGGCTCATGCGCTTCGTACCGGGGAGCGCGCACGCCTGCTCGCGCTTGAGCTCGAGCGCACGCGGGCGCTGCTCGAGGTGATAGCGCAGGCCACGGCCGAGCTGTCCGTCTCGCACACACTCGAGACGGCGGTCGAACGCGTCGCCGAGCTGCTCGGAGTCGAGCGGGTTGCCGTGTATCTCCGCGGCACCGGTGCGGCCGTGCTCGAGGAGGCCGCGAGCCGGAGCCTTGCCGGTCCGCATGCCCGTGTTGCGGACTGGCTGCTCGACGTGGCGCTCGGCCCTTCGCGCGACGGGGCTGTGCTCCAGATCCCAGACGTCGTCAGCGATCCGCGACTCTCGGGTGCGGAGGCCGCCGCCCGAGAAACCGGGATTGGATCCGCGCTGGCAGTTCCGCTCGTGGCTCGAGGCGAGGTCGTCGGGCTCCTCGCCGCCTACCCGTCCGGGCGGCCCGCGGCGGGCGAGCACGAGACGGCGCTGCTGGCGGCGCTCGCGGGCCAGCTTGCGGTCGCCGTCCAGAACGCACAGCTTCACGAGCAGGCGACGCGGCTCGGGGAGGAACGCGAGGCGGCGCTCTCCGCCGAACGGGCCGCAGCGCGGCGGTTGCGTGCGCTGTACGAGATCTCGCGCTCGTTTGCGCAGAGCCTTCGGCTCGACGAGACCCTCGAGGCTCTCGCGCGCACCGTCGTCGAGGTGCTCGACGTCGACGCCGCCGTTGTCCGGATGCCGGACGAACGACGCGAGCAGCTGCAGCCGCGGGCGATCCACATTCGGGAAACGCAGTTCGCCGCCGCAGTCCGTGCCATCCTCATCCAGCCGGTGGCCTTCGGCCAGCGGAACGTGCAGCAGCTCTTTCGCGAGCGGCAGGGCTTTCGGCTGGTGCCCACGCGCGCCCGTGCAGAGCAGTACCTTCCGGCGCTCCTGCCGTTCCTCGAGAAGGGCTGGACCGGAGCGATCGTCCCGGTCGCACTTCCGACCGAGGTGGTCGCGTCGCTCGGCGTCTACTCCTTCCGGCCCGGGAACCCACTCACCGACGAGACGATCGAGGGGGCGACGGCGATCGCGACGCAGGCTGCCCTCGCGATCGACAACGCGCGCCTGTATCAGCAGCAGAAGCAGTTTGCCGACACGATGCAGCGGTCACTTCTGCCGCGCTCCCGTCCGGAGGTCACCGGTCTCGAAGTGGGCGAGCTCTACGAGCCTTCGGCGCGCGTGGACGTGGGCGGCGACGTCTACGACTTTCTCGAGCTCGAGGACGGCCGGCTCGCCATCGTGCTCGGAGACGTGACCGGGCACGGCGTCGACGCGACCGCGGACATGGCAATGGCGAAGTTCGTCTTCCGGTCGTTGGCGCGTGAGCACCCGGAGCCCGCTGATTTCCTGGCCGCCGCGAACGAGGTGATCTGCAGCGAGATCGCCAGCGGCAAGTTCATCAGTATGAGCTACGTCGTCGTCGACGGCGTCAGCGGGAAGGTGGCCGGCGCCAGCGCAGGTCATCCTTCGCCGCGGATCGTCCTGCCGGACGGATCGACGCGGGTGCTCGAGGCGCACGGCCTCGTGCTGGGAATCGACGGCGGCCAGGAGTATGCGGAGTCGTACGCCGAGCTGCCGGCCGGCGCATCGCTCGTCCTCTACACCGACGGTGTCATCGAAGCTCGAGCGAACGGCGAGCTCTACGGCGACGAGCGTCTCGACGCGCTCCTCGCGGAGCAGCGCGGGCTGTCGGCGCGTGCACTGGCAGCCGCGGTTGCCGAGAGCGCGCGCGACTTCGCGGGCGGCGACCTCTCCGACGACCTCGCCGTCGTCGTGATCCGCAGGAAGTAAGCGGACCTCGCAGCTACAATCGCGGCGATCCGTGGTCGCGCGCGTCGGCTTAATCCTCTGTCTTGTCGCCTGTGCCCTCGGCACGGCGGCGAGCCGCGCGCACGCCGACTCCACACCGCCGCCGGTGATCGCCGCCGGCGTCGAGATCGGCTCGGTCTCCGTGGGCGGGATGACCGCCGTCGACGCGACCGCGGCCGTACAAGCGGCCTACCTCGCGCCGCTCGTCGTGCATGTCGGGCATCGGAACGTCTCCGTCTCCCCGCACCACTTCCACCTCGCGCTCGACCTCGCAACCGCGGTTCAGACGGCGCTCACAGCGGCCCCAGACACTCAGCTCCCGCTGACTCCCACCTTCGACGAGCAGATCGTCGTCAGGTGGGTGAAGACGCTGGCGGCCAAGACCGATCGCGCTCCCGTGGCGGGCACAGTGGTTTTGCGGGGCAGCCGGCCCGTCCTGACGCACGCGCACCCGGGGCGGAAGCTCGCGAAGTTCCCGACCCGGATGCGGATGCGGGCACAGCTCGCCGGCGGTTCCCGGGCGACGATCATCGCTCCGCTACGCGCGCTGCCGGCCGCGGCGGCCAAGTCGGAGGCGATCATCGTGATCCACCGTGGGGCGAACCGCCTCTACCTCTACAAAGGCGTCCGTCTCGTCCGCACCTTCCCGGTCGCCACGGGCCAGCCGATCTACCCGACGCCACTCGGCCATTTCGAGATCGTCGTCAAGCAGTTGAACCCGTGGTGGTATCCGCCGACGCAGGACGCGTGGGCGAGAGGGCTCAAGCCCGTTCCCCCAGGCCCGGGCAACCCGCTCGGCACGCGCTGGATGGGGCTCAGTGCTCCGGGCGTCGGCATCCACGGCACAAGTGAGCCGTGGTCGATCGGCCACTCCGAGTCACACGGCTGCATCCGGATGCAGGTGCCCGATGCGGAATGGCTGTTCACCCGCGTCCAGATCGGGACGCCGGTGTTCATCGTCCCGTCCTAGCGCGGCCGTGGGCGGCCCGCTCAAGCTGGGGGCGCAGGCGCTCGCGGTGGCCGGGGTCGGGTTGCTCGCGACGTTGCTCGTCTGGAAGCTGACGCATCAGACTCCGCCGCCGAAGGTGGGGAGGCCCGCGCCGGTCTTCTCCCTCCAGCGGCTCAGCGGCGACGGCGATGTCTCGCTCAGGTCGTTCCGCGGGAAGACGGTCGTGCTCAATTTCTTCGCGTCCTGGTGCGATCCGTGCAAGCACGAGGCTCCCGTGCTCGAGCGCCTCTGGCGCGAGGACCGGAGTCGGGGGCTCGTCGTGCTCGGCGTCGACGCGAACGACTCGCGCGGCGACGCGAGGCATTTCGTGCGGGTGCACGACCTCACGTACCCCGTCGTCTTCGACCAGAACGGGCGCATCGCCTCTGACCGGTACGCCGTCGCGAACCTGCCGGTGACCTACGTCCTCAATCGGAAGGGGAGGATCGTCGGAGGCCAGATCCTCGGCGCAGTGAACGAGCACGCACACACGCAGGAGTTGATGCGCTACGTCCACGCGGCCCTGAAGTCGTGACGCGGCGGCTCAAGCTCACCGCGCAGGTCGTTGCGCTCGCCGGTGTGGCCGGCCTGCTCGCGCTGCTCGTCTGGGGGCTGGGGCATCAGGGGCAGGCCCCGCGCGTCGGCTCGGTGGCACCCGCGTTCACGCTCGGACGGCTCGACGGGCCCGGGAAGGTGTCGCTTGCCGCGTACCGGGGACATCCAGTCGTGCTGAACTTCTGGGCGTCGTGGTGTCAACCGTGCAAGGGCGAGGCGAAAGTGCTCGAGCGTGACTGGGGGCAGTACCGCAACCGCGTCGTCTTCCTCGGCATCGACTACCACGACCTCGCATCGGATGCCCGTCACTTCGTCGACGTGCACAGGCTGAGGTTCCCCATGTTGGACGACGGGTCCGGCAGCGTCACCCATGGCAAGTACGGGGTCTCGCAGGTACCGGAGACCTACGTGGTCAGCCGCGAGGGCCGGATCCTCGCGCACCTCGCGGGGCCGATCACGAATCCCACGCTGGCGAGCGAGTTCCGCAGCGCGCTCGCGAAGGCTGCGGCGTGATCCTGCGCTTCCTCGCCGTAGTCGCTGTCGCGCTCGCGCTCGCGGCGCCGGCCGCCGCCTGCGCCCATCCCCGCACCTCGCTCGCGTACCTCGAGGGCCAGGTGATGTGCCCGACGTGTCACACGACGCTCGACATGTCCGATTCGGCCGCGGCGGTACGCATCAAGGGGTTCATCTCGAAGCGGATCGCACAGTGCGCGACCGCGCAGCAGATCAAGTCCGAGCTCGTTGCGAACTTCGGCCAGGGGATCCTCGCCGCACCCTCGCACAAGGGGTTCGACCTGCTCGCCTGGTGGCTGCCGGTCGCCGGCGTGCTCGGCGGCGCACTCGTCCTTGCGGTCGGCGTCTGGCAGTGGAGCAGACGGCGCGAGGCCGAGGAGCCGGACGAACCGGCGGGCTCAGGCTCCGAGCTCGACGAGGAGACCGAGCGACGTCTCGACGATCTCCTGGCACGCTTCGACTGATGGGCGCGCGTCTCGCGATCTCGTTCGCTGCCGGCTTCGCGTCCGTGATCACGCCGTGCGTGCTGCCGCTCGTGCCGGGCTACCTCTCGGCGCTCTCGAGCGTGGAGCCCGGGAGGTTGGGGGGAGCCGGCACCGCCCGACGCGTGGTCTCCTCGAGCTTGCCGTTCGTGCTCGGCTTCACGGTCGTCTTCGTGGCGCTCGGGGCCGCGGCGGCTGCGATAGGCAGCGTCGTCTCGGGCTATGCGCAGACCGAGATCGCCGGCTTCGTGCTCGTCGTGCTCGGGCTTGCGTTCATGGGACTCCTGCCGATGCCCGAGCGCGTGATGGCCCCGGGTCTTCTCGCGGGAGCGCGCCAGCGCGGATCGGGCGCGCTCCTCGGCGGCGCATTCGCGGTCTGCGCAGCGCCGTGCATCGGCACGGTGCTAGCCGCTGTGCTCGTTCTTGCGAGCAACACGGGGACGGTGTTGAAGGGAGCGGTGCTCCTGGCCGCGTACGCGCTCGGCCTGGCCGCCGCTTTCCTCCTCGCAGGTGTCGCTTTCGCTCGCGCGATGGGCGCGTTTCGCTGGCTCCGCGACCGTTACACGGTGATCCAGGTGGCGAGCGGGATCGTGCTCGTCGCGCTCGGCCTGCTTCTCTTCTTCCACCGTGACTGGTGGCTCCACGTCGCGCTCAACCGCGCACTGGACGACCTCGGCCTCACGAAGCCGTAGCTAGACGGCCGGAGGCTCGAGGTCGAGCGACCCGCCGGCGACGCGTGCTCGCGCCCGTTCGACCTGCGCGAGGACGTACGCGACGTCGACTCCGCTGTAAGCAGGCGCGTACGGCCCGAGTCGCCGCGCCGCCTTCTCG
>DATFHC010000067.1:0-12539 GCA_035248765.1 Gaiellaceae bacterium
TGGGCGGGCCTGGGTTTCGGCGGCCTGCGTCAATACCCGCACCTCTTGACCAGCCTCTCGCGCGTCGACGGCCCGGGGAGCTACTCGTTTGCGGCTTTGCTTCACCTCGCGCTGCCGCTCGGCTGGGCGGTTGCCACTGGAATCCAGATGGTGATCGGTACCGGTGCCGTTCTGCTCGTCATTGCGGTAGGCCGCCGAAGGCGGGAGCGAGACGCGATGGCCCTCACGGTCCTCGCGATCCTCCTGCTCACGCCGTTGCTCGAGATGCAGTACTTCGCGATGTTGCTCCTCATCGTCTGCCTCTACCGCCGTCGTCTCGACGTCGCATGGTTCGTGCCGCTTCTCACCTGGGGAGCAGCCACGGATGGCCCAGGCGGTTCAACGCTGCAGCTCGTTCACGTGCTGGTCGTCGCCACGGCGACTGTGGTGCTGGCGATGCACCGCTGGCGTCCCCGTTCGGTTGGTTGGCGACGGCTCGAGCCGGCGTGAGGCCGATGCCCGGGTCAGCCGCCTCGCGCCCGTGCGGTGCCGCCCTCGCCGCCCCGGCCGGGCTTCTCGATCAACCGTGCCGCTGCCGTCCGGTTCGTTACGCCCAGCTTTCGGTAGAGGCGCCACAGGTG
Source organism: Gaiellaceae bacterium (assembly GCA_035248765.1). GTDB lineage: Bacteria > Actinomycetota > Thermoleophilia > Gaiellales > Gaiellaceae > Palsa-739. The sequence goes on from DATFHC010000067.1 coordinate 621, forward strand.
CCCTTTGACTGTCTGCTCGGTGATGCCGAGTGTCTTTGCGATCTCTGCGTTCGATCGGCCCTGCGTTAGCAACTCGAGTGCCTCGCTCTCGCGACGTGTGAGCCCGTATGGCCGCGCTGCGCTCTTGCCGGCCGATCTGCCGGATCCGGAAAACGGCCAGATGAGATACAGCGCCGGCGCAATGACCTGCCGAATCGCGAAAACGAGGTCCTCCGGCTCGACGCGCCTCGTGATGTACGCATCCGCGCCGGCCCCGATGGCACGCTGGAGAACGTCCTGATCTTCCTCGTCCGCCACGAGGATGTACTTCGCCGACGGGGCGAGCCTCTTCGAGCGCGACAGCAGCTCCGTCCAGGGAAGGCTCTCCCCACCGGCGTCGACGCCGCACATCACGACGTCGAAGCCGCCGCCCCGCAACAGCTTGAACGCCTCGCTCGTGGAGTTCGTCGTCGTCGTTGCGAAACCCGCCTCCTGGCCGATTCCTGCGACCGCTCGCAGCCACACGGGGTGGATATCGAGCACGAGCAGGGTTGGGTGTTCGGTGGAAATAATCGTCATGTGCCGCAGTGGATTGGCCCTGAGAAAGCGCCGCAGGCCTCTATCCTCCAATAGATCAGGGATCGTCGCTGCTGCTACTAGCTGAAGGCCGGTATCGGGCGAGACCTCCGTCGAGTGCCGCGATCTAGAGCCAAATCTCTGAGGAATTCGGCAGCTACAGGGGTTACTGCAAAGGTGTCGGTCCGAGTCCGCCAAGCCTCGACCTTTGGCGAGTTAGATCGCAACCCGTGCCGGCCGTAGGATCGACCGGCGTCGCGCATGCGGCGCCTGCGGCGTTCTGGCGTAAAGGCGGCATCGATGCTCGATCAAAGCTGGCGAGGGGCGCAGCGTCCCGTGCGGGTGGCTCTGGCCGACCCCTTCCCGGTGTTCAGGCTCGGCGTGAGCGCGATTCTCTCGGAGACGGGGGAGTTCGAGGTGTCGGAGGCCGCGTCGCTCGACGAGCTGGAGGAGCTGCTCGCGGTCGAGCCGGCGCCCGATCTCGCGCTGGTCGACCTCGACCTCCCGACAAGTCCCGCCGACGCGGTCGCGCTCCTCTGTCAGAACCAGGTGGCTCCGGTCGTGTGGGCCAAGCGAGACCGCCTGTCGGCGAACCTGGTGTTCGAGCTGATTCAGGCGGGCGCCGTGGGAGTGCTGACGAAGGAGATTTCGCCGGGCGGCCTCCTGCGCGCGTTGCGCGGAACGATCAAGGGTCAGGCTGCGCTCGGACGAGAGACTGCGTGGCTTCTGATCCAGGGAGCGCAGGCATCGTCCATGACGAGCGCCACGGCTCAGCGAGCGCCGCTCTCGCGGCGCGAGCTCGAAGTGCTCGAGCTCGTCGCCGACGGCAGGCCGAACAAGGCGATCGCGGCACACCTCGGCCTTTCCGAATTCACCGTCAAGCGGCACGTCCAGAACATCCTGCGCAAGATCGGAGCCCGCTCGAGGTGGGAAGCATCGGTCTCGTACCTCGCCCAGCGAGATGCCCCCGCGCCGATGTCGGTCGTCCTGTCCGGGATGGAGACGGACCCCGAAAGCTGAGTCTCAGGCGCGCTGCTCGGAGGGCCGTAGATCTGCGAGCAGCTCTCCGTCTTTGGGTCCGGGTCTCTCCGATCGGACGCTCTCGACCTGTTGCAGGGCGGCGTCGGCAAGCTCGACGAAGCTGCGCTGGCCCTCGACGAGGAGCGACCGCAGTTGCTCCGCGTAGTCCTCGAGCCGCGCGACCTCGTGCCGTGCATCCGCCACCATCGTGTCCGCCTGCGCCTGGACTTCCTTCAGCGCCCGTGCCCGCTCGCGCTCGAGCGCACCGCTCAGCGACTCCTGCGTCTCGGCCAGCTGCTTGCGCTCGCGCTCGAGCTCGCTCCGGATCGTCAGGTTCTCTGCCTCCATGGCGGAGCGCGCGGTAGCCAGCTCGGCCTCGAGGCGAGCCCGCTCCGCAGCCGTCTCGTGCTGGCGCTCCTCCGTAGCCTTCGTCGCCGCGTCGACAATGGCGGCCGCGCGAGCCTCGGCCTCGGCCTTGATTCGCTCGGCCGAGGAGCGTGCCTCGGCGGCCATCTCCTCGCTGGCGCGCGTCGCGGCGAGGAGTGCCTGGCCGATCGCCTCCTTGCCGGCGCCCTCCTCCCCGACCTTCGCGCGGAGCTCTTCGAGCTCCCGTTCGAGGTCTTCGCGCTCCGCCGCGGCCGCCTCGAGCAGCTTCGCCGCGCTGCCCAGCAGCGTCCGCGTCTCCCGTTCGTCGAAACCTCTGATGGCCCTTGACGGCTCCGCCGATTGCAGTCGTTTCGCCTCTGTGCGCAGCTCGTTCAGGTCCACGCCGCCATGTTCTCGCGATCGGGCGGGCATCTGCAACCCTCGGCAGAAGTTTTTAGCCGAAGGTATTGGCCGGAGCCCGGAGAGCCACTACGCCTTGTCGACGTCGAGCGCCACGATCGCCTCGAGCGTCGAGCGCAACCGGCCCGAGAGCTCCACGCGAAACGCCTCGAGCTGCTCGAGCTGCGAGACCCCGTCGTCGAGCCGGCGTTGTGCATCCTGTTCGATCCGGACGGCCCGCGCCTCGGCCTTCTTCAGCACCAGCTCGCTCTCGTGCCGGGCGGTCTCTCGGTGTTCGTCGGCCATCTTGTGTGCCGACGCCAGTACGGCCTTGCCGAGCTCGTAGGGATCCTTGCGCGCCGAGGCCTCGGCCTCGAGCGACGCCACCTTTGCCTCGAGATGCGCGATCCACGCCTGTGCCGCCCGGAGATCGTAGGCCGCCCGCTTCAGGAGCTCGGCTGCGGCCTCCGCCTTGATGCCCCCGGGCAGCGGGCTTCGCGGCAGTCCCGAGATCGTGAGCTCTTCAGGTCGCATCGGCATGTCGGACGCAGAATACGCCACACGGTTGTAACGGAGGCCGGCGGACGCCAAGATAGGAGGTGGAATGGCACGCGAGGAGGCGTATTCGCTGCACCGTCCGTCGGAGGAGCCGACCACCGAGGCGATCGGGCAGGCGCTTGCCGCAGCCGCCGCGCTGGGCGAGCGAATGGTGGCGGAGGCGGGGGAGCGCGCCGAAGCGCTACGTACCGAGGCCGAGGCCGAGGCGGCACGGATACTCGCAGAGGCCCGCGCCGAGGTCGCGCGACTGGAAAGCAATGCCGACGAGCTCCGTTCCTTCCTCGGATTGGCGAAGGACGAGTTCGTGGCGACTGCGCGCGCGGCCCTCGCTCACCTCGACGAGCTCGAGGGTCGGGGCGGCTCCTAGTCCGAAGTCCCGGCAGAGGGCTAGCCGGCAGACGAGCCACGCAAGTTGGACCTTGACGGGTCCCCTTCGACTGCCTAGAAGCCTGACATGTCGCGCGTTCGGGGCAGCGCACGGCTCACTCGCGGGTTGGTGGTCGCCTGTGTGGTCGTCCTCTTCCTGGCCCTCGGGGTGGTGACCGGCGCGGCGCGATCGACGCCGCGGCTGCGGTGGTCACCGTCGTCCGCCGGGTCGTTCGAGTTCGGCTCGGTGACGGCGGGGAGGTCGGTCTCGCACACATTCACCCTGCGAGCGCGCGCCGGTGGCCGCTTGCGTGGGAGGCTGTCCGTGTCCCTGTCGGGGTCGAAGGCGTTCTCGTTGCTCGCAGGTCGCCCTCGCTGCCCGCGGCAGAGTGCACGGCTTCGCCGGTCGTGCCGCGTGAAGATCGTGTTCAGGCCGCAAAGGCAGGGAACGTCCTACGCGGCGAGGTTGAGGGCGACCGGCAAGGGCATCGCTACGTCGCTGGCCCTGTCGGGCTCGAGTCCGGCCGCCCCGGCGAACACGAGCACGCCGACCCTTGCCGGCACTCCGCAGGACGGAAGCACGCTGCAGGCGCAACCCGGCGTCTGGACGGGCAGCACGCCGATCGGCTACGCGTACGAGTGGGAGCGCTGCGACTCCAGCGGAGCGTCCTGCGTCGCGATCGCGGGGGATGCGTCGGACCGCTACCTCGTCGCAGCAGCAGACGTCGGCGGAACGATCAGGGTTCGGGTCAGGGCGACGAACTCGGCAGGCACGGCCGATTCCCTGTCGTCGGCGACGGGCGTCGTCGCTGCGCGTGCCCCGTCCAACACCGCAGCGCCTTCGATCGCCGGATCGGCACGCGAGGGGCAGACGTTGACGGCCGCGCCAGGATCGTGGAGCGGCACAACGCCGATGAGCCTGGCCTATCAGTGGCGCCGCTGCGACGGCTCCGGTTCTTCCTGCGCGGACATCGTGATGGCGAACTCGACGAGCTACACGTTGACCCCTGCCGACGATGGGGCAACGATCGTGGTCAGGGTCACCGCCGCGAACGCCGGCGGCTCCCTCGCCGCCGACTCGGAGCCCACGGCTGCCGTGGTCGACCCGCAGCCGGGCTTTCCGATCAGAGCCGCCTTCTACTACCCCTGGTTCCCGGAAGCCTGGAACCAGCAGGGCCTCGACCCGTTCACCCACTACAACCCTTCACTCGGCTTCTACGACTCGAGCGCGACCGACGTGATCGAGCAGCACATCCGCTCCCTGGAATACGGCAACGTCGAGGCGGGAATCGCCTCCTGGTGGGGACAGGGATCCAAGACCGATCTCCGTTTCCCGGCCCTGCTCGCGGCGACCGACGCGATGGGGTCGAGCCTGCGCTGGGCGATCTACTACGAGCCCGAGGGGACCGGTGATCCGACGGTGGACCAGATCACCTCGGATCTCTCCTACATCCGCGACCACTACGCCTCCGACCCCGCTTATCTGCGGATCGACGGGCGTTTCGTCGTCTTCGTCTACGCCACCGGACTCGACGGCTGCTCGATGGCTGACCGCTGGAAGCAGGCGAACACCGTCGACGCCTACGTGGTGCTCAAGGTGTTCTCCGGCTACCGGACCTGCACCAGCCAACCCGACGGCTGGCACCAGTACGCCCCCTCTTCCGCAGAAGACTCACAGGCCGGCTATTCGTTCACGATCAGCCCAGGCTTCTACAAGGCGAACGAGACCACACCACGCCTCGCCCGCGACCTGACCCGCTGGAACCAGAACATCCAGGACATGATCGCCTCGGGCGCGCCGTTCCAGCTCGTCACCACCTTCAACGAGTGGGGAGAGGGCACCGCCGTCGAGAGCGCTCAGGAGTGGGCGACCCCGTCCGGCTACGGCGCCTACCTCGACGCCCTGCACAACAACGGCTCCTAGCCGCGCATCGTGAGCTGCTCGCGCCGGCGGCTGCCCTCCTCGCGGGCCTCGGCGACCTGTGCGGAGAGTCGCACCACGTGCCCGAGCGTCTGACGGAAGGCGTCGACCGAGACCTCGCCTCCCTCGCGGCGTTGGGGCGCCGACGGAACGAGGATGAGGCTGGGCGCAGGTGCCGGATCTCCTGGGGCCTCCGACTCGAGCACTGGCAGGTCGATCAGGTGCTCGATGGGCTCCTGCGGCGGCGCCGGGGGAGGAGTCTTGTCCGGCTCCGGCGAGTCGGCCTGCTCAACCATGTAGCGGTGGATGAGCGTTCGGCGGTTGTCGTCCAGACCGTGCCTGTCTTCGTGTCGGCGTAATCCACGCATGCCGTTGCTGCCGGACTCTAGCGCCCGGTCGACCCGCCGTCAGCGCCGGCGCGCGCTCGGAGTGGGAGTGGTTCTAAAGGTGCTCCAGAAGTATTCACCCGGCGGACCCGACTTATTCGGCTGGACCATTTACTCCGAAATCGACGTGTCCATATAGTCGGCGGTCTCGACTCCGGATTGGTACTCCCGGGTCACAGATACACACAGAAGGGGCACATTGAAGGCGAAGGAGATGCAGTTCGCCGCGCCTGCACGCGCGGCCGGAAACGGCGCTGGCCCCGGATCGATGGGCGTGGCGCACCTGGTGCGGATCTCGCTGTTCGGCGGCTTCCGGGTCGAAAGGTCCGGCGTGGTGCTTCCCGACACCGCCTGGCGACGGCGGACAGCGAAGCGCCTCATCAAGGCACTCGCGGCGGATTCCCGGCACGCACTCCATCGCGACCAGGTGCTCGAGATTCTGTGGCCCGGCACCGGTGGTCGCTCCGCGCTCAACGACTTCGCCAAGGCGCTGCACGCTGCCCGGCGCGCGCTCGAGCCGGATCTTTCGCCGCGCGCAACGTCGGCCTACCTGAAGCTCGTCGACGAGATGGTCGTACTCGACGTCGGCAGCGTCGTGGTCGACACCGACGAGTTCGAGCGATTGGCTCATCGCGCGCTCGAGGAAGAGAGCCTCGGCGCATACGACGCGGCTCTCGCCGCATACGGCGGTGAGATGCTCCCCGAAGACCACGGCGTCCCGTGGGCCGACGCCCGGCGCACGGCGTTGCGGGACATGCAACTCCGGCTGCTCGTCGGCCGGGCCGAGGCACTCGAGAACGCGGGAGCTCCTCGACGTGCGGCCGAGACGCTGCGCAGGGCGCTCCAGGGCGACCCCACCCGCGAGGACATCCATCGGCGCCTGATGCTGCTGTACGCACGAATCGGCGCGCCGGAGGAGGCAGTCCGCCAGTTCCACACCTGCCGCGACCTCTTGCAAGAGCTCCATCGAGTCCCCAGACAGGAGACGCAGGCGCTTTACCAGGACCTGCTCCAGGGGGTCAGCCGTGTCCAGCATCGCGAGCCTGAGCCTCAGCTACGGCGGCGATCCGCTGCTCTGGCCGCTGCGCAAGCGAGGGCCGCGGTCGTCATCGCAGATTCCGACGCAGTGATCCGCACGGCTGCCCGTCTCGCTCTCGAGCAGGACGGACGATTCCTCGTGGCCGAGGCAGGCGACCTGGAGGAGCTGGAGGAGCTCGTCGCTGCGACTCGCCCTGACGTCGCCCTCGTGGACATCGGGCTTCCGCCGGCCGGCGGGCTCGAGGCCGCCGTCGCGGTCGGCGTGGATCACGACGTCCGGGTCGTCCTGTGGGACTACTCGCCGGATCCGGCCCGGATCCTCGCCGGCCTTCGCGCGAACGTTTACGGCTTCCTCCCCAAGACGATCGCCCCGACCGCCCTCGCCCGAGCGCTCTCGGGAGTGGCCGCCGGGGAGGCCTGCCTGTCGCGTGAGCTCACCTCCGACCTGATCGAGCAACTCGTGAAGCTCGCTCGCCGCGAACGCTCGCGACGGCTCACGGCTGCGCTCTCCGATCGCGAGCGTGAGGTGCTCGAGCTCATCGCCGAGGGCTTCGCCAACCGAGAGGTTGCGGAGAAGCTCTTCATCTCCGAGTACACCGTCAAGCGGCACGTTCACAACATCCTCGCGAAGCTCGGTGAGCGGTCCCGCCGGGCAGCCGCGGCGGCGTATCGCGACGCGCGCGGTGCCCAGAACGCACTCGACGCACTCGAAAGCATGGCGGCAGCGTGAGCCCGGCGAGCACAGTGGTCCGTCGACGCCCGCTCGTACTCGCGCTGACGATGACACCACTTCTCACGGAGCTCCTCCGGGACCTGCTCGGCGAGTCCGCTCTGGTTCGCGACTTTCCCGGGGACAGCGCCGACCTGGAGGGACTGGTCCGCCACACGCAGCCGAACGCGTTGGTCATCGACAGCGACCAGGACGCCTTCGAGCTCTCGGCAGTTGCGGAGGAGTTGTCGGTCCCGCTCGTCCAGATCTCGCTCCCTTCCCACGAGGCTCGTGTGTTCCGGGATCGCCGTTGGAGCCCGGTACCGCTTCCGATCGACTCGCCGACCAGCATCCGCAACGTCCTCCTTGGCGAGCTCTTCCACACCGCGGCGAACGGACACGAGTGGCTGCCGACGGTTCCCGCCTACGAACACCACGAATGGAGCCCTGAGGAGAGATGACCGAGACTGATCATCGTCTTCCCCCCGTTTACGAGGGAGCGCCGGAAACGCACTCGAACGGTCACCGGCCGCACGCCCCCGCCGCCTCGCTCGCGGTCGTCATCCCGACGAGAAACGAGGTGGAAAACATCCGCCCGCTGCTCGACGAGCTCGAGGCCGTGCTCCCGGAGCAGACCGAGATCATCTTCGTCGACGACAGCAACGACGGGACCCCGGCCGCGATCGAGGCCGAGCGCGCGCTGCGAGCCAGGCGCATCACCCTGCTGCACCGTTCCGAGGGTGCACGGGGAGATGGTCTCGCCGGTGCCGTCGCCCAGGGGCTGCAGTTGACCGATGCCGAGTGGGTCTGCGTCCTCGATGCGGACCTCCAGCATCCACCAACGCTCGTGCCACGCATGCTGGAACGAGCGAAGGCCGGCGGTGTGGACGTCGTCGTCGCGAGCCGCTACTGCGGCAACGGCGGCACGGATTTCGGGCGCGGCCGCTCGCTCCTGTCGCGAGTCTCGACGAGCGCCGCCAAGATCCTGTTCCAGCGCTCACTCCGAGGAGTCACCGATCCGATGAGCGGCTTCTTCCTCGTGCGCCGGTCGTCGATTCCCTTCGACCGGCTCCGCCCGAGGGGCTTCAAGATCTTGCTCGAGATCCTCGCCCGGGCGCGCAACCTGCGCGTCGCCGAGGTCCCGTTCCAGTTCGGGACCCGCAACGCGGGGGAGAGCAAGGCCTCGCTCACCGAGGCCTGGCACTACCTCTGGCAGCTCACGCTGTTGCGGATCGGCGGAAACCTGGGCCGCTTCCTCCTGGTCGGGCTTTCCGGTCTCGCCGTCAACTCCGGGATATTCCTTCTCCTCGACGGCGCCTATCACGTCCACTACCTGGTCGCTGCCATCCTTTCGACCCAGGTCTCGACGACATGGAACTTCCTGCTCGTCGAAGGCTGGGTCTACAGCCACCGCGACCTCGGGCCGGAGGTGGGATCGCGCTTCCTGAAGTTCGCGGCCGTGAACAACGTCAGCCTGCTGCTTCGCGGGCCGACCATGGTGCTGCTCATCTCCGTCTTCGGGATTCCGGCGGCGTTGGCAAATCTCATCGGGCTGTCTGCGATCACGCTGCTGCGGTTCGGCATCGCCGACACGATGATCTGGTCGACCGCAGACGACCTCCGGATGCGGCTCTACCGATACTGGATCCACGACGAGGTGAGCGTGGAGTCAGAGGTCTTGCTCCGCGAGCTCGAACCGTTCCGCGTCGAAGAACCCATCGAGTGCCCCACGATCCGCGTGCGGCTCGGCCATCTCAACCGCGAGCAGAGCGACCTCGTCTCGACGCTCGCGTCGCTGGTGCGCCACATCCGCTACGACGAAGGCCTCGGCCGCTTCGGCTTCGCCGTCGACATTGCGTTCGGAAACCGCGTCGAGATCGTGGCGGCTCCGCTGCTGAGGTACTCGCCGCATGTCCTCTACACGAACGTCGTCGAGCCCACCCTGCGCTGGTGCTTCGTGGAGCGCGGCTACGCACTTGCGCATGCGGCGTGCATCGCCGCGGACGGGCGCGCCACCCTGATCACCGCCAAGACGGACACCGGCAAGACGACGACCATCCTGAAGACTCTCGACGGGTATCAGGCCTCATTCCTCTCCGACGACCTGACGCTCGTCCGGGCGGACGGGCAGGTCTTCACCTACCCGAAGCCGCTCACGATCAGCAAGCACACGGTCGGCGCGGTGAAGGCGCCGCTGCTCACCTTCCGCGAGCGTCTTGCGCTCGTGGTGCAGAGCCGGATCCACTCACGCACCGGTCGGCTCCTCGGACAGCTGATCGCACGTTTCGGCCTGCCGGCTGCCACGATCAACGCGCTCGTGCAGTGGATCGTCCCGCCGCCGAAGTACGGGGTCGAGCGGCTCGTCCCCGGAGTTTCGCTGGCGCGCGAGGCTCATGTGGACAGCTTTGTCGTGATCGAGCGCGGCGGACTCGGCGAGCAGATGCTCGATCACGAAGAGGCCGTCTCGCTTCTCGTCGCGAACACCGACGACGCGTACAACTTCCCGCCGTATCCGGCCATCGCGCACTTCCTGCACAGCGGGAACGGTCGCGATCTGCGCCACCGCGAGCGAGAGATCGTTGCCGCAGCCCTCGAAGGCGTCCAGGCCCTTGTCCTTCGTAGCGAGACGATGGACTGGTGGCAGCGCATCCCGGCCCTGATCGGGCTCACCCAGCGTCCCGAGATCCAGGTCGATCCACCCGGACCAGTCGCCGAAGTGATCCGATCGACTGCGTGAGCGCGCCGTCCGCAAGCCGCGGCGCGCTACCCGTGACCAATCGGCTCGAGGGGCTCCGGAAGCGTGTTTGGCAGCGGCTCGCCGCAGTCGATACCAGGACAGCCGAGGCGGGACTCGTGGCCGTCGCGCTCGCGCTTGCCGTTTTCCTCCGACTCTGGCAACTGAACAAGCTCGGCTTCAACAGCGACGAGGCCGTCTACTCCGGCCAGGCGGCCGCAATCGCGAACGACCCCGTGCTGAAGCCGTTCTTCCCGGTCTTCCGGGCGCATCCTCTGCTCTTCCAGACGATCCTCTCGTTCGGCTACCGGCTCGGGACCGGCGACCTCTTCGCCCGCCTGCTCGCAGATCTCTTCGGCGCCGGAACCGTCGTGCTCACGTTCCTGGCGGGCAAGCTTCTCTACGGCCGGCGCGCGGGTGTCGTCGCCGCGCTGCTACTCGCCCTCATGCCGTACGAGGTGGTCGTGAGCAGGCAGGTTCTCCTCGACGGGCCGATGGCGTTCTTCGCGACCGCGACGCTCTACCTCCTCGCGCGGGCCATCCTCTCCCGCCGGCTTGCCTATCTCTATGCGGCCGGCGGCACGATGGGGCTGACGGCTCTGACCAAAGAGACCGGGATCCTGATGTTGGGGGGTGCTCTCGCGTTCTACCTGCTCTCGCCGGAGATCAGGATCCGCGGAAAGCATGCCGTCGGCGCGGCGGGGCTGGCCGCGGCGATCATCCTCGCCTACCCGCTCACCCTGCGATTTGCCGCCCATACGCACGCAGGCCAGAAGTACCTCGTCTACCAGCTGTTTCGCCGGCCGAATCACAGCTGGAGCTTCTATCCGACGACCGTGCCAGAGGCGATGGGACTCCTTGTCGTCGCGGCGGCGCTGGCGGGGCTCTGGCTCCTCCGCCGTGAGATCTCGTGGCGGGAGACCCTGCTCCTATCCTGGATCGCCGCACCTGCGCTCTTCTTCCAGCTCTATCCCGTCAAGGGCTACCAGTATCTGATCGCCTGTGCGCCGCCGGTTGCCCTGCTTGCCGGGCGCACTCTTGCGCGTTGGCAGCCCGCGCGGGACCTGCGCTGGCGCACCATCAGCGTGCCTCCCCGCTGGCTGATGACGGGCGTCACCGCGGTAATCGCGATCTCGCTCGTAGTCCCCGCCTTTGGTGCGATCTCGCCTTCCGGCTCCTCCGGCACCTTCCGCGCCGGCTCGGGCGGCGTGCCCGGCGGCCGCGAACTCGGCCGCTGGATCACCGAGCGCGCACCCCAGGGGTCGGAGTTCCTGGCCATCGGACCGTCGATGATGAACCTGATCGAGTTCTACGGGCACCGGCGGGCCTGGGCGCTCTCGGTGTCGCCGAACCCGGTGCACCGCAATCCCGCCTACGACGCCCTGGTCAATCCCGATCTGGCGATCCGTACGAACGAGATCCAGTACGTGGTCTGGGACGCTTTCTCGGCATCCCGGTCCAAGTTCTTCTCCCGGCGGCTGCTCGCGTACGCGCACCGCTACCACGGCCGCGTTCTGTACACGAAGTCGGTCACGGTGACCGGCCGCGACGGGCAGCCGGTGCAGACGCCGCTCATCGTCGTCTACGGAGTGCGCCGATGACCCGTCGGGCCAGGACGATCGCGCTGATGACCGCGCTCGCCGCTGCGTTCGTAGCTGCGTCCGTCTCGCAGGCCGCGACGGCGACGTCGCCGCACAGGCCGAAGACACCGATCGAGCATTTCGTGACGGTCATGCAGGAGAACCACACCTACGACAACTACTTCGGCACCTACCCGCGCGGCAACGGCTTCCCTGCGCACGTTTGCGTGCCGATCGATCCGCAGGAGCCGCACGGAGGATGTGTTCGTCCCTTCCACCTCGGTTCC
>DATFHC010000068.1:0-18279 GCA_035248765.1 Gaiellaceae bacterium
GAAGCAGTTCCGGACGTACTACGCGAAGGCGACCAAGAGCACGGGCGTGACCGGCGAGACCCTGCTGCGCATGCTCGAGACGCGGCTGGACAACGTCGTCTACCGGCTCGGCTTCGCGGCGTCACGCGCGCAGGCGCGCCAGCTCGTCCGCCACGGCCATTTCCAGGTCAACGGCCGGCGCGTGAACATCCCCAGCTACCAGGTCAAGCCGGACGACATCATCAACGTTGCGGAGAGCTCCTCCGCCCAGCAGGTCATCCGTGACGCAACCGACCTGACCGCGTCGGTGGCGCCGTGGCTGCAGGCCGACCACGACGGCCTGACCGGAAAGATCCTCAAGTGGCCGGAGCGGTCGGAGATCGACACGCCGGTCCAGGAATCACTCATCGTCGAGCTCTATTCGAAGTAGAAAGGAACGCTTTGGCAACACGGACATCGCTGATGGAATTCCAGATCCCGAAGATCGTGCACGAGGAAGTGGACGAGCAGCGCGGGGTCTTCGAGATCGAGCCGCTCGACCGCGGCTTCGGTTACACGTTCGGCAACTCGCTGCGACGCGTGCTGCTCTCCTCGCTGGAGGGCGCGGCGGTCACCTCGGTGAAGATCGAGGGGATCTCGCACGAGTTCACGACCCTGCCGGGCGTCCGCGAGGACGTCACGGACATCATCCTGAACCTGAAGAATCTCGTTGCGCGGCTCCACGGCGAGTCGCCGGAGATCGAGGTGCACATCGCGAAGAAGGGGCCGGGCGCGGTGACGGCGGCCGACATCGAAGCCCCCGCCGACCTCGAGATCCTCAACCCGGAGCTCGAGATCGCGAACCTGTCCGACAAGGGCAGGCTCGAGGTGACGCTGACGATCGGTCGCGGGCGCGGCTACTCGCCGGCCGAGCTCAATCGGGGCCCGCAGCACACGATCGGCGTGATCCCGATGGACTCGATCTTCTCGCCGGTCCGCCGCGTCGCCTACCAGGTCGAGGCGGCCCGCGTCGGTCAGCGGACGGACTACGACAAGCTGACGCTCGACATCACGACCGACGGCTCCGTCGAGCCGAAGGACGCGCTCGCGGAGGCCGCCGAGATCCTGATCCGGCAGCTCGCGATCTTCACCGATCTCGACCGCATCGAGGGCTTCGGCGAGGCTCCGCCCATCGACGGGGGTGTCACGCCCGAGGCTGCGCTCGCGCACGGGATGGAGAACTTCCCGATCGAGGAGCTCGAGCTCGGCGTCCGCTCGTACAACTGTCTCAAGCGGGTCGGGATCGAGACGATCGGCGACCTCGTGATGAAGACGGAGCAGGAGCTGGCCGCGATCCCGAACTTCGGTAAGAAGTCGATCGAGGAAGTGCGCGAGACGCTCTCGCAACACGGCCTTCATCTCCGCGGCGAGAACGGCTCCGGCGGCTTCGAGTAAGAGGAACCTTGGCGATCACCTCCGCACCAGCCTCCGCACTTCCGCCGGCTGCAAACCGGCGCGCTCCCGCGTCCTCGGTCGCGCCGATAGTGACGACTATCGACGCTCCCTGCGTCCTTGGATCGCTTGGTTTTCGCACGGCGGAAGCACGGCACGGGCACGGAGGTGATCGCTGATGCGTCACGCCCGCACAGGCAAGAAGCTCGGCCGCGACGCGGCGCATCGCAAGGCGCTCTACTCGAACCTCACGTGCTCTCTGATCGAGCACGGCCGGATCCGGACGACCGAGGCGAAGGCGAAGGCGGTGAAGCCGTTCGCCGAGCAGATCATCACGCTCGGGCGGCGCGGCGATCTCCACGCGCGACGGCAAGCGCTCTCGGTGCTCCGCTCGCAGGAGGTCGTGCACAAGCTGTTCGCCGACGTCGGCCCCCGTATGGCTGACCGGCCGGGCGGCTACTCCCGCATCGTCAAGCTCGGGCACCGCGCCGGCGACGCGGCCGAGATGGTCTATCTCGAGCTCGTCGACTTCGAGCCATAGCTTCTAGCTCCCGACGGGAGCGCCCAGAACAGAGCCGAGGCCCGCGCTGATCGCGGCGATCAGGATACCCGCGAAGGTGACGATTCCCAACGCGCGGATGAACGTGTCCTGGAAGAAGCGGTAGCGGAAGTAGGCGAGCATCAACAGCTCGAACGCCACCACTGCGACGGCGAAGAAGAGCGCCACGTGGTAGTTGGAGATCAGGAACGGCAGGGAGTGGAGGATGCCCCCGAGGAAGGTCCCGCCGCCGGTGATCGTCCCACGCGCCCACGGACTACCTCGGCCGGTCAACTCCCCCGTGTCCGAGAGGCCCTCCGAGAAGCCCATGCTGATCGCCGCGCCGAGCGACGTCGCGAGACCGGCGATGAACGCGTAGCGCGTGTCATGCGAGGCGAGCACGACTGCGAAGATCGGCGCAAGCGTCGAGAGCGAGCCGTCGATGAGGCCCACCATGGCGGGCTGAACCCGCTGGAGAAGGAACGTATGCTCGTCGCTCACGAAGTAGAGTATAACAATATATGTGCAAATTAGTAGAGCATAAGGAAAACCTGACAATAAGAGTCAGGATGCCCTGACGTGCGGCTCATCCTGACCCTCGAGTACAACGGCACGCCGTTCCACGGCTGGGCCGCGCAACCCGGGTTGCCGACGGTGGAGGCCGCGCTGCGGGAGGCGCTCGCCGGGACGTTTTCGTCGATCGAGAGCCTCGCGGTGGCCGGCCGTACCGATACGGGCGTCCACGCGCTCGGCCAGGTCGTATCCGTAGACGTCGAAGGCGGCCCGCCGCCGGAGCGGGCCGCGGCGGCGCTCAACCCACGCCTGCCGGACGAGATCACCGTGCTTACGTCCGCCGAGGCGCCCGACGGCTTCCATGCCCGCCACTCGGCGCGCTCGCGTAGCTACCGCTATCGACTCTTCACCCGCGCGATGCCGTCGCCGTTCGAAATGTGGCGCAGCTGGTGGTTTCCGCGCCCGCTCGATGAGGACGCGCTCGGCGCGGCTGCGGTTGCGCTCCCGGGTGAGCACGACTTCCGGGCGTTCACCCCCACACAGACGCAGCACGAGGTCTTCGTGCGCGTGGTGGAGCGGGCGGCGTGGATCCGGCGCGGTGACCACCTCGACTTCGAGATCACGGCCGACAGCTACCTCAGGCACATGGTGCGCAGCCTGGTGGGCACGATGGTCGAATCCCCGGACGCGATCCCGCAGCTGCTCGGTGGCCGCCGGCGCTCGGAGGCGGGCGCCACTGCACCGCCTTGCGGCTTGTATCTGGTCTCAGTCGCCTATTAAAAACGTCGCGATCTCGCCGGGCGCGAGCTCGAGACCCCCGTCAACGTTCTCTTCCTCGTCGAGTCTGATGCGGCGCGCGGGCCGACTCAGAGTCAGAGCTTCCGGCTGAGCGTTGGGATTGAAGACGCGGAGGACGAGGCCGCTGCCGGCCTCGGCCCGCTTGAGGCTCGAGAAGGCGACGTCGCCGCCCAGCTCGAGCGGAGGCTCAAACGGGTCGCCGCGGAGGAAATCGGTGCGATAGTCCTGGCTCGCCCGGACGAGTGCCGACTCGGAGAGCGCGTCCCCGTCGAAGCGGAGCGCGTACTCGAGAACGTGACGCCCGTGGCACTGGCCCTCAGGGGTCGCGATTTGCGGCCCCGCTCCCACCGGGCGCGTCTCCATCCCGGGCCCGCGCGAGATCGTCCCGACGCAGCGCAGCAGCGTCAGCCGTAACCCCTCCGCAGACGCCTCGTACTCCGGAAGACCCTTCGTCAGCAGCACGAGCGGGCCGAGGGCGACCGCTCCGAGCGTGTGAGCGGTGGGCACGGGCGGCTCGACCCATCTGACGCGCGGCGGAGGAGGCTGGAGCGGCCGACGGACGACGGCGAACTGACTTTCGGCCCGAACCTCGTCGGCGGCGCTCTCGGACCGGACGAGCACGCGCAGCCGGTGGTCGTCCGCCTCGTTCTCGACGACGCTCGTCAGCTCAAGGCGGCCGAGTACGGCGCGAATGGTCGTCTCGATCGTGGTACCGGGTAGCTCGTGCTCGAGAATGAGCACGTTGCCGTCGCGGCGAGACGAGACCAGCTCGGCCTGCCGGACGTGGCCGGACGGACAAAACGTGTACAGATCACCGATGTCCGGCTCGTCCTCGAAGGAAAGCAGCTTCGCGAACCGCTCGAGGTTGACCCGCTGCCCTCGGTCGCGCCGTGGTTCGGGCCGCCCGCCGGAGAAGCCGTTGACGTCGAAGACCTCACCGTTAACCTCGCGGGGGCGCAGAAACGGGAGTGTGTTCACGAGCGCACCGCCAACGCCGAGCGCCTCGCGCTCGACGAAGTCGAGCGTGCGGTCCAGCTGCTCGTAGCGGACGAGCATGTCGCGGTGCACCTCGTCGCACGAGCAGCCGCAGATCGAGTCGTGCGGGTGGTTGCGGAGCAGGTCGCGCCACGCGAGGCGAAGGTCTGCGGCGGGATACGGCGCATCCTCGCGAAGCACCCTCAGCGCCGCCGCTGTCTCGATCGAGAGGAGCCGCTGCTCGGCTCGCTGGTTCGCCTGCTTGAGGTAGATCCGCGCCGAGTTGACCCCGCGCAGGACGTTCTGGAGCCGGCTGCCGACGATCTCGCCCTCGTGAACCGGAAGCCCTCCAGCCTGGGGCACGTGCTCGTCGTACCGGCCGATCCGGAAGTTGGCGCGGCACGTCTCCCCGAGCTTCCCCAGGATTCCGGGTAGCTCGGGCTCGATCGGGAGATGGTCGGAGCCGTTCGCGAGGACGATCTCGTCCTGACCGGCACGCTGCACGAAGTCGCCCAGGTGCTCGACGATCGCGCGAAGACGTTGTTCGGCGTCGTGCTCCCAGGTCAGGCGCGCGAAGTTGTCGTAGTGCGGAAGCATCTGGCAGGCGATGACCTCCGCCGGACCGGCCTGCCAGCGGAAGACCACGCCGAGCTCGTCGAGTTCGTCGCCCATCCCGCGCGAGAACAGGAAGGTGCGGATCCCGAAACCCGCGAGGATCTGCGGCAGCTGCGCCGGGTGGCCGAAGCTGTCGGGAAGGTATCCGGCACCGCTCGGCTCCACTCCGAATCGCCGGCAGACCCGTCGTCCCAGGAGGAGATTGCGGACGAGTGGCTCACCGCCGACGAGGATCTCGTCCGGCAGCACGTAGGACGGGCCCACCTCGAGGCGTCCTTCCGCGAGCAGTGTGCGCAGGCGTCCCTCGTTCTCCGGTCGCACCTCGACGTAGTCCTCGAGCACGATCGCCTGTCCGTCGAGCGTGAACGAGGTGAACGATGGGTCGCTCTCGAGCGTGTCGAGGACGCCGTCGACGACCGCGCCGAGCCTCAGCCGGAACTGCTCGAACGGGAGGTACCACTCGCGATCCCAGTGCGTGTGCGGCACGACGAGGTAGTGGAAATCCGACACCTCGGGCACGGTCCGGAGCCTACTGATCGCGCCGATACGATCGACGCATGCGGTTCGGGACCGTTCTCTTCGACTTCGACGGAACCGTCGTCGACTCCGGCGCGATCATCCTCGCGTCGATGCGACACGCGACGCGCGAGGTGCTCGGCCACGACTACTCCGACGAGGAGCTGCTGCAGACCGTCGGCGGGCCGGGTCTCGAAGCCCAGATGCGTGCGCTCGCTCCCGATCACGTCGACCGGCTCGTGGACGTCTACCGAGCACACAACGAGCCTCTCCACGACGAGCTCGAGGGATGCGCCGGCATGGAGGACGTGCTCGTGCGGCTTCGCGAGGAGGGCCGGCGGCTCGGCATCGTCACCGCGAAGCGACGCTCGACAGTCGAGCTCGGCTTCGCCCGCGTGCCCATCGCTCATCTCTTCGATACGGTCGTCGGCGGCGACGAGACGGAGCGCCAGAAGCCCAGCCCCGAGCCGCTTCTCCTGGCAGCCGAGCGCCTCGGAGCCGATCCGGCGGACACGGCGTACGTCGGCGACTCGCCGTTCGACATCCGCGCGGCGAAGGCTGCGGGAATGTTCGCCGTCGCGGTGACGTGGGGCAGGATCCACGACACCGCAAAGCTCGAAGCGGAGGCGCCGGACGCTATCGCCCACAGCGCAGAGGAGCTTCTTGGCGTCCTCTAAGACCGCGACTGCCGCTGCTCGCGCCGAGGAGCTGCGTGACGTCCTCAACCGCGCGCTCATCGCGTACCACGTCGACGACGAGCCGATCATGGAGGACGCGGCGTACGACGCCCTTTTCGACGAGCTCGTGGCGCTCGAGGAACAGAATCCCGAGCTCGTCAGCCCCGACTCGCCGACCCGCCGTGTGGGGGGTCTGTCGGACAAGTTCGTGAAGGTCCAGCACCTGGAGCCGATGGGCTCGCTCGAGAAGGTGACGACGGAGGAGGGGCTGCGGAAGTGGGCCGACGATGTTCGCAAGCGCCTCGGCACCGATGAGGCGGTGGCATTCGTCCTCGAGCCGAAGATCGACGGGCTCGCCGTGAACCTGACCTACGAGAACGGCGTCCTCGCGCGAGGGGCCACCCGCGGCGACGGCGTCCAGGGAGAGGACGTATCGGCGAACATCCGCACGATCAAGCCGATCCCGTTACGGCTGAACGGCGATCCGCCGGCCGTGATCGAGGTGCGCGGCGAGGTGTATCTCCCGCTCTCCGGCTTCCAGGAGCTGAACGAGCGCCTCGCCGGAACGAATCAGAAGCTCGCACCGAATCCGCGCAACGCCGCGGCGGGAAGCCTCCGCCAGAAGAACTCGGCCATCACGGCAGACCGGCCGCTGTCGATCTGGGTCTACGGAGCCGGTCACCGCGAGGGCGTCGAGTTCGAGACGCAGTTCGGGATGCTCGAGTGGCTCCGCGAGCACGGCTTGCGCACCAATCCGTACGCCGAGCGGCTCGAGTCGATCGAGGATGTCGCGGCCGCCTGTGTCGAGTGGGAGAAGCGACGGCTGGAGCTCGACTACGAGATCGACGGCGTCGTGATCAAGGTCGACTCGCTCGAGCAGCAGCGACGGCTCGGCGTGCTTCACTCACGGCCGCGGTGGGCGCGCGCCTACAAATGGGCGCCGATGACCGCGGTGACGCGCCTCCACGAGATCCGCATCCGCGTCGGTCGCACCGGCGCGCTCAATCCGTGGGCGGTCATGGAGCCGGTGCAGGTCGGCGGCGTCACCGTCACCCGCGCGACGCTGCACAACGAAGAGGACATCAACCGCAAGCAGATCCGCCAGGGCGACGACGTCATCGTCCAGCGCGCCGGCGACGTCATCCCGCAGATCGTCGGCCCCGCCGGGCCGCACCGGCGAGGAACGAAGGAGTTCCGGATGCCGACGCACTGCCCGCTCTGCGGCACGGAGATCGTGAAGCCCGAGGGCGAGGCGATGCACCGCTGTCCGAACCGCGCCTGCCCGTCGCGCGGTCTCGAGACGCTGATCAACTGGACGGGGGTCGCCGATATCGACGGCGTCGGCGAGCAGACGATCCGCATCCTGTGGGAGAAGAACCTCGTCCGCTCGCTGCCCGGCCTCTACCGTCTTACGAAAGAGAAGTTGCTCGACCTAGAGGGCTTTGCCGAGATCTCGGCGAGCGCGGCGATCGAGTCCATCCAGCGCTCCAAGCAGGTGCCCTTCTCGCGTGTCCTCCTCGGCCTGAACATCCCGGGGATCGGATGGGTGCTCGCCCGGAACCTCGCGAGCCACTTCGGCACCGTCGACCGGCTGATCGCGGCGACCCCGGAGGAGATGGCCGAGGTCGAAGGATTCGGTCCTGACCGGGCGGAGGACGTGGTCGATTGGTTTGCGGACGAACAGAACCGCACGCTCGTCCAGGAGTTGCGGGAGCTCGGACTCCGCTTCGAGGCCGGCGAGGAGGAGCGGCCCACGGAGGGCCCGCTGACCGGCAGCACGTACGTCATCACGGGCACGCTCGAGCGCTTCTCCCGCGACGACGCCCAGGTGCGGCTCGAGGCGCTCGGCGCGAAAGTGACCAACTCCGTCTCGGCGAAGACGACCGGACTCGTCGTGGGGGAGGAGCCGGGGGCGTCGAAGCTGGCCAAGGCGCAGAAGGCCGACGTACCGATCCTGTCCGAGAGCGATCTGCTCTCGCTGCTCGGCGAGTCCTAGCCCGCCGCGGCCGCGCGCGCGAGGACTTCGGCGAAGCGGTTCTGCGTCCGCTCCGCGTTCGGCGTCCGAACGGGGTGCCCGTTCTCCAGGATGGAGAAGACGTAGCGGCTGCCGACGAAGCCCGAAAGAGCGGAAGAGTTGTCGGTCGTTCCTGTCTTCGCCCGCACGACCCCGCGGGCCGGGCCGCGGCGCATTCGGTCGTGGAGCGTCCCGGTTTCTCCGGCGACCGGCAGGGCACTGACGAGGTACGGCTCCAGGTCGGGGTCGCTCCACATCGCTTGCAAGAGGGAGGCAAGGGCACGGGGGGTCCAGCGATCGAGGAGCGATAGGCCGGAGCCGTCCACCATTCTCACGCCCGCCAGCGGCACTCCGGCCGCGGCGAGCAGCGGTCGCATAACTGCGAGCCCGGCCGCCGCGGATCCTCCGCTGCCCTGCACGGCGCCGATCTCCTTCAGCAGCATCTCCGCGTAGAAGTTGTCGCTGTAGAGGTCCATGTGGCGCACGAGCGCCGACAGCGCCGGAGACTCGACGTTCGCGAGCTGGACCGCGTCGGCAGACGCCACGCCGATCGCGGCAGAACCGCCGACTGTGACCCCGGCATCGAGTAGGTCGAGCCGGAAGAGCTGTGCGGCCATGAGCGCCGGACGAGCAGTCTCGTAGCGCCCCGTCCAGCCGCGGTTGACGATCAGCGCCGAGAGAGCCGGGGATTCGTGGAGGAAGAACTGCGCCTTCCAGCCGACTCCTGTACGGCGTGTGTCGAACCAGCTCTCGTCGCCGAGAATCCGGCCGCTGACGTGCGTGATTCCGGCTGTGGCCACCTGGCGTGCGAGCGAGCCGAGCTGTGCGCCCGACAAGGACGGATCGCCGTACCCCCTGAGCACGAGGTCTCCCCGCCAAGTCGCGCCGCTCAGTTGCCCGTCGCCCAGCACGTCGGTCTCGATCCGGAAGGATGGGCCGAGCGCGGTCAGCGCGGCGTACGTCGTGGCGAGCTTCTCGTTCGACGCCGGCCGCAGGGCGAGGCTCGCGTTTTGCGCGAAGACGGTCTGTCCGGTACGAAGGTCGACGACGACCGCTCCCGTCTGGCCCGGGCTCACGTGTGGAGCCCGGAGCGCGCTGGCGAGCTGGTGCCGGAAGACGTCGGCCGACCCCGCGAGGGCGGCGGGCACGAGAAGAAGGGCGGCGATCCCCGCGGTTGCGGCGGCAAGACGGAGCGGCACGGCCTTTCCATTTTTCAAGCGAGGGCGCAAACGTCAAGCCGGATGGGTCAATCGGCGCTCAAAGATGGGCCGTGCGGCCCATTCCACAGACCACTTCGGCATCCAATAATCGTGGCTCATGCCGCTGCCGCCGGAGATCGCGAATCTACTGAATCTGCCCGAAAACGGGGCCGGCGCTCCGAGCCTCGACGCGATCGAATCGACGCTGACGACGGGCTACGCCGCCAAGCTCGCGCTGGAGGCGGAGCGCTGGCGGATCGAGCGCCGCCTCGGCATCCTCGCGCGAGACTCCGACGAGGTGACGGCGCATGGCGTAGCTGCCGAGCTCGCCGAGCTCTCCGGCCGCCTCGAGACCGCCGACGGGGAGCTCGCACGGCTTCGTTCCCTCCTCCGCAGGCTCCAGGGAGTCAGGCGCCGGCTGAAAGCGGATCCGGCCGGCTAGACGATTCCGCTGCGAACCGCGTAGACAGCCGCCTGGATGCGGTTGTCGATCTGGAGCTTCATGAGGATGTTCGAGATGTGGTTCTTGACCGTCTTCGGGCTGATGTGCAGATCGGCGGCGATGACGGCGTTGTCCTTGCCGTTCGCGATCAGCTTCAGCACCTCGATCTCGCGGTCCGAGAGCTCGGCGCGGATCATCTCCTCGATCTCGGGCTGCGCGCTCGTGGCGCGGATCCGCTGCAGCACCTTCGTCGCGATGTGCGGAGAGATGAGCGCCTCGCCACGCGCAGCCGCCTGGATCCCGGAGACCAGCTCCTGGATCGAGGCGTCCTTGAGCAGGTAACCGCACGCCCCGGCGAGGATCGCGTCGGTGACGTCCGAGTCCTCGTCCGAGATCGTGAGCATGACGACCCGGGTCAGCGGAGAGACCTCCGCGATGTGGCGGGTCGCCTCGACGCCGCCCATCGCGGGCATGTTGAGATCCATCACCACCACATCGGGCGTCAATTCGCGGACGTACGCGACAGCCTCGCCGCCGGTCCCGGCTTCGCCGACGATCGCCAGACCCTGCTCCTCGAGCAGGTTCCGCAAGCCCGTCCTGAAGAGGTCGTGGTCGTCGACGAGCAGCACGCGAAGTGCGTCAATCTGACGTTCATCGGCCGTCTCCACGAGCTCGGTCAACGCGATCCCCCCTTTTGCGCCGCAAGTCTAGCCCAGCGAGCGAAGCGTCAGCTCCGCGCGCTCAGTAGACGGTGATGGTCACCGTCCTGCGCCCCCAGGCGGCGCATTCTGCGTAGGTGGGGTACCACAGGTCGATGGTGTTCCCCTGGATGCCGCCGCCGATGTCGGCTGCGACGCCGTTGCCGTAGCCGGGGATGTACAGCCGAGTCCCGAGCGGGATGACGGACGGATCGACCGCCACGATGCCCCGGCCGACCGGCATCCCCGTTGCCGTCTTTCCCGGCAGGTCGTAGCACGTCGCGCTCACGATGAGCTGGTGCTTTCCTGCAGGCGGCGGTGCGGGTGTCAGCCCCTGAAGCTGCTGGGACTTTTGCTGGGCCGCATGTGCCACGACCTCGACGCTCCGGACCTGCGCCGCCTGCAGGCGTTCCTGTGCGCGGAGCGAGGACACGTATGCGAGCCTGGCCGCAGCGGCTGCCGCGACCTTTTGCTCACCCGCGCGGGCGGCGGCGAGCGAGCCTGCCAAACGGCGTTCCGCGGCCGCGAGGCGAACTTGCGAGCCTTGAAGGCGAAGATGCGCCGCGGTCGTCACGGCGACGATCTGCTTGCTCTGGTCGGCAACGCGCGAGAGTGCGTCGAGCTGTCGCAACCCCTTGGTGAGCGAGGCAGCTCCGAGCATCACGGCCATTGGGTCAACGTCGCCGCGCTCGTAGAGCGCACGCAGCTCGAGCGCGAGCTGGTGCTGGCCGCTCCTGAGGGACGTCCGTGCCGCGCCGAGCTCGTGCCGGAGGGCGCTTCGCTGCTTCTGCAGGGCGGCTGCTTCGGCTTCGAGCGATGCGACGCGTGCGCGCCACGACTGCAGCTGCGAGTCGAGCGCGTACAGGCTGAGAAGCGCCTGATGGGCGCGGTTGCTCAGTCGTTGTGTCGAGCTCGTTTGCGCGTGACCTGCACTCCCTGGAGCGGCGAGCGCAGCCGATGCGGCCACGAGTGTGAGCACCGCCGCGGCAGCTGCAAGCCGCGCGGTGCGGGATCGCATCCTCCCGAGCACGTCGGCGGACCGTACTCGACGCGCCGACTTTGTGCAGCGCTTGTGACTGCACTTCTGTAAACGCCGTGGGCCTAATTGCAGGATTTTCGTGACGGTTCTCGATTGCGGGCATCCGCCAGCCCTGTTACCGTCCACCCCTTGTGACGGCGGGAGGACGTCATTCGCGTGCGCCCAGACGGCTCGCGGCAATCTCGGCGCTGCTGAGCGGCTTGCTGGCAGTCGGCCTACTCGGGGCGACGGCTACACGCGCGCACGCGGACCAGATCGGCGCCAAACGGGCGCAGGCTCAGTCCGTGCTCGGGCGGTTGCAGCAGCTCGACGCGGCGGCTCAGCTGGCGAACAGCCGCTACCAGGCCGCGACCCAGAAGCTGAAGAGTGTCCAGCAGCAGCTCGACGTCAACCAGCAGGCGCTCGGTGTCGCCCGCGGAAACCTCTCTCAGGCGCAGGTCGCGCTCGAGAAGCGGCTCGTCGCGATCTACACGTCCGATGAGCAGCAATCCTCGCTCGCCGTCATCCTCGGCGCTCGCAGCCTCGATGACCTCATCTCCCGGATCGAGGCGGTCAATTCGGTCTCGAAGCAGGATTCGTCCCTGATCAACCAGGTGGTCGGATTCCAGCACCAGATCGTGCAACGCCGGGTGCTTCTGCATCACCAGCGGGCGAGCGCGCACCGGCTGGTCGCCGTTCGCGCCGCGGCACGGAACCGGATCCAGGGGAGGCTCGCCGCCGAGCGCCGTCTGTACAGCTCGGTCCGCTCGCAGATCCAGCAGATGATCGCCGACCAGCAGGCGGCCCAGGCCGTGGCTGCCCGTGAAGCGCGCGCGGCTGCGGCCCAGACGAACTCACCGCTCAACAACGTCGGCATCGCTGACCCCACTTCGACGCCCGCGCCGGCGGCTCGCTACGGCGGGGTCGTCGGAATCGCAATGCAGTACCTCGGTACGCCGTACGTGTGGGGCGGGGCGAGCCCGAGTGGATTCGACTGCTCCGGCCTCGTCATGTACGTCTTCGCCCAGGTCGGCATCTCACTGCCGCACTACACGGTTGCTCAGTACAACTATCCGAACTCCGTTTCGGTGTCCCGCGACCAGCTCCAGCCGGGCGACCTCGTCTTCTTTGCCGGCCTCGGCCACGTCGGGATCTACGTCGGCAACGGGCAGTTCATCCACGCACCGCACACCGGTGACGTCGTCCGCATCGACAGCTTGAGCGAGGGCTGGTACTCCTCGGAGTACGACGGCGCCAAGCGAATCCTCGGCTAGCTGGATTCGTAGAGCTTTTCGATCTCGTCCGCGAAGTGCTCGTGGATGACCGAGCGGCGCAGCTTCAGCGTCGGAGTCACTTCGCCCTGCTCCTGGGTGAACTCGCGGGGGAGGATCACGAATCGCTTGATCTGCTCGACGCGCATCCGGTCACGGTTGACGTCGTCGACGACCTCTTGCACGAGCTGCTGCCGGTCGCGGCCGCTCGAGGCGATCTCCGTCTCGTCCAGCGTCACGAGCGCCGTCACATAAGGGCGACGGTCACCGACGACGATCGCCTGTGAGACGAACCGCGACGTCTTGAGGGCGTTCTCGAGGTTCTGTGGCGCGATGTTCTTGCCGCCGGCGGTGATGATCAGGTCCTTCTTCCGGTCGGTGATGCGCAGGAACCCCTCGGCGTCGATCTCGCCGACGTCACCGGTGCGCAGCCACCCATCTTCGGTCAGCGCAGCCGTGGTGGCGTCCGGTTCCTTGTAGTAGCCGGTGAAGACGGCGTCGCTGCGGATCAGGATCTCGCCGTCCTCGGCGAGCCGGATCTCGGCGCCCTCGACCGGCCGGCCCACGGTGCCGATCCGGAAGTCGTCCGGCTCGTTGACGGTCGCCGAGCTGCCGGTCTCCGTCAGGCCGTAGCCTTCGATCACCGGCACGCCCAGCGCGTGGAAGAACTCCATCACGTCGGTGGAGAGCGGCGCCGCGCCGGAGACTCCCACGCGCAGCCGACTGCCCAGTCGGTCGCGCACCTTCGCGAACACAAGCCGGTCGGCCAGCCGTTCGCGCAACGCGAGGAGGCGCGGTACGGATGTGCCTTCGCGGCGAGCGCGGCCCGCACGGGCCCCGACCCCGAGCGCCCAGAGCCCGATCCTGCGTCGAAGACCGCCCGCGCGCTCGATCTCGCCGAGCGTGTTCGCATGAACCTTCTCGTAGACGCGCGGCACGGCCGGAAGGACGTGAGGCCGGACGGCGGCCATCGCCTCCGGCACGCGAGTGACGTCTGCGACGAGCGCGACGGTCGCACCGCGGTGACTCGCGGCTTGATGGGCGAGCCGCCCGTAGCTGTGGGCGAGAGGTAGGAAGAGGAGGACTACGTCGCCGGGGTTATGCAGCGCGTGCCGCACGCGCGTCGCGGCGGTGACGAGGTTCCGGTGCGTGAGCATGCAGCCTTTCGGCGGCCCGGTCGTGCCGGACGTGTAGATGAGCGTCGCGAGGTCGTCCTCTTCGACCGGCTCGGGCCGAAGGTGCCGGGCCAGCCGCCCGTCGGCCTCGAGCTTCTCGAGCCAGTCGAACGGGACGATCTCGCGTAGCGCAGGCAGCGAGCCTCGGATCGAGACGAGCTTCCGCGTCTGTTCGTCGTCTTCGGTGAAGGCGAGCACCGCCTCGCAGTGCCCGAGGATGTATTCGCACTCCTTCGCGGAGCTGGTGGGGTAGAGGCCGACCACGACGGCGCCGATCGACATCAGCGCCCAGTCGAGCAGGATCCACTCGAGCCTGGTGCGCGACAGCACTGCGACCGGGTCGCCGTGACGGACGCCACGCGCCAGCAGCCCATGGGCGAGATCGTCGACGCGCTCGGCGGCCTCGACCCAGGAGACGGGCTCCCACCCGTCCGTTCCCTCCTCGAGGTAGGCGGGTTCGGACGGCGCGTCGCGGACGGCGTCGCGCCAGAGCTCGGGCGCGGTGCGCCTCTCCATGCGCTGCATCGTAGGCAGGGAAGCCGATGAGAATCGAGAATTCCGCCGGTCCCCAACTAAACTGGATTTCTCCATGCGGACCATCTGGAACGGATCGATCAGCTTCGGCCTCGTCAACATCCCCGTCGGGCTTGCGCTCGCGACCCAGCGGCAGGACGTCTCGTTCCGCACCCTGCACCGGGAGTGCGGGTCGCCGATCAAGCAGAAGCGCTGGTGCCCCGTGCACGAGCGCGACGTCGAGCCGGATGAGCTCGTCAAGGGCTGGGAGTTCTCGAAGGGGCAGTACGTCTTTGTCGAGGAGGCAGACCTCGAAGCCGTGGCGCTGCAGCGCTCGCAGTCGATCGCGATCCTCCGCTTCGTCCGGCTGGAGGACGTCGACCCTGTCTACTTCGACCGCACCTACTACCTCGCGCCTTCCGATGCCGACGCGCAGCGGCGACCGTATGTGCTGCTCCTGCGGGCGATGGAGGACTCGGGAATGGCGGCGGTCGGCAAGTTCGTCCTCTGGGGCAAGGAGAACCTGTGTCTGATCCGCGCCAGGGCCGGCGCGCTGCTGCTCGAGACGCTGTTCTTCGCCGAGGACGTTCGAGCGAAGGACGAGATCGAGGAAGCGGTGGCGGAGACCGACGTACAGGAGGCCGAGCTGAAGCTGGCCGAGCAGGTGATCTCGAGCCTCTCCGGCGAGTGGACGCCGGAGGATTTCGAGAACGACTATCGCCGCGATCTTGCGCAGATGCTCGAGGCGAAGCTCGCCGGCCAGGAGATCGTCGCGCCGGAGCCGGTCGCCGAGGCGCCTGTTATCGATCTGATGGAGGCGTTGCGCCAGAGCGTCGCCGACGCGCAGAGCCGGCGCTCCGCGGAGGATCCGAAGGGCGAAAAGAGCGCTTCGAAGAGCCGCTCCCGGTCTCGCAAGACTCCCGCGAAGAAGTCCGCCTGACGAAGAGGGCGGCTCCCCGCCGCCCCCTCCTCGCCTCTGCTCCGATCGCGCCTAGGCTGCGTGCGGGGCGGCTTCTTGCTGGCTGTTGAGGCTGAGAAGAAAGAGGTACCTGTCGATCTTCCCGTGGTAGATGGGCACGCCCTCTTCGACGCACACCCGGATCACCTCCTGCCTGTCGAGACCGAGCTCTTTCGACAGTTCTTCGGGCGTGAGGTGATTTGCCATCGGTCGGCTCCTTTTCCTGGAACGAAAAAACCCGCCGCGCACAATGCGCTGGCGGGCTAGGTCGCACCCTTGCTTGTCGTTGTCGCGGGCATCACTCTGCCCGCCCTCCAGAAGAATCCATTGCCAAAGAATATGCCTTCTAGGTGACGGACGGCAAACCACGTTTGGACGGATTCGAGGAACGAGAGCTCGAGTGGCGCGGCGCGCGGCTTCGCTATGCGGTCGGCGGCGCCGGTTCGCCGCTCGTGCTCGTGCACGGGCTCGGCGGGACGATCGAGAACTGGCGCGCCCTCGCACCGGCGCTCGCGGCTCGACATCGAGTGCTCGTCCCAGACCTGCCGGGTCATGGACGCTCGTCCGTGCTCTCCGAAGCGCGCAACCTCGATCCGCTCTCGCACGCTGCGCTCGAGATCACGGAGGCGGAGAATGTCCGCGGCGCCGTCTGGATCGGGCATTCGCTCGGCGGAGTCGTTGCGATCCGGGCAGCAGCGCTCCGCCCCGACGCGGTGCGCGGCGTCGTCCTGGCCGCGGCGGCGGGAATCGGCTCGACCTCTCGCGCAGCCCACGTGACGCTTGCGGTGCTGGGCGCAGTCCGTCCGGGTCGCTTGGTCGCGCCGTTCCGCCACGAGCTGGCCCGCTCGCGGATCGGCCGGCGCCTCGTCTTCGGCTGGTGGGGCGCCGCGGATTCCGACGCGCTCGACCCGGAGCTCGCCGAGGCGTTCCTTCTCGGGCCCGCACTCCACACCGACACCCGGCAGGCGGCCCGCGCTCTCCTGGTCTCGGATCCGCGCGCCGAGCTCGATCGCGTCACCTGTCCGTGCCTCTGCTTGTGGGGCGCGAGCGACAACTGGGTCGGCCCGGAGGACGGCATGGAGTACGCCCGCCGCCTCGGTGCTCCGCTGCGCACGATCGCCGGTTGCGGCCACCTTCTGATCGGCGAGCGCCCCGACGCGTGCGTCACCGCCATCGAGGACTTCGTCGACTCGCTCGCTTAGTCGGCTGCAATCGGCGCCTCCAACGGGATCACGTCAGCTCCGGCGTCCTCCTCCTCGTCGCGTCGCGGTCCGCCGCCGAGGAACTCGACTCGCCGGGCGACCACCTCGATTGCGCTGCGGCGTTTGCCTTCCTCCTCCCAGGAACGGGACTTCAACCGTCCGTCGATCGCCACACGCCGTCCCTTGCCGAGGTACTCGGCGCACAGCTCGCCCTGGCGGTCCCACGCGGACACGGTCACGAAATCCGCGCCGCCCTCACGGCTCGCGCGGTCGATCGCGAGCACGAAGGTCGCCACTCGCTTGTCGGGCGCGACCTCGCGCACCTCCACCTCGGTCGCCAGGTTCCCGATCAGCGTCACCACGTTCACGCCGTTCACGCTAGGCGGCAAACGGTCACGTCGGGGTCAAGGCTTTGTGCCGGTTTGAGGTTAGAGTGACCCATTCATGGGCCTCTTTTCAGGATTGACGGGCTTCGGCGGCCGTGACATGGCCGTGGACCTGGGGACCGCGAACACGCTCGTCTATGTGCGTGGCCGCGGCATCGTTCTCTCCGAGCCTTCGGTCGTCGCTATCGACCAGCGCTCGGGCGAGGTGCACGCGGTCGGTGTCGAGGCCAAGCGCATGCTCGGCCGCACGCCCGGGACGATTCAGGCGATCCGCCCCCTCAAGGACGGCGTTATCGCCGACTTCGACGTCACCGAGCAGATGCTGCGCCACTTCATCCAGAAGGTGCATCAGCACCGCTTCGCGCACCCGCGAGTGGTCGTGTGCGTCCCGTCGGGCGTCACGGGCGTCGAGAAGCGGGCGGTCGAGGAAGCGACGCTCTCGGCCGGCGCGCGCCAGGCGTACCTGATCGAGGAGCCGATGGCCGCCGCAATCGGCGCCGGGCTCCCCGTTGCCGAGCCGACGGGGAACATGATCGTCGACATCGGCGGGGGAACCACCGAGGTTGCCGTGATCTCGCTCGGTGGGATTGTCGTCTCGCAGTCGCTGCGCGTCGGCGGCGACGAGATGGACGAGGCGATCATCAATCACATCAAGCGCGACTACAAGCTGCTGATCGGCCAGCAGACGGCCGAGGAGATCAAGCTCGAGATCGGCTCCGCGCATCCGCTCAAGGACGAGCTCCAGGCCGAGGTTCGCGGCCGCGACATGATCTCCGGCCTGCCGGTCCACGAGGCCACGGGCAACATGGTGGTGGACATCGGCGGCGGCACCACGGAGGTCGCGGTCATCTCGCTCGGCGGCATCGTCACCGCCCAGTCCATCCGCGTCGCGGGCGACGAACTGGACAACGCGATCATCCAGCACATCAAGAAGGAGTACTCGCTCCTCCTCGGTGAGCGGACGGCCGAGCAGATCAAGATCACGATCGGTTCGGCGTACGACCTCGACGACGACCAGCACACCGAGATCCGCGGCCGGGACCTCGTCTCCGGACTGCCCAAGACCGTCGTCATCTCCGCCGCCGAAGTGCGCAAGGCGATCGAGGAGCCGGTCAACGCCATCGTCGACGCCGTCAAGACGACCCTCGACAAGTGCCCGCCGGAGCTGTCCGGCGACATCATGGACCGGGGCATCGTGCTGACCGGCGGCGGGGCGCTGTTGAAAGGCCTCGACGAGCGGCTGCGCCGGGAGACCGGGATGCCGATCCACATCGCCGAGGACCCCCTGGACAGCGTGGCGCTCGGCTCGGGCAAGTGCGTCGAGGAGTTCGAGGCGCTCCAGCAGGTGCTGGACGCCCAGC
>DATFHC010000069.1:0-9418 GCA_035248765.1 Gaiellaceae bacterium
ACCTACCGCTATCCGTCGCTCGGCGGTCTCGAGTCGAACGAGCTCTACCTGCCCGCGAACAGCACCATCGAGCTCCACGTGACCTCGCTCGACGCGGTGCACTCGTTCTGGGCGTACGAGCTCGGAGTCAAGGCCGACGCCAACCCGGGCGTCGACAACGTCGTCTACGTGCAGACGCACGGCCCGACAACGTTCCACGTCCGCTGCGCCGAGCTCTGCGGGCTCTGGCACCCCTACATGTTCAACAACGGCCGCGTCGTCGACTCGGCCCAGTTCCAGGCGTGGTCCAAGCAGCAGCAAGGGATCTACGCCTCGATCAAGCCCTTCATGGACAAGCCCGAGTCGGACGGCGGAGCGCCGTTCTCGCACATCTACCTCCCCGCCCCGGACAGGAGAGCCGGATGACCGAAGCAGCCGCCGTCCTACCGCCCCGTCCCTGGTGGCGCCAGCTGATCGGCTTCAACCTTCTCACCGGGATCCTGCTCGGCATCGGCGGCTGGTACGTCGGCTGGTTCGGCGCGCACGCGATCAGCGGGAACAGCATCGGCTACTACGGCGACAGCGACTACAACGAGATCTCCGTCTACCTCGCCTACCTCGGCAGCGTCGTCGGCTTCCTCGTCGGCCTCGGCTTCCTCAACTACCCGATCGCCCGCCTGCGCGGCTACCCGCCCTCGCTCCGGGAGAAGGAGACCGGCGGCTGGATGCGCTACTTCAGCCTCTGCACCGACCACAAGGTGGTCGGCATCCAGTACCTCTGGGGCATCGGGCTGTTCTTCTTCATCGGCGGCCTGAACGCGATGCTGATCCGCACCGAGCAGCTCAGCCCGCACAGCCAGGCCTTCCCGATGGGCACGTACCTGACTGTGGTCGGGATGCACGGGACGATGATGATGGGGATGATGTCGAGCGGGATCCTCGGCCCGTTCGCGAACTACTTCGTCCCGATCATGATCGGCGCGCGGCGGATGGCTTTCCCGCGCATCGAGGCGCTCACCTTCTGGCTGCTGATGGCGGCCGGCGGCGTCCTGACGACCACGATCTTCTTCGGCGGCTTCCCGACGGGCTGGACGGGCTACCCGCCGCTGCAGACCCAGGCGAACCCCGGGATGGACAACTACATCCTCTTCTTCGCGCTGGTCGGCATCTCGATGACGCTGCTCGGGCTGAACATGATCGCGACGATCCTGACGATGCGCGCGCCGGGCCTGACGTGGACCCGGCTGCCGATCTTCGTCTGGGGCGTGCTCTCGACGGCCGTGCTGATGGTGCTCGCCGCGCCGGTGCTGGTTGCGGTGCTGGCGATGGGAGCACTCGACCGGACGGCGCAGACCTCGTTCTTCAACGCGGCCGCCGGCGGGAGCAACTACCTGTACGAGAACCTTTTCTGGGTGTTCGGCCACCCGGAGGTCTACATCCTTGCCCTGCCGGGCTTCGCGATCGTCCTCGAGCTGCTGCCGGTGTTCTCGCGCAAGCCGCTCTGGGGCTACCGGCTCGCCGTTGCCGGCCTGCTCGGTGTGTCGCTGCTCTCC
This sequence comes from Gaiellaceae bacterium, assembly GCA_035248765.1. Lineage (GTDB taxonomy): Bacteria > Actinomycetota > Thermoleophilia > Gaiellales > Gaiellaceae > Palsa-739. The sequence goes on from DATFHC010000069.1 coordinate 1,533, forward strand.
TGGTTCGTGTGGCAGCACCACCTGTTCGTGAGCGGCATCAACGGCGACCTGCGCCCCTTCTACATGCTCTCGACCGAGCTCATCTCGATCCCGACCGGCTTCACCTTCCTCTGCGGGATGATGACCCTCTGGCGGGGGAACATCCGCTTCACCGTCCCGATGCTGTTCTGCCTCGCCTGGTTCTTCAACTTCCTGCTCGGCGGGCTCTCAGGGGTCTTCCTATCGGATGTGCCGAGCGACGTCACCACGCACGGGAGCTTCTTCTCGATGGCCCACTTCCACTACACGATCATGGGCGGCCTCGTCTTCACGTTCTTTGCGGCGATCTACTACTGGGTGCCGAAGATGACGGGCTGGGAGCTGAACGAGCGGCTCGGGAAGATCCATTTCTGGACGATGTTCGTCTTCTTCAACTCGACGTTCATGCCACTCTTCGCCTCCGGCTTCCTCGGCCAGTCCCGTCGGGCGCCGGTGTATACGGGGAACCTGAAGTTCCTCAACGACTGGGTCTCGATCTCGGCGTTCCTGCTCGGGATCTCGATGCTGATCTTCCTCTACAACCTCGTCTGGTCACTTGCGTTCAGGAAGAAGCCGGCGGAGGCGAACCCGTGGGCATCGCGCTCGATCGAGTTCCAGCTGCCGTCGCCGGTCCCCGTACACAACTTCGACCGCATCCCGGTCTTCTCCAGCGACCCATACGGCTACGGCGAAGGGCCGATCCCGACGTGGGTGCCCGCCGGCCAGCCGGCAGGGAGGGATTGACCGATCGCCGAGCCACTCGCATACGAAGGAACGGGCTACGAGGTCGCCGAGGGCGAGCCGCCCGAGCTCCTGGGGCGCAACCTCGTCTCCGCGAGCTACCTCCTCGCGGGCGCGACGGCGTTCTTCTTCATCGCCTTTCTCTTCGCCTATTTCTATCTCCGCTCCCTGAACAACGCGGGAATGTGGAAGCCGAAGGGGATCGACGCTTCGGTCGCCTGGGGAACGGTCGTCGTCGCCTGCTACGTCGCGAGCGCGCTGCTCGTCCGGCTCGGGTTGACCGACCACCGGGCACTTCGCCGCGACCAGTGGCGGGTGAAGGGTCTGCTGGCCCTGCTCGTCGGCGTGGTGGGGCTCGTCCTCCAGGTCATCGCCTGGACGCACGAAGGGTTCGGGCCGGCCGACGGCGGGTTCGCGAGCGTCTACTTCGGGTGGACGGCCTTCCTGTTTCTCTTCGTGCTCGGGACGCTGATCTGGCTCGAGATGACCCTGGCGACGTCGATCCGCTACCGCGGCTATGTCGACGCCGGCCGTGACGTCCCGGCCGGTCACGCGTCGGGCGACCCGGGCCGCATGTCACACGACATTCGCGATCCGATCTCGCTCGTGCGCGCCGAGCTCGTGGGACTCAGCTTCTACTGGACGTTCCTGGCCGGGATCGCCGTCGTCAGCTGGATCATCCTCTACCTGATCTAGATGGATCCGCTGCCTCTCGTCGTGTGCGGGACGGCAGTCGCCCTTTACTCGCTCGGGCGGCGAGGGAGGGTTCGGGTCTGGCGCGAGGTGAGCTTCTACGCCGGCGTCGTGCTCACGTTCGTCGTGCTCGAGCGGCCGTTCGACGGCTGGGCGGACAAGTGGCTGTCCGCGCACATGTCGCAGCACATCGTCCTCATGACGGTCGTGCCGCCGCTCGTCGTGCTCGGTCGCCCGTGGCCGCGCATGTGGCTGCCGTTCCCGCTGTCCGCGCGGCGCGCGGTCGGCGGCGCGCTGTCGCACTCGCCGTCGTTCCGACGAGGCGCCGGCTTTTTGAAGCGGCCGGCCGTCGCGCTCGCGGTGCAGTCCGCGGCGGTGGGTGTCTGGCACGTGCCGCAGCTGTATGACGCGGCAGCACGCAGCGAGTGGATCCACGTCCTCCAGCACGTGTCGTTCGTCGCGCCGGCGCTCGTGTTCTGGGGGGCGTTGCTCGACGCACCGCCCGTGCGTGCGCGCATCGACCATCTCCACCGCTCGATCTGGTTCGCCGCGGCGATGGTCCCGAACTGGATCCTCGCGATCGTGCTCGCGTTCGCGTCCGCGCCCCTCTACACCGCGTACCCGTCGCTGACCGACCAGCAGCTCGCCGCCGGGATCATGTGGGTGCCGGGATCGCTCACCTACTTCGTCGCAGCCTTCTTCTTCTTCTACCGCTGGCTCGCCCCAAGCGCTGCCGAAGGCAGCGCGGTCTCTTGGCCGGGAGTCGGTGGCTTTGCCGCCGACGCTTCCAGCCTGAGTCCAACTGAGCCCCGACCCGAGGAGCTTTCATGGACGTGACCGCTTCGTTCCTCACCGGCTCGATCCTCAGCCTGGTCCTGCCGCTCGGCCTGCTTGCCGCTGTCCTGATCTGGTGGATCGCGGTTCTGCGTCGTCGCTCGAGCGGCGACGCTTAGCTCGCACCACCTGAACGGCCGGTAGCAGGCACCGTTACGACTTCGCAACGCCTCGCGCGGGGCCGGCGACCGGCCTGGTAGAGATTCCGTAACGCTCTTGCGCGCGTTTCGTTCGGGTAGCTGCTACCGGCCGTTCAAAGCGCAACGCGCTCCGCCGTGCGCGCTACGAGCCGATTAGCCCGAGCGCAGGTCGACGACGGAGGGCCTGCCGCCGCGGGTGATCTTCAGCACGTCCCACATGCGGGCGTCCTCGTGTCCCGGCACGAGGCACGCGAAGCGGAAGACGCCCGTCCGGCTCGCGCGGAACGTGAATCGCGCGGTGCTGCCGGACTGGAGCCCGAGGCGCGGCTGCGGTGTCGTCGCGCCACGGAACGCGGGCGCCGTGGAGCCCGCGCCCGGGACGACTCCACACGAGTGCCGGAGCGGCCCACGGTTCTCACAAACGACACGCACGGTCCATCCGCGCGGCACCGTCCACATGAGGTTGCGCGAGTAGCCGTCGAAGTTGAAGCCGCCGTTCGTCCCGTCGTAGGAGGCGATCAGCGTGATCGTGCCCCGGTGCCGGTGCGCATCGACAGCAAGGAACCGGCTCGGCGGCGGAGGCGCCTTCCCCGCGAGAGAGAGCAGGACGGTGGCAATCCCGAGCACGTGCGCAGGATCGCAGAGATCTCCGGCCGCCGAGCGCCCGCGCGGGCGGTTCTTAGCGAAATCTCAAGGCTCTCTCACTCTGCTCCTAGGGATTACGGGCACTCTGGGACAGACACGATGCAAGGAGATCCCGAGAACATGAACCCTCGCCCTGCCAACCCGCGCCTGCGGCGCCTCGCCCCCCTCGCGGTCGCCGCGGCCATCGGCATCGGCGTCGGCGCCGGTACGTACGCGCTCACGAGCAACGGCTCCGGGTCGTCGACCACGACCAAGGTCGTCGTACCCGCGCAGCCCGCCTCGTCGACCTCGTCGGTCGATTCGCTCACCCAGCTGTACAAGGACGACGCCCCCGGCGTCGTCGACATCACCGTCGAGCTCACGACGAGCGACAACACGCCGTCCTTCCCGTTCAACCAGCCCAACCAGAGCCAGAAGGCCGAGGCGGAGGGAACCGGCTTCGAGATCGACAAGAGCGGCAACATCCTCACCGCCCAGCACGTCGTCGCGAACGCCAATGCGATCAAGGTCACGTTCCAGGACGGCTCGACCGCGAAGGCCACGCTCGTCGGCGCCGACAAGTCGACCGACACCGCTGTGATCCACGTCGACGTGCCGGCGTCCAAGCTGCATCCGCTCGCACTGGGTGACTCGTCGACCGTCGAGCCGGGTCAGAGCGTCGTCGCGATCGGCAGCCCGTTCAGCCTGCCCGAGACGATGACGGCTGGCATCGTCAGCGCGACGAACCGCACGATCACCGCGCCGAACAAGTTCTCGATCACCGGCGCGATCCAGACCGACGCCGCGATCAACCACGGCAACTCCGGCGGACCCCTCATCGACACCGCGACGAACACGGTGATCGGGATCAACGACCAGATCGAGACCGACACGAACGACAACGCCGGCATCGGCTTCGCCGTGCCGATCAACTCCGCGAAGAGCGTCGCTCAGACGCTGATCGCAGGCGGCACCGTGCGGCACGCGTACGTCGGCGTGAGGATCCTGGACGTCTCGGGCGGCGCCAAGATCACGACGATCGTCAAGGGATCGCCGGCGGCGAAGGCCGGGCTGAAGGTCGGCGATGTCGTCACCGCCTTCAACGGCAAGGCCATCAACTCGGCCGACGACTTGACGGCGGCCGTGTTCCAGGCGAAGTCGGGCCAGACCGTGTCGGTCACGGTCCGCCGCGACGGCGAGACGAAGCACCTCTCGATCACGCTCGGCGTCCAACCGGCGTCGCCTTCCTCCTAGCTCCCTCCGCAGCGGCGGGCGGTTGACCTGACCGCCCGCCGTAGGATCGGCGCATGGAGAGCGCCGTCTCACCGCCGAGCTCGCTGGGGCGCTGGACACTCGTCGCGAGCATCCTCGGCTCGTCGATGGTGTTCATCGACGGCTCGGCCGTGAACGTCGCGCTGAAGGCGATCGAGCACGACCTCGGGGGCGGGCTCGCGTCGCAGCAGTGGGTGGTCGACGCGTATCTGCTCACGCTCGGCTCGCTCATCCTCGTCGGCGGCTCGCTCGGCGACATTTTCGGCGAGCTTCGCATCTTCGGGATCGGGGTTGTGTTCTTCGCCGTCGCCTCGGTTCTGTGCGCGGTCGCCTCCAACGCGGTGATGCTGATCGTCTTCCGCGGTATCCAGGGCGTGGCCGGAGCGCTTCTCACCCCTGCCTCACTCGCCGTTCTCACGGCGACCTTCTCGGGTCCGGCGCGCGGTGCGGCGATCGGGCAGTGGACGGCCTGGAGCGGAATCTCAGGCTTCGTCGGGCCGACGCTCGGGGGCTGGCTCGTCGACGCCTCGAGTTGGCGGGTCATCTTCGTGATCAACGTCCCGATCTCGCTCGTGGCCGTTCTACTCGTGATGCGACTGGGCGGGATGAAGCAGCCGCGCCGTGTCGACCTGCGCATCGATCTTCCGGGCGCGCTGCTCTGCGTAGCGGGGCTCGGGCTGCTCGTCGCGGGCTTCATCGAGCAACCACATCTCGGCTGGGGAAACGCACTCGTCCCGGGCGGGATCGCGGTCGGCGCGGCACTACTCGGCGCTTTCGTGGCCTACGAGCTGCATGCGCCGATGCCGATGCTCCCCTTGCGGCTTTTCCGGCTACGCAATTTCTCCGTTACGAACGTCGAGACGCTCGCCGTCTACGGGGCTCTCTCCGGGTTCGGTGTGTTCCTCACGCTGTTTCTGCTCACGTTCAGCGGATACTCGTCCCTTCACGCCGGGGTTGCACTGCTCCCGACCACGGTCGTGATGTTCGTTCTCTCTCCCCCGACCGGGAAGCTCTCGATGCAGTACGGGCCGCGCCTCTTCATGGCGCTCGGCCCGATCATGGCCGGCGCCGCTGTGTTCGCCTACACGCGCCTTCCGACGCATCCGGACTACTGGGTGGACATCCTCCCCGCGCTGCTCGGGTTCGCCGTCGGGCTGTCGCTCACGGTCGCGCCCCTCACGACGACGGTTCTCTCGGATGCGAGTGCGAGCGACGCAGGGGTCGCCTCGGGCGTGAACAACGCGGTGGCGCGCGTTGCCGGTCTCCTCGCGGTCGCGGTGCTAGGGATCGCGGCCGCGGGCGGCGGGGATCATCTCACCGAGCACGGCTTTCACGTGACGATGGCGATCGTCGCGTCTCTCCTCGTCTGCGGCGGCCTGATCGGAGCGATCGGGATCCGCAACCCACATACATAGGCAACTCCTATGTATATGCTGCGTCGATGCCGAAGCAGACGTACACGGCGACAGAGGCCGCACGGGAGCTCGGGATCAGCGTCGACACCCTGCGCCGCTGGGATCGCGAGGGCCGGATCCGCACCGAGCGCGACAAGGCGAACCGCCGCCTCGTAGCGCTGGAGGAGATCGAGCGGCTCCGCGGCAGCGGAAGCACACAGCACATGAGCGCGCGGAACCGGCTGCGCGGAACGGTCACCGAGGTGCGCGTCGAGGGTCTCCTCGCCCAGGTCGAGCTGACCGTCACGGAACCGGCGCGAGTCGTCGCCGTGGTCACGCGCGACGCGGTCGAGGAGCTCGGCCTCAAGCCCGGGATGACGGCCACCGCAGTCGTCAAGTCGACGTCGGTGATGGTGGAGGCATGAGGTTGCGGGCGCTCGTCGCGGCCGTTGCGGCCGTCGCGCTCGTTCTCGCGGCCGTGGCGCTCGCCGGCGGCTCGCGAGCAAGGACGACCCCGCGCCTCACGGTCTTCGCTGCCGCTTCCCTCGGGAACGTCTTCCCCCGGATCGACCCGCACGGGCGCTACTCCTTCGGGGGCTCGAACATGCTGGCCGCGCAGATCCAGCAGGGTCTGCCCGCCGACGTGTTCGCGTCGGCCAACACGAAGCTCCCGGCGCAGCTCCACCGGCTGGGGCTCCTCACCGAACCGCTCGTCTTCACCTCGAACCGGCTCGTGATCGTCGTTGCGCACGGTAATCCGCGCGGCGTGCGCGGCGTGCGCGACCTCGAGCGGTCTGGCTTGCGAATCGTGATGGCCGCGGCCGGTGTGCCGGTCGGCGACTACACGCGCACCGTACTCGCCCGCCTCGGACTCTCGGATCTGGTCGGCAAGGCGGTGAGCCAGGAGACGGACGTGCGAGAGGTGCTCGCCAAGGTCACGCTCGGTGAAGCGGACGCCGGCTTCGTCTATGCGACCGACGCGAAGACCGTCGCGGAGAAGGTCTCGGTGGTGCGGATCGCGCCGTCCGCACAGCCCAGGGTCGCGTACGCGGCCGCGGCTGTGAAGTCGAGCAAGCACCTCGCCGCGGCGAAGGCGTGGGTCAAGGCGCTCCGCGGCAAGGCGGCCCAGAAGAAGTTCCGCGCCGCCGGCTTTCTCCCGATCCCGCGCTGAGAATGGCGCGGCGCATCCTCGCCGGCGGTGCCGTGTTCGCGGCGGCCGCGATCGCGCTCGCGTTCCTGATCCTCCCTATCGCTGCGATCTTCGCGCGAGTCTCGCCGGGCAGGCTCGTCGGACAGCTTTCGCATCCGGTCGTGACCGATGCCCTCCTCCTCAGCCTGAAGACGAGCGCGATCGCCCAGGCGCTGGTGGTTCTCGTTGGCACGCCGGCGGCGTACGTCCTCGCGACGCGCCGCTTTCCAGGCCGCTCGCTGGCGGTCGTGCTCGTGGAGCTCCCGCTCGTACTCCCACCCGCCGTGGCCGGCATCGGCCTGATCGCAGCTTTCGGCCGGCTGGGGCTGCTGGGCGGGACGCTTGACGCACTGGGCATACAGGTCGGGCTAACCCAGGCGGCCGTCGTCATCGCCGTCGCCTACGTGTCGAGCCCGTTCTACGTCCGCCAGGCGATCGCCACGTTCGAAGCGGTCGATCCCGATCTCGTCGCGGCCTCGCGAACCCTCGGCGCGGGACGGGCGAGAACGTTCTTCCGCGTCGTCCTGCCACTCGCCCGGCGCGGTCTCGCTGCGGGCGAGGCTCTCTCCTTCGCGCGCGGGCTCGGCGAGTTCGGTGCGACGATCATGTTCGCCGGCAGCGAGTCCGGGCCGGGCGAGGGGGAGGACGACGCGGAAGAACGTTTTCGCCCGCCCCGCGCCGAGGGTGCGCGAAGCGGCGACGAGATCCGGATCGACCGCCTCGAACGCTGCGATCGCCTGGCGTACGTAGAGCGGGCTCGCGACGTAGGCGACGGCGATCACGACCGCTGCCTGGGTCAGCCCGAGCCGTACTCCGAGCGTGTCGAGCGTCCCACCGAGCAGCCCCAAGCGGCCGAACGCGGCGATCAGGCCGATGCCGGCCACGGCGGGTGGCAGCACGAGCGGCAGCTCCACGAGCACGACCGCGAGCGAGCGTCCCCGGAAACGGCGTGTGGCGAGGAGATACGCAGCCGGCGTGCCG
>DATFHC010000070.1:0-23925 GCA_035248765.1 Gaiellaceae bacterium
TGCTGCCGAGCGGCGACACGTACTACCTCCTCCACGGAGTCGATCGCGAGCTGCTCGTCCCGGACGCCAGACGCCGCGGTGAGCTCTGGACGCCTCGCGTCTGGCCCGGCGCCGTGCTCGTGGCCGGCGAGGTGGCGGGGACCTGGCGCCGCGACCAGGGCAAGGTCACGATCGAGCCGTGGCGCCGCCTCTCGCGCGCCGAGCGCGACGCGGTCGAGGCGGAAGCGGCCTCATTGCCGCTCCCCGGCGTCCAGGACGCGATCACCGTCCGCTGGGAAAGCGGATGAGTGCTACACTGAACTAGATGGTTCAGTATGCAGGAAAGGTAGACATCGCCTTCAGCGCCCTCGCCGACCCGACGCGCCGGGCCGTGCTCGAACGGTTGGGCTCAGGCAGCGCCACGATCAGCGAGCTCGCTGCGCCCTTCGGCATGTCGCTGACCGGCATGAAGAAGCACGTCCGGTTGCTCGAGGACGCAGAGCTCGTGACCACGGAGAAGGTCGGCCGGGTCCGCAGGTGCACGCTGGCGCCGTACGCCTTCGAGGGCATCAGCACCTGGCTGCAACGGCTGGACCGATTCGCGCAGGTAGTCGAACGCACGAAAGGAGCACGATGAGCCCGACGAAGGAGAAGGAGAGCTTCACGGCCGAGGAGAAGGCCGCGATGAGAGCCCGCGCGAAGGAGCTGAAGGCGACCGAGGACGGGGAGACCGCGATCGCCCAGGCGCTGAAGAAAATGTCGCCGGACGACCGCGCGATCGGCGAGCGGATCAACACGCTCGTCCGGGAGACCGCGCCGGACCTCATTCCGAAGACGTGGTACGGCATGCCCGCCTACGCGAACAAGGACGGCAAGGTCATCTGCTACTTCAAGAACGCGGGCAAGTTCAAGATGCGCTACTCGGAGCTCGGCTTCAACGACGCCGCGAAGCTCGACGACGGCGCCATGTGGCCGATCGTCTACGCGGTCACGAAGTTGAGCAAGGCGGACGAGGACAAGATCGTCGAGCTCGTCAAGCAGGCGGTGGGCGCGTGAACGAGACCACGGTCACCACACCGAACGAGCTCGAGATCCGCGTCGAGCGGGAGTTCGACGCACCGCGCGAGCACGTGTACCGCGTCTACACCGACCCGGCGCTGATCCCCGAATGGTGGGGCGAAAACACTGCGGTCGAGGAGATGGACGTGCGACCCGGGGGCCGATGGCGCTTCAACACGGGGTACGGCGTCGTCGAAGGCGAGTTTCGCGAGGTCGACCCACCCGAGCGCATCGTGCAGACGTTCCAGAACCATCTGCAGACGCTGGAGTTCGAGGATCTCGGCGACCGCACGAAGCTGACGCAGACGATGCGGTTCGCCACCACCGAGGAACGCGACACGACGATGCAGTACGGCGTCGAAGAGGGTGCGAAGGGCGGGTTCGCGAGGATCGACGCGGCGCTGGAGAAGCTCCGCGCGGCCGGCTAGAGCAACCCTGCGATCTCACTCGCGGCGCGCAAGCCGCTGCGGAGGGCCCCCTCCATCAGCGCGTGCCAGCGCCCGGCGGTGTGCTCGCCCGCGAACGCGACCGCGCCGAGCGGGCGGGCGAGCGCGCCGTCGTCGAGCCGTGAGGACAGCGTGCGGGCCGAGTACGCGCCGCGCGCCCACGGGTCGTCGTGCCACGTCGAGAGAAGCGGCGGGCCGTCGGCGTACTCGAGGTCGGGCCGAAGCCGGCGCACCGCGTCCGCCCATCTCCCCGCTCCGCTGTCGACGTCGAGTTGCTCGAGTGCCGAGGGAGAGCCCGCGAAGGACGAGGCGGCCGGAACGCCATGCTGCGTCCACGTCCAGAAGCGGAGCGGAACCGAGAGCGTCTGGCTCGGCGGTGCAGGCGCGGCGAGCGGCAGGAAGAGCTTCGCCGCCTGCCCGTAGCGGACGCCGGCGAGCGCCTCCTGCTTCCAGCGAGGCAAAGGCGGCTCCCACTCGAGCTCGAGCGCGTGCGGCGCAGGCGTCGCGATCACGCACGCGTCGCCTGCGACCTCGTCGCTGCCGGCGCGGACGACTACGCCGTCCACCGACCAGGCGACGCGCGTAACCGCGGTCGAGGTGCGGACGGCGGCCCCGAGCCGCTCCGCGAGCGCGCGCGCAATCCTGTCGTTGCCGCCCACGACGCCGTGACTGGCGAAGTCGCCGAAGCCGGCGGCGCCTTCGGCGAGCGCGGATGCGTCCTGATCCTCGAGCTCGTAGCCGGACGAGACCGCAAGGCGGGCCGCGACCGCTGCGCGGGCGCCGGCCGACGGCACGAGTCGCTCGAGCGCGCCCGCGATCGAGCCGCTTCCCGGCTTGCGGAGCGCCAAAGCTGCGGCAAGCAGCTCGTCCCGCGTGACCGGCGGCCCGTCGCGGGGGTCGCGATCGCCGTAGAGCGTGCCCTTCTCGAAGAGCTCGAGACCGAGCCGCGCCGCCGTCTCCCTCAGCACCTCGTAGCCCGGCAGCACGAACTCGGCGCCGAGCTCGACGACCGCTCCGTTCTCCAGCTGCTGCGAGTGGACCCGCCCGCCGACACGGTCGCGCGCCTCGAACACCGTGACCTCGACCCCGCGGCTCGCGAGCGCTTCCGCCGCCGCGAGCCCGGCGAAACCGGCTCCGACGACGACGGCTCTACTCAGGGCCGGTCACGTGCTGCGAGGTAGCGCTGATTGAACAGGTAGGGGAGCTCGTCCTTCTCCGCGTAGACCCCGTGGGTGAACGCGCGCGAGCGGACGCCCTGTTGCACGCGCTCGCAGACGACGTAGTCCTGATGCGCGACGAGCTCGGAGAACTCGACGGTCTCGGTCGGGTCGAAGCCCGGGTCGGCGATCGTCTCGGGCCGGAACAGATAGTCCGTGGTGATCGTCGTGTGCTCGGGCCCGCGCGGCTGCATGCGGGTCGCGATCACGACGGTCCCGGTGAGGTCGATGAACATGTTCGGGAAGATGCTCGCCCCGTGCATCGCGTTGGCCTGCTGATCGGTCAGGCCCGGCATGACGGGGATCGTCGTCGTCCCGGTCGCGGTGTAGCCGGCGCCCTCCATCGAGACGCCCCAGTCGTCGCGACCCTCTTCGAAGACGAGTCCCTTGCGGAAGGTCGGCGCCACGGCAACGAGCTCCGGATGAACAGTTGGACAGTGGAGACACTCGTTGTAGTTCTCGATCAGAATCTTCCAATTGGCGTGCAGCTCGGTCACCGTTTGCTGCGCCGTTCGCAGCTCGTCCATGCGCCAGGGCTCGTACATGAGCGGCTTGTCGCTCTGGCGCTCGAACGAGGCGCGCACGTCCGCTTCGGGCTCGCCGAGATGGACGAACACGAACCCCTGCCAGACGTCCACGTGAACGGGCCAGAGCGAGAGCGACGAACGGTCGATTTCGTCAGGACCGATTAGGGGCGTCCCGATCAGATTTCCGTCGTACGAGTATGTCCAGGCGTGGTACGGGCACTTGATCGCACCCTTGGCATGGCCCCGTGTCTCGGGGTCGCAGATGCGGCTGCCTCGATGCCGGCAAACGTTGTAGAAGCCGCGGAGCTCGCCGTCCTTGCCGCGCACGACGAGAATGCTCTCGCCGACGACGTCGACGGTCAGAAAATCGCCCGGCTCGGGCACCTGATCGGCGCGTCCTGCGTAGAACCACTCGCGGAAAAAGATCTTCTCGCGCTCGAGCTCGAACACCTCTGGCGCGTGGTAGTCGCGCCCCGGAAGTGTCGGCCGACCCGCGCTCACCATGCGCGAAATGTAACCACAGGCAGCCTTCGATCGCCTTCCGAGGCTTGACACATCGTGCGCAGTCAGTTTGCATTGTGCGAAGATCCCGACCCTGGAGGGCCCCATGTATCCGCGTGAACGGCCGACGACGAGGCGCGGGCGACGGCAACCATCAGCCTGGGCGAGCGCCGGACTTTCAGTCGGTGTGCCACAGTCGCAACCAGGAGGGAACCGATGACATTCCATCCAAGAGAGCGCGGGTACACCCGGCGCGAGGCGCTGCTGCGGGCAGGTGGGGCAGCGATTTCACTCTCGAGCATCCCCGGTTTTCTCGCCGCTTGCGGCGGCAGCACACCCGGCACCACCACCAGTGCCGCCGGAGGCTGGCCCGTCGGCCCGGGCGGCATCCCGCTCGCACGCGCGTCGCACCCCGTCACGCTGAAGCGCTGGGAGGACCCCATCGCTTCGGGGCTGAAGCCCGAAACGGGTGGCACGTTCACCATCTTCAACTACCCGGCCTACATCGACCCGGCAGTGATCAAGGCGTTCGGCAAGAAGTACGACGTCACCGTCAAGGTCACGCCCTTCGACAACATCTCCACCGGCGTGCAGAAGCTCGCATCGAAGACTGTCTCGCCGGACGTCACCGAGATGACACCCGACCAGTTGCCTCGCGTCGTCGCGGGCAAGCTGGTGAAGCCGCTCAATCTCGACTACATCCCGAACCTGAAGAACGTCTGGCACGGTTTCCGGAGCCCGTACTACGACGTCGGATCTCGCTACGGCGTGCCGTACACCGTCTACTCCACCGGCATCGCGTACCGCACCGACCACGTCAAAGAGGACATCCCCAACCTGAAGCCCAACCCCTGGGACATCTTCTGGCATTCCCAGAAGTACACGGGCAAGGTCGCCTTGCTCTCTGAGGAGCGCGAGACAATCGCGATGGCGCTTCTGCACCGCGGGATCAAGGACATCAACACCGAGGACCCGAAGCTCGTCAACCGGGCGGTGAAGGACCTGCAGGAGCTCTACAAGATCTGCAGCATCAAGGTCGGCGACCTGCAGTACGAGAACGTGCCCGAAGACAAGGCCTGGCTGAACCAGGCGTGGTCGGGCGACATGCTGGCCGGCTCCCTGTATTACGCGAACAAGCAGACGAGGCCGCTGCTGCGCTTCTGGAACCCCGGGTACGGCAACGGCCCGATCGGCAACGACATGTGGTGCATCTGCTCGAGCACCAAGAAGCCGGTGCTCGCCCACCTGTTCCTGAACTACATGCTCGACAACGGCGTCGGCTACAAAAACTTCGTCGACTTCAACGGCTATCAGCCGCCGTTCAACGAGATCCAGCCGGAGAGCCTGATCAAGAAAGGCGTGATCCCCGAGACCCTCGCGAGCTCGGTGCTGACCGAGCACGACTTCGGGCCGAAGGCACTGGTCGAAGCCGGCCTGACGAACTCCGGCGAGGCACTCTGGCAGAACGGCTACGCGACCTTCACGTCCGGGGCGTAGATGTACGTGCTGTACGAGGCGTAGATGTACCCACGTTGGCTCTGGCCCCTGTCGGCGCTCCCCGGCGTTGTCTGGCTCCTTCTCCTGTTTCTGCTGCCGCTCTATGCCGTTCTCGGTGTCGCCTTCGGCAGCGTCGACCCGGTTCTGCTCCAGCCCATCCCGGCCTGGAACCCGGCCGACTGGAACACCGCCTGGATCTCCCACGTACTGAACGAGCTCGCCCCGGGCAACGTCTTCTGGGACGTCTTCGTACGGACGTGTGAGTACGTCGCTCTTTCGCTCGCCGGCTGCATCCTGGTCGGTTACCCGGTCGCCTACTTCGTCGCCCGGCATGCGTCGCGCACGAAGAGTCTGCTCCTGATCCTGCTGGTGCTGCCGTTCTGGATCAGCTACCTGATGCGGATGCTGGCGTGGATCAACCTGCTTTCACCGGGCGGCTATGGGCTGCGGTTTTTGTCGGCGACCGGCATCAGTAGCGTGCTGTTCCACATCGGCCTGATCTCCGACCCGACCAACTACCTCGGCGGGCAGAGCTTCACCGTCATCCTGGGGCTGATCTACGGATACATCCCCTACTTCATTCTTCCGCTCTACGCCTCGCTCGACCGCATCGACCGATCGCACCTGGAAGCGGCCCGTGACCTCGGCGCGAGCCCGTTCCGCGCCTTCTGGCACGTCACCGTCCCACTGTCGAAGACGGGCCTGCTCGGAGGAGCTGTGCTGATCACGCTGCCGATGTTCGGCGACTACTACACCCCGAACATCGTGTCGGGCGCACCGACGACCTCGATGATCGGCAACCAGATCGACCTCTACTTCCACGGCGGGCCGCAGCCGCCGATCGGGGCCGCGATCACGATCCTGCTCTCGGCCTTCCTCATGGTCCTGATGCTCTACTACATGCTGACGATTCACCGCGCGTCGAGGGAGATTCCGGCATGAGCCAGGCCCTCGCCCGTCGGCCCACGCGCGAGCCCGGGTTCAGCTACGGCCAGCGGCTACGCGGCTGGCTCGGCAATCAGTGGGGCAAGCCGCGCTTCCTCGTCCTCGTCACCTGGAGCTACGTCGTCTGGTCGATCGTCCCGGTGCTGATCGCCATCCAGTTCTCGTTCAACAACAGCCGGTCCTTGAGCGTCTGGCACGGCTTCACGCTGAAGTGGTACACGAGCACGAACCCGAACATCGACTCGGTGTTCCACAGCGCCGAACTGCGGGGCGCCCTCGAGCAGAGCATGAAGCTCGCGGGACTGGACGTGCTGATCGCGACACCGATCGGTGTCTTGCTCGCGCTCGGCCTGGCCCGCTGGCGCGGTCGCGGCTCGGGCGCCTCGAACCTCCTGATGCTGTTTCCGCTGGTCACACCCGAGATCGTCGCCGGCGTGTCGTTGCTCCTCCTCTTCAGCCAGCTGTTCACGTTCGTGCCGTTCGGCACGGTCGCGCAGTTGCTCGGGCACGTCACCTTCTCGATCAGTTACGTCGTCGTGATCGTACGCGGCCGGTTGTTCTCGATCGGCCCGTCGTACGAGGAAGCTGCGGCCGACCTCGGCGCTGCGCCGGCCACGAGGCTCACTCGGGTGCTCCTGCCGCTCCTGCTGCCGGCGATCGTCGCCAGCGCCGCCATAGTGTTCGCAATCTCGATCGACGACTTCGTGATCAGCCAATGGCTCTCGAACGGCGCGAACTCGACCACCGTCCCGATGGAGATCTACGACGCGACACGCGCCACGCCGGAACCGTCGACGGACGGCATCGCGACGGTGATCATGGTGATCACGCTTCTGTCGGTGATCGCGGGCGTCCTCGTCTACCGCTTCTTCACCCGCGGCGAGTCCGGCCGCGGATCGGCTGTCGACGACGTCGCCGGATTCGGGATTTGAGGTGGCCGGCGCAACTCCAACCCCAGAGGACGTGACGCGTGGCCGGTGGTGAGGTAGAGGTCGTCGACCTCGTCAAGCGGTTCACCGAGGTGACTGCAGTCGACGGCATCAACCTCCGGATGCCGGCAGGAGAGTTCTTCTCCATGCTGGGCCCGTCCGGCTGCGGCAAGACGACGACGCTGCGGTTGATCGCCGGGTTCGAGCAACCAACCGCCGGACGGATCCTACTCGACGGCGAGGACATGGCCTTCACCCCGCCGCACAAGCGCAACGTGAACACCGTGTTCCAGAACTACGCGCTGTTCCCTCACCTCAACGTGTTCGACAACGTCGCATTCGGCTTGAAGCGCCAGAGGCAAACCAAGGCGGAGATCCGCCGACGTGTTGCCGAAGCCCTCGAGCTCGTGCAGCTGACCGGCATGGAGAAGCGGAAGCCAGGGCAGATGTCAGGCGGTCAGCAGCAACGCGTAGCGCTCGCGCGCGCGCTCGTGCTGCAGCCCGCAGTGCTGCTGCTGGACGAGCCCCTCGGTGCCCTCGACGCGAAGCTGCGAAAGACGCTCCAGATCGAGTTGAAAGAGCTGCAGCAGCAGGTCGGCATCACATTCATCTACGTGACGCACGACCAGGAGGAAGCCCTGACCATGAGCGACCGCATCGCCGTGATGAGCGACGGTCGGATCGAGCAGGTGGGGCCGCCTCAGGATCTGTACGAGGAGCCGAGGACGACCTTCGTGGCCGACTTCCTCGGTGTCTCGAACCTGATGACCGTCACCGCGAAAAGCGAGTCGGAAGGCCGGTGCAAGGTCGCGCTCGGCGAGTTCGAGCTATACGCGGCGCAGGGCGACACATCGACGAGCGGCGAGACGCGCATGGTGATCCGCCCCGAGCGCGTGCGTCTGGAGGCGCACCGGTCGACCGGGGAGAATCGGATTCCCGGCATGGTCGAGCGCGTCGTTTACCTCGGCAACGCGAACCAGATAATCGTCGGTCTCGCTCATGGCGAGAGGATCCACGCGCTCGTCCAGAACACCGGCGATGAGCTCGCCTACCGCCAGGGCGACCCGGTCAAGGTGCACATGCCCGCAGAGGCGCTCCGCGTGCTCACCGATACCGGCACCGCGCCGCTCGAGGACGACCCGCAGGCACGGGCGCCGACGTCTCCGGTCGAGCCAATCGCAGAAGAGGCGTCCACACCCAATGTGAACGTCTGAATGGACGCGCTGTCGCTCGACTCCGAAGCCCGCGAGTGGCGGAAGCGAGCGCGGCGCTTCGTCGAGGACGAGCTCTACCCCGCCGAGCAGCGGATCGCCGAGCGAGGCGCGATCGACGCGAACGAGGTGCGCGAGTTACGCGGCCGCGCGCGCGAGGCGGGGTTCGCGCAATACAACCTGCCGCGCGAACTCGGCGGCGCCGACCTGCCGCTGTTGACGCAGGTCGCGATCGAGGAGCAGGCGGGACGCGCGACCAACGGGCTCGGCTTCGTCGTCGCCGATCGCGGGCCACGCGAGCTCGTCGAGCTCGCGACCGACGACCAGCTCGAGCGCTGGCTCCGTCCGGTGCTGCGGCGCGAGACCGTCGAGGCGTGGGCGGTGACCGAGCCGGGCGCCGGATCGGACGTCGCGGGGATCGCCGCCACCGCGACCCGCGACGGCGACGACTGGGTGCTCGACGGCGAGAAGTGGTTCGTGACGGGCGGCGACCACGCCGGCTTCTTCGTCGTCCTCGCACGGGCTACCGAGGGACAGGCGCTCTTCCTCGTGGCGCGCGATACGCCGGGACTCGAGATCGTCCGCCGGCCGCAGTTCATGCACGACCCGTACATCGACGGCCACGTCGAGCTCCGGCTGAGCGGCTGCCGCGTCCCCGACCGGGATCGCCTTCCGAGCGGCGACGACGGAGCTCGCCGCTGGTTCACGGTCGAGCGGCTGATGATCGCGGCGCGCTGCTGCGGCGCGGCGGCACGGCTTCTGGAGCTGGCGTCGGAGTGGGCCGTCGAGCGCGAGGCGTTCGGCCGCCCGATCGCGGACTACCAGGGCGTCTCCTTCCCGCTCGCCGACTCGCTGACGGAGCTCCTCGCGGCGCGGCTTCTCACCTACCACGCGGCACACGAGCTCGACACGAACCTGTCGCCGAGCGTCGCGCACGAGAAGGTCGCGATGGCAAAGCTCTACGCATCGGAGACGGCGAACCGGATCGCCGACCGCGCGCTGCAGGTCTTCGCCGGCCGCGGCTACATGACGGAGCATCCGGTGGAGCGGCACTTCCGCGAGCTACGGGTCGACCGGATCTGGGAGGGCACGAGCGAGATCCAGCGCGTGATCATCGCCCGCGGCCTCTTCAAGCGCGGCGTCGCGCCGTATCTCGACTAACGGCGCGCGGGAGCTGTCTGGTCGCCCGCACGCAGCTTCGCCGCAACCGCCTCGACCTTGTCGCGAACAGCCTGTGGCACACGGCTGTTGATCCCGACGAGGCCGATGCTGCCCGACGACAGGTCGAGCTGAAGGTCACGCCCGCCGGGCAATCGCCGTGACGCGAAAAGAGTGACCGCAAGCTGCGTGGCTCGATCGAAGTGCTTCACCACGGACGCGAGAATCTGCGAGTTGAGATAGTGCAGATCGCTGTCGACACCGAGGCCCCAGACGCCTCTGATATTTGCGGCGGCGAGCGCGCCGAATCCGCAGGATCCTGCGACGTCGAACACGACTGCCGAGCCACGGTCGATCTGTGAGTTCGCTGCCCGCTCGCACGGCGCCTGCGCGGAGAAGTCGTGGGAGTAGTCGACGAGTACGCGGATCCCCGGGCGCGCGCGGCGAGCGCCGGCCCTGAAGCCCGCGATCAAATCCCGCACCGTCTGGATCGGGAGTCCGCCAACCGCGGAAACGGCCTCGCGGCCATGTGTCATCAGCCCTGCGAGATAGCCGCCCAGATAGCCGTTCTCGCGATCGTCGAAGTCGACTCCCGTGACGTTTTGCTGCCCTCCGAACGACGCGTCGGGATCGTGGACGGAGTCAGGCACGAAGAATCGCGTACTCGGAAAGCGCTTGGTCAGTTCCGATAAAGCCTCGTACCATGGAATCGCTTCGACGACCACGAGGTCGGACGTTCGCGCCGCGGCGGCCACGGTCTTCAGGAAGCGTTTCTCCCGGGAGCCTCCGTAGACAATCGTCGTGCGGATGCCGACGTCCTCAGCCGCGGCGTTCAGGCCGTCGATCGGGTCGATGCCCTGCCTCGTCGAGTCGGTGAGACTACCGCTGCGCAGCTCGTTTACAACAAGCGCGACACGCGGCCGTGCGGCGTTTCCCCCGCCGCGGCCGATCGTCACCGCCATCAAGGCAGCCATGATCAATGCGACGAGCAACAGCGCCGCAGCGGCCCGTCGGACCCCAGGCTTGCGAAAGCGGTGCGGCGGCGCGGACGGTGGCGCCCCGACCGAGCGTCGCGAGACAGCAGGCCGGTCGAGAGCGGGATCCTGTTGCAGGATCCGCGTCTCGAGTTGCCGGAGCGTCTCGCTCGGTTCGAGTCCGAGCTCGACGAGGTCGCGTCGACCGCGTTGATACGCCTCGAGTGCGTCTGCCTGGCGACCTGAGCGGTACAGCGCGAGCATCAGCTGCGCGCGGAGGCGTTCGCGTAGAGGATGGGCAGCGACGAGCTGTTCGAGATCCGCGACGAGCTCGGAGTCCTGGCCCGCGGCGAGCCGCGCCTCGGACAGATCCTCGAGCGTTGCGAGACGGAACTCCTCGAGCCGCGCGATCTCC
Organism: Gaiellaceae bacterium; assembly: GCA_035248765.1. GTDB lineage: Bacteria > Actinomycetota > Thermoleophilia > Gaiellales > Gaiellaceae > Palsa-739. The sequence continues at coordinate 10,859 of DATFHC010000070.1, forward strand.
GACTGCGCGAAGCCCTCATACGCGAAGTCCTGGAGCGGAGCGCCGCGCCAGAGGGCGAGCGCCTGGCCGAGCGTCTCGGCGGCCCGAACCGCTTCTCCGGCGGCAAGCAGGCGGCGGCCTTCCGTGCGAAGGGCGTCGAAGCGGTCGACGTCCACGTCGTCCGCGCCGACCTGGAGGAGGTAGCCGCTGCCTCGCGTGAGGATGATCTGGGGTCGTTCGAGCGCCTTGCGGAGGTTGGAGACATAGACGCGGACGATCTGCTCGGCCGTCTTGGGCGGTTCGGCCCATAGCTCGTCGACGATCTTGTCGAGCGGAACCACCTCGTTCCGGTGCAGGAGCAAGAGCGCCAGGAGCGCGCGAACCCGTGCCCCTCCAAGCGAGACGGGAAGGCCGTCAGCATCGACCTCCAGCGGGCCGAGCAGCCTGAAACGCATGGCTGCTTCTACCACGCTGCATCGGCAAAGGACAGGCGTTTAGCCGTCGTTTATCGCGCGTTGACGCCCTACGGCCACTGTCGCCGCACCGTCCCACACGGGCCGGAAAGCAAACAGAGGAGCTCGACATGAGACGACGACTCACCCTTGGACTGGCCCTTGTAGCCGGCGTGCTCACGGCGTTCCTCGTGCCGGCACTCTCGCAGGCGACCTCACCCGGCAGGAATGGCCGCATTGCCTACCAGGTGAAAGATCGCTCCGGCCGCTGGCAGATCTGGGTTGCGAACTCCGACCTCTCGGGAGCGAAGCAGCTGACCTACGGCCGCCTCCACGACGGCGGGTGGCCGGCCTGGTCGCCGGACGGCAAGCAGATCGCTTTCGACAGCGACCGAAGCGATCACACGCCGAAAGATTCCAGGCACGTCAACGACGTCTTCGTGATGAATCCCGACGGCTCCGGCGTCAAGAAGCTCACCGACTCGAGAGGCGAGAGCGGGGATCCTGCCTGGTCACCGACGGGCTCACTGATCGCCCTCGACGCCGACCGGGGAAATCGCAAAGGGTTCCGCGCCATCTACGTCATCCACGCGGACGGGGGAAAGTTCAGACGGGTCACCAAGCCTGCTCCTCCCCTGAGCGATTACTCGCCACGCTTCTCGCCGGACGGAACCCAACTCGTCTTCCTGCGCGCGCGGGGCACCGCCGAGACTGCACCGGCCGCTCTTTTCACGGTTCGCCTCGACGGACGCAACCTCCATCGGCTGACCTCGTACTCGCTGCGCGTGGATCAGTCGGATTGGTCGCCGGACGGCAAGCGGATCGTCTTCGAGGCATACCCGCACGGGCGCGGGAACGGAGCGTACGGAGACATCTTCGTCATCGACGCAAAAGGAGGAATGCCGCTCAACCTCACCCGCAATCCAGTGGGTGAAGCCGGATCTATCGATCCCGTCTGGTCGCCCGACGGACAGAAAATCCTCTTCCTCGACATTCGACGAGTGAACGATGTCGGCAGATACGGCCTGGCGACGATCAACCCAGACGGGTCCGACCGTCAGTTCATCTCGACCAAGAACCTCGAGGAACACCAGCCCGACTGGGAGTCGATCAACGGGGCTTCGACGCGAAAACTCGCATCGGCGCACCCCAAGGTGCGAAACGGGCCGCTGACGCTCTTCAGCATCGATAACTCGGGCAACGGGGCCGCGCGCATCATGGCGGTTGCCGGAGACAAGACGAGAACACTCTGGCACTGCCCTCACAACTTCTTCTGCGGCCAGCCGGTCAGTTTCGCCTGGGCCCTCAACGGACGCAGAGTGGCATTCACGCTCGACGAGATCGGCGCCAACAGCCCGTATGTCGGACTTCACGTCGTGAACGTGGTCTCGGGCAAAGACACGCACATCCCCGGGGGAGCGCCCCAGAACCCGATCACCGACGCCAACCGCGCCGCGTGGGACGCCTACCTCCGCAAGATGATTCATCGCATCGGGTGCTGGCCGGCCGCCAATCTCGCCTGGTCACCCGACGGCTCGAGCATCGCCTACAACTGCGGGTCGGGCATCCACGTGCTCGACGTGCATGGATCGGGGTTCGCGACCGTGCCGACCGGGTCCGGGGCTGCTTTCTGGCCGACCTGGTCGCCGGGCGGGACGCGGATCGCGTATTCGACGCGACTGAAGCCGAGCAAGAAGAGTGCGATCTACACGGTCGCGCTCGACGGCTCCCATCGCAGGCTCATCGCAACCGGCGGGGCTGCGCCGGCCTGGTCTCCCGACGGGCGGACGATCACGTACCAGACACGGTGCGGGATCCGCCTCGTCACGCCCTCGGGGCGCGACGTCACGCCGCCTGCGATGGCGAATACGTGCTCCACGATCGGCGATTCGGGCCCGCCCGTCTGGTCACCGGACGGGACGAAGCTCGCGATCGAGACGAGTGACGGCGTCTACGTGATGATCAAAGACGGAAGAAAGCAGCATCTCGCGAGCGCTTACGGCGATACGACCTGGTACGGGGCGCTCCCCGGACGACCGTCGTGGCGGGCCGACTCGCTAGCTGCCGAAGACCTCGTCGATCTGCCGGTCAACGTTGAAGCCACGCATCTCGAGCAGGTCCGGGGCGCAGTCGCGCGGTAGCTCTACGGCTGATCCTGCCGAGTGGGCTTCCTCGCGGGTCGCAGCCCCGACGACGGCCGCGTGCAGGGAGCGCAGATACGCGAGATCCGCCTCGGCGATGTGGAGAGCTTCTTTGGACTCGAGCGGTGGACCGTGTCCCGGGATCACCGTTTCCGGTGGATCCTCGCGGAGAGTCTCGATCAGTCCGGCCAACGTGAAGCGGTAGGCGGCCGGGGACTTGGCGAAGGGAAACTCGACCGGCGACAGGTGGTCGCCGACGATGAGCAGACCGTGCTCGCGCAGGCGGTAGCCGGTGCCGTCCTCGGTGTGCCCCGTCAGCGGAAAGGTCTCGACGACGAACGGCCCGAGCGCGATCGCCGAGCCCCTCGAAAACGCCTGGTCGACCCGGGGAGATCCGGCGATCCCGAGCTCGTAATGCTCGGCTGCTTGTTCGAGGGCCGCGGGATCGCGGCTCATCACCCTCTCTGCTGTCTCCTCCCCCATGACCGCTACCGCATCGCCGAAGCCGGCGATCCCGGAGACGTGGTCCCAATCGCCGTGGGTGATCAGGACGTGGCGGATCGGCGCGTCGAGCTCCAGCGCCCGCCGGGCGATCTCGGAAACTTCATCCGCCGAGATCGCGGGGTCGACGACGAGCGACTCGCCTTCGGCAAGCACCAGGAGCGAGGTCGTGCTCCAGAGCGCGGCCTCGAAGCGTTCCCAGGTCGGGGCAGGCACGGCGCGGATTCAACCACCTGGGACAAGCGCGGCTGCACGTGCGCCCGCCTCCAGGCCCGACTCGATCGCACCGTCGATGAAGCCGGACCAACCGTTTGCGAGGTCGGAGCCGGCGAGGAGGATGCGGCCTTCGGGACGCCGCATCTCCTCATGGTGGCGCGTGTACCAGCCGGGCCGATGGATCGCCCAGGTGCCGCGCGCGTACTCGTCCGCGAGCCAGTCGTGCCACGTCGCATCGAGCAACTCGTAGCCCGGGAGGATTCCGTCGAGCTCGTGCTGCAGCTCGGCGTCGCGACAACGCTCGGCATCGATCCCGAAGCCGATCTGGAGCTGCATGCCGTCGCCGAGCAACTCCTCGGTGTCGAGGTAACCAAACGGGTGACCGGGGCGGATTGCGTTGTCGAACACATCGCCGCCGCGCGCCCTGAGGAAGATCTTGACCCCGCGCGACGCCTGCCCCAGCGCGATCGCCTCCTGCTTGCCCTCCGACAGTGCGGGCTCGAACTCGATCGTCCCGAGCACGTTGAGCGGGACGGCGACCACCGCTGCCGCCGCATCGTGCAGCTCGCCGGCCGTTGTCTCAAGCTCGACGCGGTCTCCGCGGACGCGGACGGCGGCGACAGGCGTGTCGAGCTGCATCTCGAAGTCCGCGGCTCCGGCGATTGCGTCGAGCAGCGCTCGGGTGCCGTCGGCGAGCAGCACCCGGCCACCCGTGTACTGCGTCAGCGCGAGGCTGTAGCCGGAGAGAGCATGCCAGCGCAGCACCGAGACGGCGCCGGCGTCCTCGAGCGGTGCGCTCGCCAGCGATTCGAGCTCGGCTTCGAGCACGGCTCGCTCCTCCTCGTCGAGCTCGAGCTCGTCGAGACGGTCGGCGATCGTCAGGCGGTCAAAGCGCGCGAGCCGGCCGAGCGCGAGCCGCGGATCGTGCGGATTCGGGAGGACGTCGAGCACACCGTCGACGAAGCGGTTCCAGCCTCGCGCGGTGATCGCGTCGCGCTCGGCGATCGTCCCTTCACGCCGTTCGTCGCCGACCCACCAGTGCGCCCGTTGCGCGTCGGCGCTCAGCTCCACCCGCAGGCCGGCGCGCGTGATCTCCGACCACGTGTGCGGCTGGTGCCAGTGCACCCAGGCGCCGCCGTACTCGACCGGGATCCCGTCCCACTCGGCGCTCCACGTGCGTCCGCCCAGCCGGTCGCGGGCCTCGAGCAGGAGGACGGAGCGTCCGCGCAGCGTGATCTCGCGGGCTGCGGTCACTCCCGCGAAGCCCCCGCCGACGACGATCACGTCGTGGGTCATGCGAGGACGATGCGGGCGTCGAGCCCGACAGCGCCCTCGCGCCGGACGAGGAGCGGGTTCACCTCGACCTCGGCGATCTCCGGATGTGCGGCTGCGAAGCGCGACAGCGCCGCAATTGTGCGGGCCGCGGCGGCAACGTCGAGTGGGGGACGTCCGCGAGCGCCGAGAAGCAGCGGGGCCGAGCCGAGCGAGAGGATGAGCTGCTCCGCCGTCGATTCGTCGACGGGAGCGAGCGCCACCGCGACGTCGCGCAGCATCTCGGCGTGCAGTCCGCCGGCCGCGACCACCGTAAGCGGTCCGAAGCGCGGGTCGCGCCGCGCTCCGACGAGCACTTCAAACCCCGCCGCCACGTCCTCGGCCGCCTCGACGGAGAACAACTCCGGGCTGAGCCGCGCGGCGAGTTCGTCGAAGGCGGCAGCGAACTCTTCCTCGTCGCTCAGCCCTGCCATGACACCTCCAGCGTCCGACTTGTGCAGGAGCCCGAGCGCCTTGAGGACGACCGGGTAGCCGAGCTCTGCCGCCGCGACGAGCGCCTCCTCCCTGCTCGTCGCGCTGCGAGCCGCACCGAACAGGACACCGGCCTCGGCGAGCGCCACCCGCGCAGCCGCGTAGCCGGAGTCGGTCAGCGGCGGCGCCGCCTCAGGAAACCTTGGCAGCGGCGGCGGAACCCCTGCGGCGTCGGCCACGAGTGCGACGACGGCGTCCACAGCGGACTCGATCACGCGATACACAGGCACTCCCGCCGCCCGCAGCGCAAGCGCTGCGGGCGAGCTCGCGTACATCGTGTGCACGACGAGCGGCTTGCCGGTCGCCGACACTGCCTCCGCGAGCAACTCGGCGACGGCGACCTCGCGGTCGCGCATTTCGTCCGAGAGCGTGCTGTAGCCCCCGTAGTACGCGGTGAAAAGGACGGCGTCGGCGTCATCCGCCTCCAGGAGCGCGTGAGTAGCGCGCGCGAAGGTGAAGACGTCCTGCTCGCCGGCGCCGGCGAGGTCTACGGGATTCGCCGTCGGGGCGTGCGGCGGCAGTAGCTCGTGCAATGTCGCCTGCGTCAGCTCGGCAAGGACCGGCAGCTCGATCCCTCGGCCGCCGAGGAGGTCGCTAGCGATCGCGCCGTAGCCGCCGCCGTCCCCGATCACGGCGATGTTCGAGCCCCGTGGCCGGTACGGGGCAAGGAGCGCCTGCGTCACGTCGACGAGGCCTCGCGGCGTGTCGACGAGGTGGATCCCGCCGGCGCGACACGCGGCCTCGACCGCCTCGAGTCCGCTCGTCAGCGCGCCGGTGTGCGAGCGTGCGGCGCGGGCTCCGGCGGGGGTGCGGCCAACGGTGAGGAGGACGACGGGCTTGCCCGCCGTCCGAGCCGCGTCGACGAAGGCTCGGCCATCGCGGAAGTCCTCGCAGTAGACGCCGATCAGCCGTGTCCCCTCGTGCTCGGCGAGGGCCGCGACAAGCTCGGTTGCTCCGATGTCTGCCTGGTTGCCGATCGAGACGGCGCGCGAGAAGCCGAGGCCGAAGTCCTCGAGCAGGAGACCGACTTCCAGCAGGACGTTGCCGCTCTGCGAGATGAAGCCGACCGGTCCGGCGGGCAACGGGGTGGAGGCCAGCTGCAGCTCCGAATCGCCGTCGAAGAGGCCGAGGCAGTTCGGTCCGACGAGCACTGCGCCGGCCGCGCGCACACGCTCGGCGAGTGCCCGCTCCCGCGCCGCTCCCTCCGCTCCGAGCTCGGCAAATCCCGCGGCGATCGCGACCAGCGCTCGCGCACCGGCCGCGAGCGAGTCGTCGACCGCCTCCTCGAGCCCCGCCGCAGGAACACTGAGGACAACGAGTTCGGGCGCCTCGGGCAGCTCGGCGAGCGAGCGATGGACGGTCATCCCGTGCACCTCGCCGCCGTTCCGGCCGACGAGATAGATGCGCCGGCGGTGCTTGCCGAGCGCCGCGTCGCGCGCGAACCAGTAACCCCACTTCCCGGGATCGGACGAGACGCCCACGATCGCGAGCGTCTGCGGCTCGAAGAGCGGCGTGAGGTCGCGGGTCACTTGACGCCGATGGATCGACCTGCGAGCTGGGGGCGCGGCAGCTCTCCGTGGCGCCGGGCCAGCTCGGCAACGCGCTCCCGCACCGGCTCGCGGGCCGGCGCCGCGCGTCCGGTCTCGGTGTCCACGTGGATGAGCATCTGCTCCGCCGTCGCGAGCGGGTCGATCTCCCCATCGCGGAACAGGACGTGGAAGACATGGAGGCGCTTTTCGTCGGAGTCGAGTACCTGCGTGGTCACGTGCACGCTGTCTCCCGCCTCCAGTTGGCGGAGGTGCGAGAGGTGCGTCTCGACCGTGAAGTAGCTGCCGCCGCCGGCGAGGTAGCTCGCGTCCACTCCGAGGTCGCCGAGCAGCGTGTCCGTGGCGTCCGCGAAGAGCTGGAGATAGCGGCTCTCGTGGACGTGTCCGTTGTAGTCGACCCACTCCGGTGGGATGCGTCGGGCCGATGCGGGCGCAGTGCCGCCGAGCAGATCGCGCTCCCAGGCTGCGAGCGTCCCGCCGGCTCCCGTTTCCTCGGCGCGAAGCGCCTGGAGGAGCCGGACGAGGACGCGATCGCGAAGCTGCTCGAGCTCGCGCGCCGACTGCCCATTTGCCTGTGCGTCGGACTGCTCGGCGATCCTCTCCACGAGCTCTTCGGTCAGCTCGGGGACATCGGTCAGGTGTGTCCACGGCCACTCGAGCGCGGGCCCGAACTGCCGGAGGAAATGGCGCATTCCCTCCTCTCCGCCCGCGATGCGGTACGTGAGGTACGTCCCCATGAACGCCCAGCGCAGGCCGGCGCCGTACCGGATCGCGTCGTCGACCTCCTCGACCGTCGCGACCCCGTCGTTGACGAGCCAGAGCGCCTCGCGCCAGAGCGCCTCGAGCAGCCGGTCGGCGACGAAGCCGTCGATCTCGCTGCGGACGACGAGCGGCTGCATCCCGACCGAGCGGAACAGCTCGGCCGCCCGCTCGACGCTCTCCGGTGCGGTTCGCTCGCCCGCGCAGAGCTCGACCAGCGGCAGGAGATAGACGGGGTTGAACGGATGCGCGACGCAGAACCGCTCGGGCCGTTCCATCTCCGCCTGCAGCTCGCTCGGCCGCAGCCCCGAGGTGGAGGAGCAGATGAGCGCTTCGGCGGGCGCGGCGCGATCGGCGTCCGCGAGCAGCTCGCGCTTCAGCTCGACCCGCTCCGGGGCCGACTCCTGTACAAGCTCCGCGCCGGCGACGGCCTCCTCGACCGAACGGACGACACGCAGCTCTCCCTCCCGCGGCAGCGGCGCCAGCGTCAGCCGGCGGTACGCCGCGCGCGCGTCGTCGAGCACCTGCTTGGCGCGCGCCGCGGCGTCGGGCGACGGGTCGTGGAGCCGGACGTCGGAACCGTTGAGCGCGAAGCGGGCCGCCCAGCCGGCGCCGATCACGCCGCCGCCGAGCAGCCCGACCGACCGCGGCCTAGTGGACACCGACCCGCAGCGCGAGCTTCTCCCGCACCTCCTCCGGCCCGAGCACGCGCACGTTGATGCGCTCGAGGATCTCGACCGCCCGCGCGACGAGCTCGCCGTTCGTCGCGAGCCGCCCGCGCGAGAGGTAGAGGTTGTCCTCGAGCCCGACGCGCACGTTCGCGCCGATCTGCGGCGCAAGCGCGACGAACGGCAGCTCCATGCGCCCGATCGAGAACGCGGAGTACACGGCGTTCTCGGGCAGACGGTTGACCATCGCGAGCACCGTGCCGAGATCGTCGGGCGCGCCGTACGGAATGCCGGTGCAGATCTGGATCAGCGGCGGATCCTCGATCAGGCCGTCACGGATCAGCTCGTGCACGAAGACGAGGTGGCCGGTGTCGAAGACCTCGAGCTCCGGCCGCACGCCGAGCTCGCGGATGCGCGCGGCCATCGCGCGCAGCATCCCCGGCGTGTTGACCATGACGTAGTCGCCGCCGGCGGCGAAGTTCATCGTCCCGCAGTCGAGCGTGCAGATCTCGGGACGCAGCTCCTCGACGTGGGCGAGCCGCTCGGCTGCCCCGGCCATGTCCGTCCCGGCCTCGTCCGGAGGGAGAGGCGAGTCCTCGCCCCCGAGCACGAGGTCGCCGCCCATCCCGGCCGTGAGATTGAGGACGACGTCGACATCCGAGGCGCGGATCTGCTCGACGACCGCGCGGTAGAGAGCGGGATCTCGCGCGCCGCGGCCGGTATCCGGGTCGCGGACGTGGATGTGCGTAACGGCTGCACCCGCGCGCGCCGCCTCGATCGCGGCGTCGGCGATCTGCTCCGGCGTCACCGGGACGTGCTCGCTGCGCCCCGCGGTGTCCCCCGCTCCGGTGACCGCACAGGTGACGAAAACTTCCCAATTCACGGCGTCCTCCGTTCGAGATGCGAACTGCCGTTGCACATCCTGCGATGGACGTACCATAATCCGCCGGGATCCGATGGTGCAAAGCGCCCCCACGCGCCCACTCGACCTCGACGCGCTGCGCGCCACCGCGCGGGCATTCGCGCGGGACGAGATGCGGCGCGTCGCGCTTGAGTACGACGAGTCGGAGGCGTACCCGATCGACCTGCTGCGCCGCGCGGCCGCGCTCGGGCTGACGTCCTACGATCTGCCGGCGGAGTACGGCGGAGGTGGCGTCGAGAGCCTGCGCGACCGGTGCGAGGTGATCGAGGAGCTCGCCTGGGGCGACTCCCCGATCTTCTGGGTCATCGCGCAGGGCGGCTTTTTCGCCGGCCCGCTGCTCGCTCTCGGCTCGGAGGAGCAGAAGCTGCGCTGGCTGCCGCCGCTGTGCGGCGCCGAGCCGCCCGCATGCGCCGTCGCGATCACCGAGCCGGAGCACGGCTCGGACGCTGCCGCGATCGAGACGACCGCGGTTCGCCGCGACGGCGGCTACGTCCTCAACGGGCGCAAGAAGTTCATCGGCAACGGCCACATCGCCGACCTCTGCATCGTCTTCGCCACCGTCGATCCGGGCAGCCGCTCGCGCGGAGTGACCGCCTTCCTCGTCCAGAACGGCGACCAGGGCTTCGTGCGCGGGCCGCGCCAGCCGAAGATGGGAAGCCGCTGCTTCCCCGCGGCCGAGGTCTCGTTCGAGGACTGCTTCGTCGCGGGGGACCGGCGCCTGGGCGGAGAGGGCGAGGGGTTCCGCGGGCTGATGTGGGTGTTCGACGTCGCCCGCGTCCAGCTCGCCGCGGGCTCGGTGGGACTCGGCCGCGCGGCGCTCGAGCTCGCCGTCGACTACGCGAAAGAGCGCGAAGCGTTCGGCCGACAGATCCACGAGTTCCAGGCCGTCTCGTTCCGGCTCGCCGACGCCAAGCTCAAGCTCGACCAGGCCCGGCTGATGACGCACCGCGCAGCCGAGCTCGCGGACACGGGCCGACCCTTCTCGACCGAGGCCGCGATGGCGAAGCTCGCCGCGTCGGAGGCATCCGTCTTCGCGGCCTCCGCGGCCGTGATGACGCTCGGCGGCGCAGGCTACATCCGCGACTCGCTCGCACAGAAGTGGTACCGCGATGCAAAGCTCGACGAGATCTGGGACGGGACGAGCGACATCATGCGCCTCCTGATCGCGCGGAGCCTGTTCGCGTGAGCCGCGACCCGCGCTACGACGTTCTCTTCGAGCCGGTGCAGCTCGGCCCGGTCACCGCGCGGAACCGCTTCTTCCAGGTGCCGCACTGCAACGGGATGGGCCACCGCGACCCGACCGCGCACGCTGTCATGCGCGGAGTCAAGGCGGAGGGCGGCTGGGCCGTCGTCTGCACCGAGGAGGTCGAGATCCATCCCACCTCGGACGTCGGCGGCTTCATCGAGGGCCGCCTGTGGGACGACGCGGACGTCCCGGCCCACGAGCGGCTCGTCGAGCAAGTGCATGCGCACGGCTCGCTCGCCGGGCTCGAGCTCGTGCACAACGGCATGGCCGAAGGGAACTTCTACGCCCGAATCCCGCCGCTGGGCCCGTCGAACCTGCCGGTCACGACCCACGAGCCGATGCAAGCGCGAGCTATGAGCCGCGAGGACATCTCTGACCTCCGACGCCGCCACCGGCAGGCGGTTCGGCGAGGTCTGCAGGCCGGCTACGACCTCGTCTACGTCTACGCAGCCCACGGGCTGACGACGCTCCAGCACTTTCTCTCACGCCGCTACAACCTCCGCGACGACGAGTACGGCGGGACGCTCGAGAACCGCGCGCGCCTCTTCCGCGAGGTGCTCGAGGACACGCTCGAGGAGTGCGACGGACGTGCCGCAGTGGCCTGCCGGCTCGTGGTCGACGAGCTCCTCGGCGACGAGGGAATCGAGCGGGTTGAGATCGAGCAGCTCTTTGCACTCGTCGGCGAGCTGCCGGACCTCTGGGACGTCATGGTCGGCTTCTGGCCCGACGATTCGCGCACCTCGCGCTTCACGCACGAGGCCTGGACGGAGGAGCATTTCCGCGGGATCAAGGAGCTCACCTCTAAGCCGGTCGTCGGCATCGGCTGGCTGACCTCGCCCGACACGATGGTGCGCCTCATCCGTGACGGCGTGATCGACTTCGTCGGCGCTGCCCGGCCGTCGATCGCCGACCCGTTCCTGCCTGTGAAGGTCGAGGAAGGCCGGCTCGAGGACATCCGCGAGTGCATCGGCTGCAACATCTGCGTGACAGGCGACTGGACGATGACTCCGATCCGCTGCACCCAGAACCCGTCGATGGGCGAGGAGTGGCGGCGCGGCTGGCATCCCGAGCGCTTCCGACCCGCGGGCTCGGATTCAAAGGTACTCGTCGTCGGCGGCGGGCCCGCTGGGCTCGAGGCAGCGATGGCGCTCGGCAAGCGCGGCTACGACGTCGTCCTCGCGGAAGCCGGACGGGAGCTCGGCGGACGTGTGCTCCGCGAGGCGCGGCTCCCCGGGCTCGCCGCCTGGATCCGCGTGGTCGACTACCGGCGCGGCCAGCTCGCGAAGCTCCCGAATGTCGAGATCGCGCTCGAGAGTGAGGTAACGGCTGAGGAGGTGCGTGACTACGGCTTCGACCACGTGGCCGTCGCGACGGGCGCGCACTGGCGCGCGGACGGTGTCGGGCGCTACCACACGAGGCCGCCCGCCTTCGACCCCGCCCTCGAGACGCTGACTCCCGACGACCTCATGGCAGGCGCTCGGCCGGCGGGCGAGCGGATCGTCCTCCTCGACGACGACCACTACTACCTCGGGGGCGTCCTCGCCGAGCTTCTCGCAGCCGAGGGAAAGCGCGTCACCCTCGTGACGACAGCGCCGATCGTTTCCGAGTTCAGCGTGAACACGATGGAGCACGCCCGCATCCACCAGCGGCTCGTCGAGTCCGGCGTCGAGCTCGCGACCGCGCAAGCGCTCGCGGCCGTGGAGAACGGAACCGCGCGCCTGGTCGACATCTACACCGCCCGCGAGCGCGAGGTCCCGCTCGACGGCCTCGTCCTCGTGACGGCGCGACTGCCGAACGACGCTCTCGCTCTCGAGCTCGGCGCGACTCCGATCGGTGACGCGTACGCACCCGGCACGATCGCGACAGCCGTCTGGGACGGCCGCCGCTACGCGGAGGAGCTGGACGGCGAACCGCACGGAGACGCAGTGCCGTTCCGTCGCGAAGTGGTCGAGCTCGCGCCGCTCGGGGAAGAGGTGTCGGTCACATGAGCGCGACCGAGTCCCGCGCGAAGACGATCCAGTCCGTCGACCGCGCAGCGGCGCTGATCAAGGCGATCGCCGACAGCCCGCACCCTCCGACCGTCAACGAGCTTGCCACCGCCTGTGGGCTCAACCGGAGCACGACGTGGCGGCTGCTCGCGACGCTCGACAGCCACGGCCTGATCGAGCGCGACCCGATCAGCCAGCGCTACAGCCTCGGCTACGCCTTTCTCCGCATCGCAGCCGGCGCCGACGTCGACCCGCTCGTCCGCAGAGGCCGGCCCGTCCTCGAGCTGCTCGCCCAGGAGACCGGCGAGGCGACGAACCTCGCGGTCGCCCGCCGCTTCAGCCTCGTCTACGTCGACCAGGTCGACCCGCCGCACGTGATGGCGCCGAACTGGTTCGGGCGAACGGTGCCGCTGCACGCCACCTCCCCCGGTAAGGCGTACCTCGCGTACCTGCCCGAGGAGGAGCAGGAAGCGGTGCTGCCGAAGCGGCTCGAGCGCTACACGGACACGACGGTCACCGATCGGCGCAGCCTCGCCGAGCAGTTCCGAACGGTGCGCCGTGACGGCTACGCGATCTGCGTCGGCGAGCTGGAGGAGTCGCTCTTCGGCGCGTCGGCGCCCGTGCTTTCCGAGCAGGGTCGCGCGGTGGCGATCGTCAGCGTCTGGGGCACCGAGCGCCGTCTCCCGCGGGAGCGGCTCCCTGACGTCGGTCGTCGCGCCGTCGAGGCCGCCGAGGAGCTGAAAGAGTTGCTCCGGTGAGCGTCATCGAGGTCGCGTGTGACGGCGAGGTCGCCGTGATCCGGCTGAACCGGCCCGAAAAGCTGAACGCGATCTCGACGGAGGTCG
>DATFHC010000071.1:0-5707 GCA_035248765.1 Gaiellaceae bacterium
GCAGCGAGGTTCTGAGCTAGGTTCCCTCCGCCCTGGGGGCTACACTGCGCAACCAATGGACGTCCTTGTTCTAATCGACAAGCTCGACGACCTCGTCCACAACGCCAAGGCCGTGCCCCTGACCGACCAGGTGCGGATCGACCGCGAGGAGATCTACGACATCCTCGACCAGATGCGCGCGACGATTCCGGAGGAGATCAAGCAGGCTCGCTGGATCGTCAAGGAGCGGCAGGAGATGCTGGCCGAGGCGAAGCGGGAGGTCGATCGGCTCCTCGCCGAGGCGCGGGAACAGGCTGTGCGCGAGGCATCGCAGACCGAGATCGTCAAGATCGCGGAGCGGCAGGCCGACGAGATCGTGGACGACGCCCGGCGCAGCGCGCGCGAGATGAAGCTCGAGATGGAGGACTGGGCCGACAACCAGCTCGCCTCCCTCGAGGTCAATCTCGAGCGGTTTCTCACCGCTGTCCGGCGTGGTCGCGACCGGCTGCACGAGCGCTCGCAGGAGACGGTCGTCGCGGGGCTCGGCGCGAACGGCGACATCGCCGACGACGAGCGCTTCTAGCTCTCGGTCTCGGTCGCGGCGACCTCGCGCGCGAGCTCGACGAACGCCTGCGCCGCCTGCGAGCGGTAGCGATCACGGTGCCACGCGAGCACGAGCGTGCGCGGCGGGATCCGCGAGCCGAACGGCAGCATCTTCACGTCGCGGTCGCGAGGATCGACCACGAGACGCGGCTCGATCGAGACGCCGAGGTTCTCGGCGACGAGCGCCGCCAGCGTGCCGTTGTCGTCCGTCCGGAAGATGACGTCGAGCTCCGGCACGCGGCCCGCGAGCCACCGGTCGGGCTCGTCGGTGCTGCGGCGGCCGATCAGAGGAAGTTTCGCGACGTCGCGGAATGACGGCGCCGTGTCGAGATCGGCGAGCTCGGAACGCGCCGAGACGAGCAGGACGTATGGATCCTGGAGCAGCTCGGCCCACTCGAACGGGCCCTCTCGTAGCGGCAGCTCGGCAAACGTGAGGTCGAGCTCGCCGTGCTCGAGCAGGCGCAGCAGATCGGCGGCCGCACTCTCCTCCCGGACCCGGACACCGACACGCGGCCACTGCGCGCGGAAGCGCCGGACTAGGGTGGGGAGTAGGCGCGCGCCGACGCTCTGGTAGATGCCGACCCGCAGCGTTCCGGCCTCACCCTCGGCGAGTGCGGCCATGTCCGCCCGAGCCGCGTCGAGCTGGGCGACGATCGCGTCGGCGTGTCGGAGCAAGAGGAGGCCGGCTTCCGTGGGCTCCACTCGCCGAGGGCCGCCGGGACGGTGGAAGAGCCGCTGCCCGACGATCCGCTCGAGCTGCGCGATCTGCTGGCTGACGGCCGACTGCGTGTAGCCGAGCTCGCGTGCGGCACGGCCGAACGAGCCGGCCCGCGAGACCGCTTCCAGAGCCGCGAAATGGCGCATCTCGACGCCCAGCCAATCATTAGCGCTCATGATCGACACGAACGATAACTCAACTTGTCCTGATCGATCCTGCTGGGCACCATGGAGCCATGAGGACGAAGATCGCCATCGCGCTCGGGATCGTCTACGTCGTCTGGGGATCGACGTATTTCGCAATCGCCGTCGCCGACAGGACGCTGCCGCCGCTGCTCATGCTCGCCGCCCGGTTCGCGCTCGCCGGCGGACTCCTCTACGGCTGGTCCGCGTGGCGCGGCGAGATCGCCGCTGCCCGGCCCGGACGGCGCGAGTGGACCTCCGCCGCGATCGTCGGCGGACTGCTGCTGTTCGTCGACACGGGAGGCGTCGCGTGGGCAGAGCAGCGCGTTGCCTCCGGCTTCACGGCTCTCCTGATCGCGACGGTGCCACTGTTCACGGCCGTCCTCGACCGCACCTTCTTCGGAGTACGGCTGTCACTGGGGGCGCTCGCCGGAATCGCGACCGGCCTCTTCGGGGTCGCCTTGCTCGTCGGGCAGAGCGCGCACGTCGACCCGGTCGGCGCCGGAGTGATTCTCGGAGCCGGACTCGCCTGGGCGGTCGGATCCGCGTACGCGCGCGTCGCGCCACTGCCGAAGGCGCCGTTCCTCTCCGCCTCGATCCAGATGCTGTGCGGAGCGGCGCTGCTCGCCGTCGCGGGAGGCGCGATGGGCGAGGTCGGGCGTGTGCATCCCGCAGCGATCTCGACCGGCTCGCTGGCGGCGTTCGGGTTCCTCGTCGTCTTCGGCTCGCTCGTCGCCTTCACGGCGTACGGCTGGCTGCTCCAGAGCGGTGCGCCGAGTGTTGTGGTCTCGACGTACGCCTACGTTAATCCCGGGGTCGCCGTGCTGCTCGGCTGGCTGTTCGCCGGGGAGGCGGTCGGCGGCCGGGAGCTCGCGGCGGGTGCGGTCATTCTCGCCTCGGTCGGCA
This sequence comes from Gaiellaceae bacterium, assembly GCA_035248765.1. Taxonomy (GTDB): domain Bacteria; phylum Actinomycetota; class Thermoleophilia; order Gaiellales; family Gaiellaceae; genus Palsa-739. The sequence goes on from DATFHC010000071.1 coordinate 2,389, forward strand.
TGCTCGTCCTCGCCAGGCATGCGCCGCACGACGACGTCGAGCCCCTGCCGGAGACCGTCGAGCCGTATCTCAGGGACAAGGAGGCGCAGGAGGGGCCGCTTCCGCCGTCCGCGCCGCGACTCGTCGATCTCCGCCGCATCGCGCCGTGAGTTGACGCTCGGGTGCCGCGCTCGCCATCATTGGCGCGGTGCGCGGGCGATTCCCGATCCCGCGGTCTAGGCGGGGACTGCTCGTCGCGGGCGCGGCACTCGCCGTCGTGCTCGGCGGAGCCGCGGCGGGCCTGATCGTTGCACTGAGCGGGGCGAACGGGGGCAACGGTCGCCTCACCAGGGCGAGCTTTGCGGGCTACGGGTTCGAGTTCCGCTACCCCTCGGAGTGGCAACGTGTGGACTGGTGCTGGCTCGGAACCAGCGTCTTCCCCCTCGTGCTCTTGACCAACGCGTCCATCCCTCCGCGCTGTCAGCCGAATCTGGAGTTCGGCAGCGGGACGCCGCTTCCCCCGCCGCAGCGGCTCGGCCGGAACGGCGTCTCTGAGTGGTGGTTCGCCGCCGACCACGTCCTGACTCGGCTCAGGCCGAATGCAACTCTTGGCGGAGAGGCTGCGCGCATCACGGTTCGGCGGGAATCGACGCGCCGCACCCAGAAGTCGTACGTGAACTGCAGCACCGGCGCGACGCAGCAATTCCTGACCGCGCTCATCCACGGGCCCAGCTCGAACGTGAGACAGATCGAGGTCGGCGCAGTCGTCTGCGGTCCCGACTTCGCGGCGGGACTTGCGGATGTCCGAAAGACGCTCGACGGCGTCCGCTTCACGGGCTGAAAGCGCCGCTACGGTGGCGGAATGACCACCTTCGACCTCCGCACGCTTCGCATCCGCTCCGGCGACCAGGCTCGGGAGCGCGTAGAGATCGAGCTCGAGCCGCTCCTCCTCGGCGGCCAGACCTACGAGCCGCGCCCGAATCCGGCGCCCGCCGAGCTCGCGGTCACGCGCGCGTCGAGCGGGAGCATCCTCGAGCTCGCGTTCGACGTCTTGCTCGAAGGGCCGTGCTTCCGCTGCCTCACCGACGCCGAGCTGCCGGTGTCGCTGGGGCTGCGCGAATACGAGGCGACGAAGCCCGAGAGCGACGAGGAGCGCACCGAGTACCTCGAGGACGACCGGCTCGACCTCTCAGCGTGGGCGCGCGATGCGATCGCGCTCGCGCTGCCGGACAAGATCCTCTGTCGGCCCGACTGCGCCGGCCTCTGCCAGGTCTGCGGGAAGGACCTCAACGCCGAGCCGCACGAGCATGTCGAGGAGCGCACGGATCCGCGCTGGGAGAAGCTCAGTCAGCTCCAGCGGGAATCGTGAACGGCGTGGTCGTCGTGATCGGGACGAAGCCGAGGCGCTCGAGGATCGGGCGGCTCGTCGGCAGCGCGTCGGAGTAGAGCCAGCGGTACCCGCACTCGCGCGCGAGCTCGGCGCGTCTCGCCACCGTCGCGCGATACAGGCCCCGGCCGCGATACTCCGGCAGCGTAATGCCGCCGAACAGGCCGGCGAACTCGACGCCGTCCTCGAAGTCGATCCGCCCGCCCGACACCGGTTGTCCGTCGACCACGGCAACGACCGCGACGGCCTTCTCCGGCAGGTCGAACCGGTCGCCGAACACCGATGCCGCGAGGTCGACGAACTCCTCGTCCACGATCCGGAGCTCGACCTCCTCGGGCGGAGGCGGAATCGAAGCTGCCTCGGCCACGACCACGGTCTCCTCGTCGTCGGGCTCGAGCCCTGCCGCGACGAGGCGGTCCCGGAGCTCCGGTCCGTCGTGGGAGTAGTACTTCCATTCGACGTATCCCGGCAGGTCGCGCATCCGCGCAACGAGCGGCTCGACCACCCCGTCATCCGGCCGCCAGAGCACCGCGCTCCAGTTGTCGCTGACGAACAGGAAGTCGGGCGCGGCCCTACGCCGCATCTGCTCGTCGAAGTGGCTGAGGATCTCCGTCGTCTTCACAGACGCAGGCTATAGTGGCGCGCGGCCATGGCTGTCCCCAAGCGGAAAACCTCGAAGTCCCGGCGCGACAAGCGGCGCGCCACGCACGCGATCAGCGCGCCGAAGGTCAACGTCTGCCCGACGTGCGGCCAGCCGAAGCGCCCGCACCGCGTCTGCCCGACCTGCGGCACGTACAAGGGCCGCGAGGTCGAGCCCTTCCGCGTCCAGGCTCCGTAAGACCCTAAGCTCCGCGAATGATTCGGGTCGCCGTCGATGCGATGGGCAGCGACCGTGGCGCGCGGGCTGTGATCGAGGGTGCGCGGCTGGCGGCGGCGGACGGTGTGCAGCCGGTCATCTTCGGTTCGGCTGGGCTCGACACCGGCGGGCTCGGGCACGTCGCCACGACCCAGGTGGTCGGGATGGACGAGAAGCCCGCCGACGCCTTCCGCACGAAGGAGGACAGCTCGCTCGTCCGGGCCGTCAAGGCGGTCGCTGACGGCGAAGCCGACGCCGTCGTTTCCCCCGGCAACACGGGAGCGATGCTCGCGGCCGGCCTCGTCCTGCTGCGTCGGGTGGCCGGCGTTCGCCGCCCGGCGATCGCCGTGCCCATCCCGTCCCGCCGGGGCCCCTCGATCCTGATCGACGCCGGCGCGAACGCCGACTGCCGCGCCGAGCACCTGCTCCAGTTCGCCACCATGGGAGCGGTGTTCGCCGAGGAGATTCTCGGCATCGAACGGCCGCGCGTCCGCCTCCTCTCGATCGGAGAGGAGCCGGAAAAGGGAAACCAGCTCACGCTCGAGGCGCGCGACCTGCTCGCGGCGTCGGACCTCGATTTCCGCGGCAACGCCGAGGGTCGCGACATCCTCGAAGGGGCCGCCGACGTCCTCGTCACCGACGGTTTCACGGGCAACGTGGCGCTCAAGTCCGTGGAGGGTTCGATTCGGACGCTGCTCCAGCTGCTCCGCGAGGAGATCACGGCAAGCACGTCGGGAACGCTCGGGGGCTTTCTCATCAAGCCTGCGGCACGCCGGTTGCGGAAACGGCTCGACCCGGACACGTACGGAGGCGCCTACCTCCTCGGCCTGCGCGGGCTCGTCGTGATCGCGCACGGGAACTCGTCGGCGACGGCGATCGCGAACGCGATCCGACTCGCCGCCCGGGGCGTCGACCACGACGTCGTCGGCCGCCTCGCCACCCGATTGACCCAGCCGCAGCGCGCGGAGCTTGTATGATCGGCGCGCTTTCCAGCCCCGACAACACAACGAGGTGACATGGCAGCGTCGCGCGAGGAAGTCTACGAGCGGGTCAAGGAGGTCCTCACCGAGCAACTCGGCATCGACGAGGCGGACATC
>DATFHC010000072.1:0-2621 GCA_035248765.1 Gaiellaceae bacterium
GCCCGCAAGGGCGGAACCGAACCGGACCTCCTCCCGTTGCCCTTTGAACACGGGAGGAGGTTTCTGATGGCAGCTTGGATCTGGATCCTGATCGCAATCGGCGTCGTGGTCGTTCTCGCGCTCCTCGCCTTCGGGGCGATGCGCAGCCGCGACCGGCGGCAACGGCGCGAAGAGGCACGGGAGCTCCGGCAGGAGGCGGAGACCCGGACGCACCAAGCGGAGGAGCGCGAACGTGTCGCGCAAGAGCAGATGCAGGAGGCGCGTGAGTCGCGGAAGGCGGCGGACGAAGCGAGCGCGCACGCCGACGAGCTCGACCCGGACGGTGCAACCCCGGACGACGAGGGCGTCCCGGAGCGCTCGGCGTGACGTGACTCAGTCGATCGCGCGCCGGTAGAAGCCTCGCAGCCCGATCGAGATCAGGACGCAGACCGCGAAGACGAGCACGAGCAGGCAGATCCACGGCTTGATGTGCGGCACCGCCGGCACGAGCGACCCGCGCAGCGTTTCGCTCACGTAGGTCATCGGATTCGCAGCGGTGACGACCTGGAACCAGCGCAGCCGGGCGAGGGACGGCCACGGGTACTGGCTGCAGCCGGTGAAGAGCAGTGGTGTGAAGACGAGCGAGAAGAGCAGGCTGATCCGCTGTGGCTGCACGAGGGTTCCCATCAGCAGGCCGAAGCCCGCGCCGACGAGTGCTCCGAGCAGGAGACCTGCGAGAAAGAGCGGGAGGCCGCTCCAGCGCCACGGGATCGAGCCGAGTACGAGGATCCCGACCGGGATCATGATCAGCGTCGCTGCGAACGAGCGCAGAAGCGCGAACAGCACCTTCTCCGCGGCGACGAACGACGTCGGCATCGGAGCCATCAGCCGGTCCTCGATTTCCTTCGTCCAGCCGAACTCGGCCACGAGCGGAAAGGCGAGCGTCTGCATCGCCGTGATCACGGCGGTGAGCGCGAGGAGGCCCGGGAACAGCAGGCTCGCGTAGTTGTGCCGTGTGTAGCCGAGGCTGCCGAGCACCTTCCCGAACACGAAGAGCAGGAAGAGCGGTTGCAGGATGACCTGTGCGAGGAAGGCGGGCAGCTCGCGCCAGGTGACGTACAGGTCGCGGTAGAGGACGGCACGGAAGGCGCGCCACTCCGTCGCCTGCTCGACTGCGGCGCTCGGCGACGCGACCGCGCTCACCGCAGCGTCCGTCCCGTGAGGTGGATGAAGACGTCCTCGAGTGTCGGCGTACCGAGCTTCACGTCCTGCAGCGCCAGGCCGTGCTCGGCGAGAACGGCCGCCGCAGGGGCGACATGAAGCGCAGCGTCGCCGGTGAGATAGAGACGTACGCGTAGCGGCTGCGACCCTGCCGCCGGCGCCTCTGCAGTGCCGTTCTCCGCCTGGATCTGGACCGTCTCGACCCGCTCCACGCCGGCGAGCGCACCGAGCCCATCGATGACCGCACCGTCCGCAGGCACGTCGGCGGCGAGCTCGAGCGTGCTCTCCCCTTCGAGCGTCCCGATGAGGGCGTCTGGCGTGTCGAGGGCGAGCAATTTGCCGTGATCCATGATCCCCACGCGAGCCGCAAGCACGGCCGCTTCGTCCATGTCGTGCGTCGTGAGGACGAGCGTCACGCCCGACTCGCGCAGCTCGCGGAGGCGATCCCAGACGAAGAGGCGCGCGGCGGGATCGAGACCCGTCGTCGGCTCGTCGAGGAAGAGCACCCGCGGTGCGTGCATGAGCGCGCGCGCGATCATCACTCGCTGCGACTGCCCGCCGGAGAAGAAATCCGGCTTGTCCCGCGCGCGGTCGAGCAGGCCGAACTGCTCGAGCAGCTCGTCGGCGCGTTGAACGCGCTCTCGCGGAGGCACGCCGTGGTAGGCGGCATGGAAGACGAGGTTGTCCCGGATCGAGATCGAGCGGTCGAGATTGCTCCGCTGCGGGACGACGGCGACCTGCTGTCGCGCGCCGACCGGATCCCGGACGACGTCCACCCCACCCACCAGCGCCTTGCCACCGGTTGGCCGGACGCGGGTCGTCAGCATCCCGACCGTCGTGGTCTTCCCCGCTCCGTTTGGACCGAGCAACCCGAACACCTCGCCGGCCGTGACGGCGAAGGAGACGCCGTCGACGGCGTTCACCCGCGCCTTCGGATACCGCTTGGCGAGATCGATCGTCTCGGCTGCGGAGCCTTCTGAGAGCACGCCCCCGGACACCTCGAAATCGTACGGCCGGAGGTGTACGTTCGGGACATGAATCGCAAGACGGTCACCGTTCTCTTCTGCGACCTCGTCGCCTACACGGAGCTCGCCGAGCGCCTCGACCCCGAGGCGCTCCGATTCGTGATGACGCGCTTCTTCGAACGAGCCGCCGCCGCGATCGAGGGACACGGCGGAACCGTCGAGAAGTTCGTCGGCGACGAGGTGATGGCGGTCTTCGGCGTGCCGGTCGTGCACGAGGACGACGCGCTGCGCGCCATGCGGGCGGCCGTCGCAGTGCAGGAGTGCGTCGCCGAGCTCGACCGCGACAGCGACGTCCAGCTCGAGGTGCGGATCGGGATCAACACCGGCGAGGTCATGACCGGCGACCCCTCGGCCGGCCACGGGTTCGTCAGCGGCGACCCGGTCGCGGTCGGCAAG
>DATFHC010000073.1:0-25254 GCA_035248765.1 Gaiellaceae bacterium
GAAGGTTCCTTCGGGCCAGTTCAGCCACTCGGTCTCCCACTGCTCGACCGTGATCTCGACCTTGCGCGGGGTCGGCATGTCCTCGAACGCCGGCAGCGCGAGCTCGTGGTAGAGGCGCGGCAGCAACTCCGGCCGCTCGGCTACCGAGATCACCTCGATGCCGTCGGGCACCGCCGGCCACGGCTCGCCGGCGGCAACCGTGCGCATCTGCTCGACCTGGCGACCGGTCTCGGCGAAGCCGAAATGCTGTGCGAACGCAAACGACTCCGGATCGTCGACCATCGACCCGATCACCCGGTGGCCGCACTTCTCGGCGTGCGACGCGAGGCGGTGAAGCAGGGCCGTTCCCACCCCGTGCCGGCGGTGCGCCGGCAGCACGCGAGGAGACACCGCGCCACCGCCGATGTCGCTTTTTCCCGCGCTGCCCGAGCCCGCCAGCTCCCCGTCCCGGAAGGCGAGAAGCATGAAGCTGCCGCCTGCGCGCAGCTCCGCGACCGATGCCGTACGCTCGTAGGGGAGCACCGCGATGCGCACGCTGCGCCACAGCTCGAGCTCGTCGTCCGTCTCGGCTTTGCGTAGCTCGATCATCCCGACCGCTTCAGCTTTCCGTGCTTCTTCGCGTGCCGCTCACCGACGCGGAAGACCGCGAGCCCGATCGGCGTCGCGAGGACGGCGATGATCAGCAGCGGCCAGACATCGGGCCACGCGAGCCCGGCACCGTGGACGATGGAGCTCCGGTCGCCGCGGAGCACGTAGGTCGCCGGCGAAATCTTCGCGATCCACTGCATCCACTCCGGCATGACGCTCACCTGGTAGTAGACGCCCGAGACGGCGAGCATCACGCCCTGCGCGACGAAGCCGAGCTGCGCGCCCTTCTCCGGCGAGATCAGCGGCAGCACCGAGGTCATGATCCCGACCCCGATGAACGAGATCGAGCCGATTGCGAGCAGCGCGAACGCCGCGCCGTAGTTCGCCTGCGGTGCGTGGATGCCGATGAACGCGGCGACTGCAAAGAATAGGATCGTCGCTCGGATCAGCCCGTAGAGCACCGCGAACGCCCCCTGCCCGAACAGGTGGACGAGGCGCGACAGCGGCGCCATGAACGTGTACTCGATCGTCCCTTCCCAGCGCTCCCACGCGACCGTCTCGGTCATGAACTCGAAGATGATCCCGAGGAAGGCCCAGATCGTCGCGCCGACGAGGAGCCTCGTCGCCAGCGTGTTCTCGGCGGCCGCGCTGAGACCCGCCGAGCGTGCGATGAACACGATCGTGAGCGTGTTCGCGATCGTCCAGACCATGAACGCCAGGTCCCAGAGGAAGTAGCGCTTCGTGAGGTAGACGTTCCGCTCGACGATCCCGAACAGGCCGACGAGTTGGTTGCGCATCTCGATTGCGTACTCACTCATGCGAACACCTCCCGGTACTCGTCGTCCTCGTCGGATTGCTCGTTCTCGAACTCGCGCCCGGTCGCGGCGAAGAACGCCTGCTCGAGCGTCGCGACGCCGAAGCGCCGCTTCACGTCCTCGACCGGCTCGAGGAAGAGCAGCCGGCCGCGATCGAGAATCCCGACCCGGTCGGCGAGCGTCTCCGCCTCGGCCATGTCGTGGGTGCAGAGGAGGATCGTCGCGTCGTGCTCCGCCCGAACCTCGCGGATGAACTCCTGCACCTCGAGCTTCGACCGCGGGTCGAGCCCGGTCGTCGGCTCGTCGAGCAGGAGCAGAACAGGCGAGGTCAGGAGCGCCCGGGCGAGGGCGACCTTCTGCTGCATCCCGCGTGACAGGTGCTCCATCGACTCGCCGCGCCGCTCTGGCGGGAAGCCGACGCTGGCGAGGATCTCGGGCACGGCCACGCGCGTCTGGCGCGGCGTCATCCCGTAGAAGCGGGCCGCGTAAGAGAGGTTCTCCGCGGCGGACATCTTCTTGAAGAAGCTCGCTTCGACTGAGACGCGGTTGACGAGCCGGCGGATCGTCGACGCCTCGCGATCCACGTCGTGGCCGAAGATCCGCGCCTCGCCGCCGTCGTCTATCAGGAGCGTCGAGAGGAGGCGGACGAGCGTCGACTTCCCCGATCCGTTCTGGCCGAGGATGGCGACGCACTCGCCACGGGCGATCGTGAAGGTGATGTCGTCGAGCGCCGGCCACGGACGCTTGCGCGCGAAGCGGTTCGCGTTGCGGTCACGGCGCTGGAACGTCTTCCGCAGGTCGCGCACCTCGACGGCGGGCGCCTTGCGGTCTAGACGTGAGGCGAGATCGGTTGTGGATGGTACGAAACTGGACATGCTGCTCCTTCGAAAAAAGAAGTGGGAACTGAGGACGGAAACCGCCGCTAGGGGCGGTGCGCGGACCTAAAGGTCGACGCACGCTCCGGCGGGGCGACCGCTACCGCCCACCGGAATCCGATCCATCAAGTTCACGAGCAACATGACCCGCGAAGGCTAGGCGCTCGAGCCGGCCGCGTCAAATATCGGGCTTTTCCAGGTGCTTCTCTGGGGAGCCGACGCGCCAGCGAATGGACCGCTGCTTCTCCTCGCCGTATGTGATCCAGGCCGCGCGCTCTGCGAGGAACTCGAAGTAGTGCGAATCGGGGAGCGGCCGCCACTTGATCATCGCCGAGAACAGGTCGTCGAGCTTTTGGCGTAGCTCGCGGCTTTCGAGCACCTCGGCCCGCCCCGCGAGCTTGAACTCGGGCGAGCCCTCCTTGGAAGTGACCGGAGCGTGGACATACACGCGTGGGTCGCGCAGAAGGTCGCGCGCCTTGAGCGAGCGCGGGATCATGTTGACGAGGAGGTGCCCGTCGATGATGTACGCCTCGACGGGTGTGATCCTCGGCGAGCCGTCCCTGGTGAGCGTGCCGACGAGAACGAACTGGAACTGCTCGATCAGCTCGCGTCCCTTCGCGGCGATTTCAGGCGCAGCCTGCTCGAATTCGTCCCAGGTGAGCGGTCGTGGCATCGTTCGGATCATGCCGTCCCTCTCGACATTTGCCGTTTTCCTCGCCGCGGCGATCGCGCTGCTGCTCGTGCCCGGGCCGGCAGTGCTCTACGTCGTCACGCGCAGCATCGAGATGGGGCGCGGCGGGGGGCTTGCCTCGGTCGCCGGGATCACGACCGGCACGGTGGTATTCGTCGGGATCGCTGCCGGGGGCCTCTCGTCACTGCTGCTCGCCTCGACCGCCGCCTTCGACGCCGTTCGCTACGTCGGCGCCGCCTACCTCGTCTTTCTCGGCGTGCGTCGGTTGCTGGGGCGTGGCCTCGACGAGGCCGAAGCCGAGGCGGTGCCGCGGACTCGGCGGCGGGCCTACATGCAGGGAATCGTCGTCAACCTGACGAACCCGAAGACGATCGTCTTCGTCTTCGCGTTTCTCCCCCAGTTCGTCGACCCGGAGGCTCATCACGCGTGGCTCCAGGTCTTCATCCTCGGGATCAGCTTTGCCGTCCTCGGCTTCCTCAGCGACAGCATGTACGCGCTCGCCGCCGGGACGATCGCCGAACGCCTGCGCGGCTCGCAGGTGATCGCGCGCGTGCAGCGCTGGTTCGGTGGGAGCGTCCTCATCGGCCTCGGGATCCTCGCGGCGGTTTGGACGCCGAGCCACGCACGGTGACCGTTCGCGACCTGCGGCCGGACGACTGGCCGGCGGTGCGCGCGATCTACGAGGAAGGCATCCGCAGCGGCGCAACCTTCGAGACCGAGGCGCCTTCGTGGGAGGCCTGGGACGCAGCTCATCCAGAGCTCCGGCTCGTCGCAGAGCGCGACGGCGCCGTCGTCGGCTGGGCAGCCTTGTCGCCCTATTCCCCGCGCCGGTGTTACCGCGGCGTCGGTGACGTGAGCGTGTACGTCGGTGAGATGGCGCGCGGGGTGGGCGTGGGCCGTCTCCTCCTCGAAGAGCTCGTCGAGCGCTCGGAGCAGGCCGGATACTGGACGCTGAACGCCGGTCTCTTTCCAGAGAATGAGGCGTCCCTCCGGCTGCACGAGGCGTGCGGCTTTCGCCTCATCGGCGTGCGGGAGCGGCTCGCTGAGCTCGACGGCGCGTGGCGCGACACGGTTTGGCTCGAGCGTCGCTCGAGGGTGGTCGGCGCGTAGGCATGTACCTCATCGGTGCATCGGCGGACAAGGCACGAGCCAAGATCGTGATCAACTACCTGCGGGATCGCGATCGCGTCGCCGATCCCCCGCGTGGCGGCCTGCCAAGGCTGGCGACGTTCGAGGTGACGCCGGAGGAGGTCGGCCCGAACGGAGTCCGCCTCGACGAGGCGTCACGCAGGAAACTCGTGGCGGCCGGCATCGACCCCGATCTGGTCGAGGAGGAGCTGCACGGAATGAAGCGCGGCGACCGCAAGTTGCTTGCCGACGTCGTGTACGGCGCCAGGAGCGGCGTTCCGCGCGCGGAGGTCGACGAGCAGCTGCGCTGGTTCGGCATCGCGCCGACCGAGGAGGAAGAGGAGCGCATCGCCCGGGGCGAGACCGTGACGTTCCTCCTGGACGCGTGAGGTACCAGTTCCTCGACTGCCGCTGGGAGCTCGGCGACCTCGAGGCAGGTCGCCGTCAGTACCTGGCCGGACACATTCCGGGCGCCTCCTTCCTTGACGTCGACGAGCACCTCTCGGACCTGTCCATCCCCGACGCCGGCCGGCATCCGCTGCCTTCGGCGGAAAAGTTCGCCGCTGCCGTGGGCCAGGCCGGCATCGGTGCCGAGGTCTTCGTCGTCGCCTACGGCTCGATGGGTGGCGCCGAGCGGCTGTGGTGGCTGCTCCGCCATTTCGGCCACGACGACTGCGCCGTTCTGCTCGGCGGGATCGACGCCTGGGGAGGCGAGCTCCGGGAAGGTGAAGAGCAGATCGAGCCGGCTGAGTTCGTGCCGCGCGAGCGCGAGGGCGACACGATCGCGGCGGAGGAGATCGCGCGCCGACTTGCCGACCCGTCACTCCTGCTCGTCGACGCGCGCACTGCGAACCGCTGGCGAGGCGAGCCGAACGAGATCGACGATCCCCCCGGCCGCATCCCCGGTGCTGCGAACGCTCCCTGGGACCAGCCGCTTCCGGAGCTTCCTCCGGGGGAGCTCGTCGCGTACTGCGGCTCCGGTGTCACGTCGTGTGTCACCCTCCACCGCGCCTGGCTCGCCGGTCGAGAAGGCCGCCTCTATCCAGGCTCGTGGAGCGAGTGGTCGAAACGCGGCCTGCCGCTCGAGCGTGACTGAGCCGAAATTGATCGCGGCGGGGCGCGCGTCAGAGGTCTTCGACCTAGGAGACGGCCGAGTCCTACGCCGTTTCAGGACCGGTGGCAACCCGGAACGGGAGGCGCTCGTGATGCGACACGCTCGTGCCCACGGCTACCCCGTTCCTCAGGTGCTGGAGGTCACGGCCGATGCGCTCGTGCTCGCACGGATCGATGGTCAGACGATGTCGGAGGCGGCAGCGTCGTCCGCCCCTTCGGCGATCGAGGAACACGCAATTGTGCTCGCCCAGCTCCACGAGAAGCTCCACGAGATCGACGCGCCTGCGTGGCTCCCGGCCGTCGGTGCCGGCGACCGGCTGCTTCACCTCGATCTGCATCCGGCGAACGTGATCCTCTCCCCTGACGGTCCGGTCGTCATCGACTGGACGAATGCGCGGCGGGGTGACCCTGTGTTCGACGTCGCGCTGACGTGGGTGATCGGAGTGACCAGCCAGGGACTGGGGCGGCTCGGCGGTACGGTCACCGAGCGCTTCCTCGCGCACTTCGACCGCGACGAGCTGCTCCGCGTACTACCTGCGGCGACCGACTACCGGCTCACGGACGCCAATGTCACTGACGAGGAGCGCCAAGCAATCCTCAGGCTCCGCGACGCGGAGGGCGTTTAGCACGCCGCATTCAGGCGCTATGCCCGGCGCGACAGCCCGGCACTCGCGGCCGTGAGCGCCAGCTTCGTCAGCGCCTGCGGCCTGCGCGCCGCCTTGATCGTCGCGCGCAGGGAGTCCGCGAACTCGTCGATGTCGGCGTCCGTCAGGACGAGCGGAGGCAGGATCCGGATCACGGCCATGTCGTGGCCCGCGACCTGGGTAAGGATGTGGTGCTTCGTGAAGAGCGGCACGACGACCAGCTGCGCGAACAACCCACGCTGAGCGCGCTCGATCATGCGGTACGTCATGCGGCCGCCGCCGGTCGGCTCGCCGAACTCGATCGCCCACGCGAGCCCGACCCCCCGCACTTCGCGCACGACCTCGAACTCGTCCACGAGCGGCCGCGTCAGCTCGAGGAGCCGCGCCCCGAGTCGCGAGCTCTCCTGCACAAGCCTTTGCTCGCTGAACTCGTGAAGCGTCGCAAGCCCCGCCGCCATGGCCAGCTCGTTCGGCGCAAACGTCGAGCCGTGCGACATCGCGTGCGACATCGAGTCGAAGACCGCCTCGTGCACCGAGCGGGCCATGAGCAGCGCGCCCACCGGGACGTACCCGCCCGAGAGCGACTTCGCCACCGTGACGAGATCCGGCTCGAGCCCCCAGTGCTGGAACGCGAACATCCGGCCCGTTCGCCCGAGCCCGGTCATCACCTCGTCGACGCAGAAGAGCGTCCCGTAGCGCCGGCACAGCTCCTGCGCGCGCTCGAGATATCCGTCCGGCGGCAGGTGGATGCCCTTCCCCTGTACCGGTTCGACGATGAAGAGCGCCACGTCCTCGCGGCGTAGTTGCTCTTCGAGCGCTTCCAGATCGCCGAACGGCACCTGCTCGAAGCCCGGCAATAGCGGCTGGAAACGGGCGGTGAACTCCGCGTTCCCGTTCGCCGAGAGGGAGCCGAGGGTAAGCCCGTGGAAGCCGTGCTCGGCGGAGAGGACGCGCTCGCGCTTCGTCGCCGCGCGTCCGAGCTTGAGCGCCGCCTCCACCGATTCGGTGCCGGAGTTCGTGAACAGACAGCGCTCGATCCGGCCACCGGCGAGGCCGATCATCTCCTCCGCCAGCAGGCCGGGAAGGAGCGTCGTCCCGAGCGCGAGCATCCCCGGCGTCTCGAGCTCGAGAGCTTCGACCAGCGCCGCTCGGACCCGTGGGTTGTTCCGGCCGACGCCGTACATCCCAAAGCCGCCGAGCAGGTCGAGGAACCGCGTTCCGTCGGCGTCGTAGAGATACGCGCCCTCGGCACGCGCCCAGGTGCGGTCGAAGCCGATCGTGCGCAGGACCCGCACGAACTGCGGGTTGATCGTGCCCGCCCAGAGGTCGAGATCCTCGCCGCGCCGCGAGTCGAGCACGCGGGCCAGGCTGAAATCGCTCATGGAGCGGGACTCTAGCTCCGGCGTTTTCGTTCTCGACCTGGGGGTAGCCGGACGTCATGACGGGCGCAGGGAAGCTGGTTCTCCGGCTGACGATCGGCGGCTACTTCTTCGGCCACGGGATGCAGAAGCTTGCCGGCTGGTTCGGGGGTGACGGCCCCGACGGCACGGGAGAGAACTTCGAGCAGATCGGCCTGCGGCCGGGACGGGAGAACGCGTTGCTCGCGGGTGCTGCGGAGGCCGGTGGTGGCTCGCTCCTCGCGCTGGGGCTCTTCACGCCGGCGGCCGTGAGCATGCTGACCGGCGTGATGACGAACGCGATCCGTCACGTTCACCTGCGGAACGGCCTGTGGGTCACGGAGGGCGGCATCGAGTATCCCGTCGTGATGCTCGCCGCCCTGGGCGCGCTCGCCGACGAAGGGCCCGGACGTTTCTCGCTCGACGAGTCTCTCGGGATCGGGCTTCGCGGTCCTGGCGTGGCAGCCGCGGCGATGGCCGCCGGCGCCGCCGGAGCCGTCTACGTGGCCGGACGTGGCCAGGAGCTCTTCAAGGCGCTCGACGCCGACGAGGCATTGAGCCGCTCGGCGGAGAAGGTCGGCGCGGCAAGCTAGCCGCTCGGGAACCGAGCGAGGAGCCGCTCGGCGTACCAGTCTTCCCAACGCTCCTCGCGCGGCTCGGTTGTGTAGACGCGATCGAGCTCGACGAGCGTGTGGACGAGATGGCTGCGAACGGGTGCGGAGCCGAGGAGCTGCGGGAGCTCGGAAAGCGTGAGGAGCCAGTCGGCGTACCACGAGGCCCAGTCGGGATCGTCGCCGTCCACGATGCGATAGACGACGTGGTGCGTTTCGGCAGCCTCGTGCAGCAGGTCTGCGATCGCCGTCGTGTCACCCACGCCGCCGATCTTTGCATGGTTCAAGGGGGCACGTTCGGCGCGAGCGGCACAATGTCCCGCAGCCCCCGTAGCTCAGTGGATAGAGCAGTGGTTTCCTAAACCACGTGCGCATGTTCGATTCATGCCGGGGGCATCAAAGAAATGCCCGCATAGAGGAGTATTTTGCCACGTGGCTTGAAACCGGCGAGATGTCCTCCTCGGCGCTTCAGACACCGTCTTGAAAATTGATCCGACGGGTCGAACCTATGGAGCGGAGCGGTTTCGAGCCGAGGTGCAAGCGGTTTTACGCGCCGCTGCCAACCCCCTGGTCGCCTATGACGCGCCTATTGATCCGTGCGCGTCTGACGCCACGGCCAGCCGAGCAGACCGAGGCCGGCGATGACGCAGAGAACTCCAATTGATCGCCCAGAACGCGCTCCCGGTCATCGATGAACCGCCGACCAGGTTGGTTCCTTGGCCAATCCAAATGGCGCCGGTCAGGAGAAGGAGGGCTCCAACCACACGTCTCGCGATGACTACTCGGGTCATTACGCGCGTTCGAGCTCGCCGGTTTGGCACGCGCGCTGCGCAATCAGATGGGGGGCACGGTCGCCTGGGCAGTGTTCCGCGATGACCCGTGAGCGATAGCCTTTGTGACTCGCTGATGACGAGACCTCCCGAGATTGCTGCCGCTGTGGAACGTCGCGTCTTCCCGGCGGACGGAGGCTTCCCGCACTGGGTGCCGAGCACGGACATTGAGGCTCGCGGCCTGCTCCACCTCGCCGACCCGTGGGAACATCTCAGCGACGCGCAGGTCACCTCCCTCGCTAGAGCCGCATCGGACATTTGCTGATGAAGGCTGTTACCTCTGTTAGGTGTCCCGCTACAACGGGCCTAACGAGCCGGTGCAGCCCGATTATGCGAGGAGGCCGAGGGCGAGGAGCGCGAGCCCACTGCCGACGAAGACGGCGCTCACGGTTAGGGTTCGGTCGTCCGGCTTGGGCTGCACGCCGGGGAATCGCATGATGTAGTTCGGGCCGTGATCCATGGCCTGGTCGAGGCGGCGATGCGAGGCACCTCGGCCTGTCCCCGCAAGCAGGAACATCAGTCCGCCGAGCGCGAGTAGGCTGATCCTCCAGGTGTGAAGCATCTCGCCGCCGGACACCGCCGCCTTGATACCGGCGATCACAGTCGCGATCGCAACCGCCACCGCGATCCGGACGAACAGCCGAGAGAACTCACGCGCGACCCACACCTCGACGGCGAGTTTACGACGCTTTGAGCGCTCACCGGCGTCGGTTGCCCGTCATTGTCGTCGTGGCGCTGCTCGCCGCGTGCGGTGGTGGGGGCCAAGCCCACATCTCGGTCGATCATCCGGTGGCGCTGTGGGACGAGCCGCTTCGCATCACCGTGACCGGGCTGAAGTCGGACGAGCGTACGGTTCTGCGGGCGACGAGCCGCGACGCGCGAGGAAAACGGTATGCGTCCTCAACGCCGGTGACGGCAAGCTCGGAGGGGCACGTCCAGCTCGAGGGAGACGCGGCCCTGCGGCCGCTGTGGTCGCTCCGCCCCGTCGGCCTCAGCAAAGGCACCGACTTCTTCTACGACACTCCGCCCTCCGGCGCGACAGTCAACCTGGCCATTGCAGGCGCCCGAACCACACTTCGCAGGCGCATTGTTGCGCCAGGCATTCACGGTGTTCCGATCAGTCATCCCTTCTACGGGAAGTACTACGCACCCGCGACGACCAGCACCCCCCGCCTCGGCATCCTCGTGTTTGGAGGATCGGAAGGCGGACTATCTACGACCGGGCTCGCCGCGCTCTACGCCTCACATGGCTACCCGAGCCTCGCGCTCGCCTACTTCGGCGAGCCGAGCCTGCCGCGCAACCTCCTCCGGATCCCGCTCGAATACTTCGCTAGCGCCCTCCGCTGGCTGCAGCAACAGCCCAGCGTCGCTCCATCGAAACTCGCCGTCGAAGGCATCTCACGCGGCAGCGAAGCAGCACAGCTCCTCGGAATCCACTATCCACACCTCGTCCATGCCGTCATCGCCATGGTCCCCGCCAACGGATCCGCATGCGGGATCACGCGCGTCACAGCCGCTAACCCCACCGCCCACTGCATCGGAGCAGCCTGGACGTTCCACGGCAAGGCAATCCCATACGCGCTCGCGGCGACCCAGTACACGCCATACCCGTTCCCGGACGAGCAAATCGACGGCTCAATCTTCCTCGACTGCGCCGGACTCGACCAAGTGTGGCCCTCATGCCCGATGGCCCAGGCGATCGTCTCCCGCCTCCAAGCCCACCACTTCCACCACAAGATCACATTCCTCGAGTACCCGAACGCAAGCCACGCGCTCGGGACTCTCTATCCAAACTTGATCTACTACTCCACACAGCTTGGCGGCTCGAACACGAACTCGAACAACGAAGCAGCCGCGAACGGCTGGCCCAAACTCCTCCACTTTCTCCACGCAGTAGACAGCTGAACACTGGCCCAGCCGACGTTTTCGTCACCCGAGGCGGTCGCAGTTTGAGAGCATCGCCTCGTGCGCTGGGTCGGGGACGGAGCAGAACTATGGCGCGTGCGGGTCGATTTGTTTGCCCTCGATACCGATAGCCGCCGCGTTCCCGGCGACCCATCAAGCAAGCCCTCCAGCGTGAGCTGGCGGAGACCGGCGGCGCAGCCAGGCCGTGGGGAGACTCGGCAGCCGACCAGGGCCGTGGGATCGAGGGCCGTCCCGTGATTGGTCTCGTCTTCTGGGTACGCGCCGATGAGGTTGGAGAAGCCGCAACTGTTGCGGTCGAAACCGCTCGCCGCGCTGGAGCAGAGAGCGGAGTCGGGCCGGAGTTGTTCGACGTGATCGTGAGTCCTAGCGCCATGCTGATCGTGGTTGTCGATGTTTGAGGGTTTCCCCGCGGAGCAGCGAGCGTTCTTTGCTGCGGTCGCGCGGGACACGACCTGGGAGGCGGTCAGCACTCGCGCAGAGCAGCACCGCCGAGCGATCTATGGGCCGATGTGTCTGCTGGTTGAGGAGCTTGAGGACGAGTTCGGCCCGGCCAAGGTCTATCGCCTCCACCGGTCTCCGCGCTACTGGGTCGAGCAGTGGGCATACGCGCCTGTTGTTGACACGATCGCGTTCGGGGTTTCCCTGTCCCGTGACGGTCTGTGGGTCGAGGGAGGATGGCTTCGCAGTTCGGCCGACCAGATCGCCCGCTACCGGCGGGCAGTCAATCCATGGCTGGAGGCGACAGTCGGAGAGCTACGTGCCAGCGGCTTCGAGCTTCTAGGCGACCGGATCAGACGAGCAGAGACCGAGCTTCTCGGTTTTCGCTCCCTCGTCGCCGGGCGCTCGCTCGGGAGCGGGTCCTGGCTCGCGACCCGTGAGCCGGTGGAACGGGTACTTGTTGAGTGGCGTCGTCTTCGGCCGCTCGTGAACTGGCTGGCAGAGCATGTCGGTCCGCGCAATGCCCACCGCTGACTGTTGACCGCTCAGGCGTCATTCCCGAACACTGGCCAGGCGACATTTCGGCAAGCTGCTGTCTTCGTCAGCCGTGTCCGCAGACCAGTTGGGCGGCGAGAGGTCGACGGCCGACCGCCCCGACCGCCCACGCTCGGCCATGCGGAGGCGCCGACACCGCCGCGAGGTCGAAGCCCTTCGGACTTCGAACGACTGTCCAGCGTGTCCCGTCCCAGCGTTCGATCAGTGGCCGCTGGCGAGGCTGCTCGCCGCGATCTCCGACCGCCCACGCGTGCCCACCGTCCGCCGCGACGCCGCTCAGGAGGCTCCGCTTTCGGACCGTGGGCAGCGTGGAGAGCGACCAGCGTTGTCCGTTCCAGTGCAGGACTAGCGCGTGGTCGCCTCCTCCGCCATAGCCTCCGGCATGGCTCCCCCAAGAGCCCACCGCCCATGCATCGTTCCGGCCGTCGGCGGAGACGCCGAACAGGATGTTGTTGAGGACGCCATTGGAGACGTGGACACTCGGACTCGGGGCGATCTGCCAGTGCCGTCCGTTCCAGTGCATGATCAGCGTTCGCGACACCAACATGTTTCGCCCGGTGAGCAAGTAACCGACGGCCCAGGCATCCGAGGCGGAGCGCACAGTCACGGCCTGGAGGATCGCGTCGTAACGTCCTCCCTGGGTGGAGGGATTCGGCGTCGGGACCACGCTCCAGCGCTTGCCGTTCCAGTGCTCGACGAGCGTCTGACCAATCCTGCCGTTGCCGCGCCACCGCTCGCCCACTACCCAAGCATCACGCGGCCCGCGCGTCGCGATGGCGTGCAGCACACGGCCCCCACGAAATCGTGCCGCCGCGACCTCGTGCCAATCCTGACCGTTCCAGTGCTCGAGTCGATGGTCGCCGAGCGCCCACGCATTGTCCTTGTCGGATGCGGACACCGACCAGCCGGTCGCATTTGGCAGCGGCCGTCCGACTAGCCGCCAGCGCTTCCCCGTCCACTCCTCGATGAGTGCACCGTTTGGCCCGTCCTCACGACCCGTGTAGTAGTCACCGACCGCCCAGGCCGTTCCGGATGCTGTTGCTGTCACGGAGTTGAAACGGTCGAACAGGTGTGCATGTGGGTCCTCGACAGCAGCAGCGCGCCACCCGCACACGTCACCCAAAGCAGCCCGAGAACGGCTTGTGCCCGTGATGCCAAATGCGAGCACGGCTACGGCAGCAAGAGCAACGAACCGCGGACGAATACGCACACCTTTCCTACGGACGCAAGCTGCGCACAGGTCCCCTCCCAACCAGACCCCTCAGGGTCATTCCGGAACACTGGCCAAGCGAGGTGGCTGTCGTCAAAGACGTGCCCGCTACTCAGGGGTGGCCGTATACCTGGACCCGTTCCGGCGGGATCGGTCACGAACGAGGCTCGGGTTTTGCGGGGGCTTGGTCACGATGCTGACGGTTCCTTTGCTGCGTGTTCAGGTAGGGCCTTGCGGACGTTGGCGAGGAGCGGTGGTGAGTGCCAGGCTGGTGAGTGTCCGTGCATGAATCCTTCGATGTCTGGCTTCTGGGGACGTGCACCGCCGAGGAGGTAGATCGCGGTTGCGGCTGCGGCGCCGGCGAGGGCGAGGGCGAGTCCAATCCAGAGGGCGATTCCGGTGCCGGTTTGCAGGTTGCCGCCGACTGTGGCGGCGAAGTGTGCGAAGACGGGCGCGATCATGAAAGCGGCGACGGCGCGCATCAGTTCGACGATCGCGAAGACACGTTGCAGGTTGGTTGAGGGGAGGGAGAAGCCGGCTGCGAACAGTGCTGGGGCAACGGTGGCGCCGAGTCCGATGCCGGTGATGGCGGAGCCGATCAGGGTGAGCGTCTGGCTGGGCGGGAGCTCGATGCGGAGGGTTCCGATGCCGGCTGCGAGGAAGAGCATGCCGATGAGTGGGAGGAGCTGCATCTCCCAGCGGGTGATGACGAGGCCGAGCAGGATGGCGGTGAGGATGGCTCCGGCGAGCTCGGGCAGGTAGAGCAGGCCGAGGTGCACGGGGCTGTAGAGGTTGGCCTGCAGCGCGGCGGTGAGGGAGGTGGCGGAGACGGAGGCGGCGGCCGCGAACAGTGCGATCACGATTCCGGCTACGGGGATGGTGCTTTGCAGCATCGGCCGGATGATCAGCAGCGGCCGCTGGATCTGATACTGGTGGACGATGAGGATGACGATCACCGCGAGGCCGCCCAGAAGCGGCCCGATCGTCCACGGGCCGAGGAACCGGTGCGTAAGGAGTTCGGACGCGCCCCAGAACGCCGCGACCGAGCCGATGGCGGCGAAGCCGGTTGCCCCGAAGTCCCAGGGGGCGGCGCGGTCGGCCGGCGGCTGATATTCGTAGGTCAGAACCGCCAGCACGAGTGCCGCGACCGCGATGCCGGCGATGATCCAGAACAGCGGCCGCCAGCCGCCGGCGGTTGCCTGCAGACCCCCGATCACGGGGCCGGCGGTGACGGCACCGAAGATGCACATGCTCATGATCACCGCCGTCTCGCGCAGTTTCGCGGCTCCGAAGCCGAGCGCCAGCGGCGGCACGGCGGCGATCAGCAACAGACTGGTGCTCAAGCCCTGGAGTACGTGACCGGCGATGAACATCGCCGCGCCTTGCGCGCTCGCCGACAGGAGACAGCCGAGCACGAGCAGCACCGCGTAGACGAGCATCATCCGCCGCTGTGGTAGATGCATAGCGAACTGCACGGCCAGCACCGTGCCGACCGCGTATCCCGCGTTGCCCATGCCGGAGGCCAAGCTCATCGTCTGCAGACTCATATGCAGCTGCCGCGCGATGATCGGCGTGATCGGCCCGATCGCCGCCGAGAGCGCGAGATACGGCACGAGCGCGAACACCACCATGGCGGCCGACGCCCAGTAGCGGTGCGCGAGCGGGCCGCTGCGGGCCGCGCGCCTGCGGTCTTGGCCGACGGCGATGCTTCTGGGCAAGCAACCTCTTTACCACGCGCCCCGAGAGTGAGCGTCAGCCAACGGGGTGCGCGACCTGCTGAGGCGCGCACTCGGCTGGGCCAGTGTTACGGAATGACCCCCGAGCCAACGGCGAGCGCGTCAGGGTCAGGCGCGCCAGTCGAAAAGGACTTCAGGCAGAGGTCCGGCTGGTGGGGCGGCCAGGTCGACGCCGGTCAGGTCGAGAACCCGACCGCGAAACCACCTCTCGAACTCAGAATCGTCGGTCGCGTGGTCGACGAAAGCCTTCTGCACATCGCCCTCGAACCACACGAGTAGGAAACTCCCCATCGGAGTCTCCTGCAACGTGAACGTCTCCCGGGTGTTACCCACGCGCGCGTGGTGCGCTTCGTAACCGGCCAGCCGAGCCCCCACTAGCTCTGCGGCGAACCCGCGAGCGTCCTCTTCTTTGCCTGCCCGAATCGGAAACATCCCATTGAACACGCCCATGTCCCGCTCCTCCAGGGTCGCGGCCGGCCGGGGTGGGGCCGGAGACAAGAGCCGACCATGGCGCATGTCCGGAGTTGCTGCGCGGGAGAGCGCACCCTTCGGGCCGCCCTCTCGCCTGGGCCGGCGTCCGGGAATGCTTCTGCAGTGACTCGGTCCCGACCCGGCCAATGCCTGGCCATGGCGGAGTCAATGGAGTCCGCGCCGGTTGGGCTACGGGGGAGTTTGTGCGAAAGTTGCCTTGCCGCGCCGCGTTGTGGGCGTGGGGATCGGCCGGCAAGCTCAACCGAGAGAGCAGCGAAGGGGCCTTGCTCGTGGCAGAAGGGGTTGGCGTCGACAACACCGACCGGCTGCGGAAGCTTCAGGCCCTTACGGACGCCGCTCTCGCGCATCTGGAGCTCGATGTGCTGCTGTCGACCCTCCTCCTGCGCACCCGGGAGGCCCTGGCCGTCGACACGTGCGCTGTTTTGTTGCTCGACGAGGCTACGAATGAGCTGGTAGCACGGGCGGCTGTCGGGATCGAGGAGGAGGTCGAACAAGGTGTTCGGATCCCGGTCGGCGGCGGCTTCGCGGGCCGGGTCGCGGCGAGCAAGCAACCGGTGATCCTCGATGACGTCGATCACGCGGATGTGCTCAACCCGATACTGCGGCAGAAGGGAATCAAGTCGTTGCTCGGCGTGCCGCTGCTCGTCGGCTCGCGGGTGCTCGGCGTCCTCCATGTTGGGACTCTCGTGCCTCGGGTCTTCGACGAGGACGACGTGGAGTTGTTGCAGCTCGTCAGTGACCGTGCCGCTATCGCGATCGATCATGCCCGCTCATTCGAGGCGGAACTGCGCGCACGACAGCGGCTCGAAGACGTGCAGGCGGTCACCGATGCCGCGCTCGCGCACCTGGAGCTCGACGAGCTGTTCGGGGTGCTGCTTCCCCGGATTCGCGACATTCTCGAAGCGGACACCTGCGCGGTGCTCCTGCTCGACGAGGAGACCGATGAGCTGGCGGCGCGAGCGGCGGTCGGGATCGAGGAGGAGGTCGAGCAGGGTGTTCGGATCCCGGTCGGCGGCGGTTTCGCGGGCCGGGTCGCGGCGAGCAAGGAGCCGGTGATCCTCGATGACGTCGATCACGCGGATGTGCTCAACCCGATCTTGCGGCAGAAGGGAATCAAGTCGTTGCTCGGCGTGCCACTGCTCATGGAAGGCGACACCTTGGGTGTGATCCATGTTGGCACGCTCGTCCACCGCCGGTTCAGCGAGGACGATGTCGAACTGCTGCGGCTCGTCGCCGACAGGGTCGCGATAGCGATCGAACGCGGCCGTCTCCATGAGCAGACCGTGCGGCTCGACGAGTTGAGAGCGAACTTCGTGGCGATTGCCTCCCACGAGCTGCGAACGCCTGCCACGTCGGTGTACGGTGTCCTCAAGACGTTGTTCGAGCGCGAGGCGCAACTGAACGATGGCGTGCGCCGAGAGATGTTGCGGGTCGGCGTCGAGCAGGGCGAGCGCCTGACCCGGCTGCTGGAAGAACTGCTCGACCTGTCACGCCTCGACGCTCGCGGGATGAGCGTCAAACCTCGGCCACTCGTGCTCGCAGGCGTCCTCCGCGAGATCATCGCGCAGGCGCTGCCGGCCGATACGACAGTCGGTGTGCAGGTTCCCGAGGCTCTCCTCGTCGTCGCCGACCGTCTCGTCCTCGATCGCGTGGTCTCCAACCTGTTGAGCAACGCCCTGCGCTACGGCGCCGAGCCGATCACGCTGATGGCCGAGACGGGAGACGCCGACTTCCGGATAACCGTCGAAGACAGCGGTAGGGGGTGGCCGAAGAGATCCGCCTTACCTTGTTCGAGCGTTTCGCGCGCACCGAGTCGGCTAACGTCGGCAGCGGGCTCGGCCTCTCGATCGCCCGCCACTACGCCCGCGCTCACGGCGGGGACCTCGTCTACGAGCCGGGCGGCACCGGCGCCCGCTTCACCCTGACCATCCCGCAGCCCTGAAACGCGTCACCGCCGCTGGACGGGCCTCAGCGGGAATCCGCTCGGGCCCTTCGTGCCAGCCGAATCGTGTCGGCTGACCCAGTGTCAGGCGGCGAGTTTCGGCCGGTGTACGCGCTCGGCGAGGCGAAGGATGGGTGCGGTTGTGTGGCGGACGTAGGCGCCGGCGAGTGGGAGGGCAAGGTCGTGGAGTGTCGTCCAGTCGAGGTCGTACTGGCGGCGGAGCGAGGCCGGAAGGATGCGTGCGGTAGCGAGACGGTGGGCGGGGGCAAGTAAGCGCAGCGGGGCTGGCAACGGTGCAGCGAGGATGACGTCGGCGATCTGACGGGCGCGCTCAGTGACGGTGATCTTGTCGCTCTGCACCTCGGCGTGGAAGTAAGCCTGGAAGTCGCAGTAGCTGCTCGGCAGTGCATCGGCCGGGGTGCCGAAGAGGCGGGCGACGAGGTTCATTTCCCTGTGGTAGCGCTCCCTCTCCTGGTGGGTGAGGGGGGCGACGAAGAGCTCATAGGCAGCTAGGGAGCTGTAAACGAGGGTGGCGTGTACCCACCGCATTAGCTCAGGGTCGGTGGCCGAATAGGGCGTGCCGCGAGGGAACGGCCCGAGCTGCATTCGCGTCCGGCCGTGCACATGTGCGTGCACCGCCTGCACCAGTGCGCCCGGCCTGCTCCGCTTCGTGGCGATCGCCGAAGCTGATCAGATAGAGGGCCCGCAGCGTGCGAGCGAGGCGACGCCAGAGGTTGCGGTCATAGCCTGAGTGCTCGACCACACCGCAGGCGACAAGCGGATGGGCGACCTGCAAAAGGACAGCAGCGCCGCCACCCAGAAACGGCGTCACCGGCGAGTTGCCCAGGCGCCGCACCATGCTCTCCGGACCGAAGTAGCCGTCCCGGGCCTGCAAGCGCTCAAGATGCGTCCGAGCTCGCGACACCACGAACCTGGACCTTCCCGCTTCGTCGCCGGCACACTCGCCTGGGCCAGTGTTCCGGAATGACCTCTGAGGAGATGGACTATTTTGCTGGGGTGGGCCGTGCGCAGGGCGAGCCTCAGGATCTGGAATTCCGGATGGTGAATCGTGCTGGTGAGTTTTCGGGTGTCCGCCCGGAGGCGCGATCGTGATTCGCACGCCGTTCACCGAGCTACTTGGCATCGACCATCCGGTGGCTTCAGCGGGAATGGGCGGCCGCCACACGGGCGGCGACCTGGTCGGCCACGTGTCCGAAGCTGGCGGCCTCGGGGTCATCGGCGCGTCGTTCGTTCCGCCGGATGAGGTCGCTGCGATGGTCGATCGAGCCCGCGAGATCACGGACAACCCGATCGGGATCAATCTTCTTCTGCATGCCACCGAGGATCGGGTGGACGAAGTGCTCAGCTACGAGCCGGCCGTGTTTTCGACGGCCTGGCCGCGCGATGATCAGGACTTGGCTGCGATTTTCGCCCGCGCCTACGAACGTGGTGCAAAGGTGATGCACATGACGCCCACCCTCGCGGACGCGCAGCGAGCGGCCGAAGCAGGAGCGGATGTGATCGTCGCGCAGGGAACCGAGGGTGGCGGACATGTTGGGCTGATGGGCACGTCTGTGATTGTTCGTCAAGTCGCGACAGCGGTCGCGCCGCTACCCGTGCTCGCAGCGGGCGGGGTAGCCGACGGTGCGGGACTGGCAGCCGTCCTCGCGCTTGGTGCGGCAGGTGCGTTGCTTGGCACGCGTTTCCTTGCCACCGACGAGGCGCCGCTGGAGGCATACATGAAGGACGCGATCGTGGGAAGTGACGGACACGACACCGTGATCACAACCGTCGCCGATACCCTGACCGGCCGCGACTGGCCCGGCGCCTACGATCGCGTAGCCCGGACTCGGTTCATCGAAAAGTGGCTCGGGCGCGAACCCGAGCTACGCAGACGTCGCGAGGAGGTCTTGGAAGGCCTTCAGCGCGCCGACGAGTCAGGTGACGCCGACAACATGCTCATCTGGTTCGGCCAGTCCGCGGGTCTCGTAGACAGCGTCCTTCCCGCTGAAGACGTCGTACATCAGGTCGTTCGCGAAGCGGAGCACATCCTCCGGACTAGATTGCCCACGCTTCTTGCACCCTGATCGCGGCGACCCTCCCGGCCCTCACCGGATTCGTGAGCGAGAGTGCGCAGACAAAGGACACTTGTCTGGGCCAGCTTCGGGGATGACGCCTGAGCGGTGACTGTGTCCCTTCCCTATGTGGGATGCAGGAACCGGAAGTAAAAGGCCCCGGAAACCAAGACGATCCCAACGCTGGCCGCTAGCCGCTCCCAGAACAGAACGTCGACCGCAAGCACGACTGCTGCCATCCCGATCACGTAGAGCACGACAGCTGCAGGCCTTGCCACGGAACTACCTTCGCACAGGCTCCACGCTGTACGCCTGGGCCTAGTGTTCGGAAGCGACCTTCGGAAGCGACCCCTGACGGGACGAGGCTGACGTAGGGCACAGGGATGTCGTGCTGAGAGCGCGCCCGACGCTCTTCTTTGGCTGTAAGCTCCGAGCCTCGTACTGGCGTCACCAGACTCCAGTGGCGGCCTACTGGACACCATTGGAGTCTGATCCAGCCAAGGCGGAGCGCCTTGATCGCGCGAGATCCCCGATCGGGGGACGGACGTACGAAGGCGAAGAAGGCCCAAAACCGGGCCGGGGTGGTTGATTTTTCCCCACGAATTGCCGATGGGGGGACGTGGGTCCCTCGCCGACACGTGGCGGCATCGTCGAGGCGCCGTCCAGCTTTGCGGCCGCGCTGCTCTCGGAGCGGCCCGTTTCGGGCGGTCGCGTGCTGTGGCGACGATTGCTGCCGGCCGGAGTTTGCGTCGTCGTGGCCAGCAGCGTGCTCCCGTGGGTCGGCGAGCGGAGTGAGCTGTACGGCCCATTCGCCCTCTTCGTCTTCACGGTGCTCATGGTTGCCGCCCTCTCGGGCCTTGTCTGGCAAGCAGCGCGGTTGGTTGAACAGGCGAACGCAGGGAACCGCGCGCTCGAGGCGCACTATCAGGAGCTGGTTGAGCAGCTACCTCTCGTCGTCTACGTCGACGAGGTGGACGACCATGCCTCCAACATCTACACGAGTCCGCAGATTGAGCCGCTGCTCGGGTACACGGTGGAGGAGTGGGTCTCCGACCCGGACCTCTTCGCCAACATCCTGCACCCGGACGATCGGGAGCGTGTCCTCGGAGAGATCAGGCGGACGAACGCGTCGGGCGAGCGATTCGTCTCCGAGTATCGCGTGCTCACCAAGGGCGGCAACGTCGTCTGGATCAGAGACGAGTCGACCATGTACACGGAGGGAGGAAAAGCGGTCCATTCGCAGGGCTACATGCTCGACATCACGAGGCGCCGCGAGGCCGAGGAGGAACTGCGGAGGCTGGCGTGGAGCGACCCTCTCACCGGGCTTCCTAACCGGGCGCTTCTCGTCGAGCGGCTGGGCGAGGGAAAGGTCGACTCACCGCGGTCGCTGCTCTTCTTCGATCTCGACGACTTCAAGACGATCAACGACAGCCTCGGCCATGTCGTCGGCGACGGGGTGCTGGTGGAGCTCGCGCGGCGAATCCGCGGCGTCATGCGCGACGGCGATCTCGTCGCACGCATCGGCGGCGACGAGTTCGCGGTGCTCGCGGAGACGGCCGACACCGACACGCTCGAGGCGCTCGCCGGACGTCTGCTCGCTGCCATAGGCGAGCCGCTCGTCCTGGATGGGCGCGAGTTACGGCTCAGCGCGAGCGTCGGCATCGCCACCGGCGAGGCCGCCGAGAACTTGCTGCGGAACGCCGACCTCGCGATGTACGAGGCGAAGCGGCGCGGGGGCGACGGCTTCGCGTTCTTCGCGCCGGGGATGCATGCGGCAGCCGAGCGGCGGCTCGCTCTCTTCGCCGAGCTGGGCCGGGCCGATCTGCCGGACCAGCTCGTCCTCCACTACCAGCCCGTGTTCGACCTGACGAGCGGCGAGATCAAAGCCGCGGAAGCGCTTCTTCGCTGGCAGCATCCTCAACATGGATTCGTCTCCCCGAGCGTGTTCGTCGCTGCGGCGGAGGAGAACGGCACGATCGTCGGCATCGGCCGGTGGGTCCTCAAAGCGGCTTGCCTCGAGGCGGCCAACTGGGGCGAGCTCTGCGGCACCACTCCCGTTGTCGCTGTGAACGTGTCAGCTCGGCAGCTGAGCGAAGAGGGCTTCGCGGCCGACGTCTCCGGGGCACTCGCCGCCGCCGGCTTGCCGGCACCGGCGCTGCGGCTCGAGTTGACGGAGAGCGTCCTTCTCGAGGCAACCGAGACGACGCGCAGGAACCTCACCATGGTGACGGAGCTGGGCGTCGGGCTCGCGATCGACGACTTCGGCGCCGATCACTCGTGGATCGGGATGCTGAGGGAGTTCGCTCCCGAGGTGCTCAAGGTCGACCGGTCGCTCGTGGCCGAAGGCGGTGAGCGAGAACGGGTGCTGCTGCGCGGTGTCCTCGCGTTCGCGCGCGAGCTGGGACTGAGGGTCGTCGCCGAGGGCATCGAGACCGAGGAGGAACTGATGGCCGTGCAGCGTGTGCGTTGCGACGCCGGCCAGGGCTTCCATCTCGCGCCGCCGATGCCTGCCGCAGAGCTGCGGGCCATGCTGAGTCGCGGGCACCGGCTGCCGCGCGTCGCGCTCCGGCTCGTCTAGCGCCGACCTTTGCAAACGATCGCCGCGCGCTTCCGTCCTAGAGTTCAGATGGACCGGCGAGCCGTCCTCGGCGGTGCGTGCGCCGCCTTCCTCCTCGGCGCGGCCTGCGCGTCGGCACGAGGCAGCGACGTTCGCGTCGCGCGTGTCGGCCGCGGGCCGGACCCTCGTGCGGGTCACGCCTGGACTCTGAGTCTCACCGTCCGGCCGGCATCGTTCCACGGTGCGATCAGGGTCACCGCGGACGGCCCGGTCCGTCTTTCCGCTCGGGCAGCCGGCGGCAACGGCGCGTATCGAGCGCGCCTGGTCTTTCCGAGGGCCGGTAGCTGGCGGCTTGCTGCGACCGCCGGCGGAACGCGGACGCGGCTCGGGTCGGTGCGCGTGCTCGCGCCTGCGCCGCTCGTGTTCGAGGAGCCGACGGGAATCGACGTCCGGCCCGACGGTTCGTTGCTCGTCGTCGAGTTCGACCGCCGACGGCTGCTCCGCGTCGTTCCTGCGACCGGACGGGTCACTCCGCTCGCGACCTTCGGGAAGCCCTGGGGCGTCGCGAGCGCGGCGTCGGGCGCCGTCTTCGTGTCGAGTCAGAATACGGTGGAGCGGATCGATCCGGGTCACGCGCCGGTGATCGTGGCGTCGGTCGATCCCGCGCTTGAGGTCGGTCCCGTTGCGGTCACACCGACCGGCGACCTGATCTACGCAACTGCGTCGGCGCTCTACCGGCTTCCCGGCGGAAAGCCGGGGACGCCGGAGCGCCTCGCCGCGGGCACGACACTGGCCGGCTCACACGGGATCGCGGTCACCTCCGGCGGCGTGCTGCTCGTCTCCGACACGAGCAACAACCGGATCCTTCGGGTCGACGGCGACACCGTGACGAGCTTCGCCATGCTCGGCGGTCCGCGCGGGATCGATGTGGCGCCCGACGGCACGGTCTACGTCGCCGCGGGAGACGCGCACCGCATCGTCCATTACAGCGCGGTGGGCGAACGGCTCGGCGTCGTCGGCCCTCGGTTCGCAGACGCGTACGCGCTTTCGGTCGCCGCCGACGGCACGGTGTACGCCGTCGACCTCGGTGGCCGCGGGATCATCCGGCGAATCGCATCGGACGGGACGGCGTCGGTCGTCACCGCCGGCTAGGCGACGCGCGAGCTGAGGACGCGCTCCCACAGCTCTTCGCCCCCGACCGCCAGGCAACCGTCGACCACGGCATCGTCGCCGAGAGCGCTCGGCCGCACGTCCGGGACGACGGGCGAGATCTGCGCCAGCTGGGAGCTGACCTCGTCCGCGAACCCCGGCGCCCGTCCGATTCCGCCGCCGAGGACGATGAGCTCGGGATCCGCGACGGCCACGATCGAGGCCAGCGCGTGCGCGACGACGGCAGCCTCCCCAGCGACGACGCCTCTCGCGAGCTCATCCCCCGAGGCGGCCGCGGCGAAGACGTGGCGCGCGCTGCGCGGTCGCGCTCCTGCCTCCCTTGCGGCAGTGACGACCGCGGCGGCCGAGGCGGCCGACTCGAGCGGTCCGCCGGAGAAGGGCAGGAAAGCGATCTCTCCGGCTGCGCCGTGTGCGCCACGATGGAGCTTCCCGTCGAGGATGAGTCCCATTCCGATCCCGGTGCCGACTGAGACGAAGGCAAAGGTAGAGACGCCGCGGCCGTGGCCGTGGTCGCGCTCGGCGACCGCCGCGGCATCCACGTCGTTCTCGATCGTCGTCTCGTCGCCGAGCAGGCTCCGCAGCTCGCGGAGGACGGCCGGCCGCTCCCAGCCCGGCAGGTTCGGCGCAAGCCTTAGCGAGCGGCCGTCCGGCTCCACCACGCCGGGGCTCCCGACGACGGTGTGGAGCAGCGTTCCGGTGCGCTCGACGTCTGCGTCGCGCAAGAGCTCTCCCGCCAGGGTGGCAAGCTCACGTACGCGCGCCACGCCGCTCGAGGAGCGTGCAG
Organism: Gaiellaceae bacterium; assembly: GCA_035248765.1. GTDB lineage: Bacteria > Actinomycetota > Thermoleophilia > Gaiellales > Gaiellaceae > Palsa-739. The sequence goes on from DATFHC010000073.1 coordinate 23,578, forward strand.
GTCGGCTCTCCCGTGCGCGGACAGTGCCGCCGAGGTCGGCGACCGCTCCACGGACGAACTCCCGCCCCACGTCGAGGCCGAGCACGAAGCCCGCGTCCTTCCGGATCTCGTAGAGCAGCGCACTGCGACCGCGGCCGCCGGCCCTGCGTCCGGCGTGCCGGACGAGCTCGTCCCGCTCGAGGCCCGCGAGAGCGAGCCCGACCGTCGGCTTCGAGAGGCCGGACGCGCCTGCGAGCTCGCTGCGCGAGACCGGCCCGTTCCCGCGCATCTGTTCGAGGAGGAGCTGCTCGTTGAGCGTGCGAATGAGCCTTGGCCTCGCGGCTCCTGTCCCGGTCGGAGTTGTCATCGCGATAAAGATAGGTTAGTTTCCTAACTCATGGAAGGCGCACGGCTGCGCTGTTGTCAGCGCCGCGCATCGCTCACCGCGAGGACCGCCCTCAGGCGGCCAAGGAGGGATACGAGATGAGACGAGGGCTACTCGTCGTGCTGCTCGCCGGAATGGTCGCGGCAATCTGGACTGCGGCCGGGAACACGTCCGGCGACAAGACCTCGGCTGCCACCGACCATGCGGCCGCCGGCACGTCGGTCACGATCTCCAATGAGCAGGGGGCGACCTGGACCTGCGGCTTCAATCCAATGAGCGCAGATCTGGTCGACTGGTCGTTCGGGCCGGTCTACGAGCCACTCGTGTTCGTCGACGAGCTGAAGAGCGGTGCGGCAACCCCATGGCTCGCCTCGAAGTACGTCTGGTCGAATCACAACAAGACGATCACGTTCACGATCCGTCCGGGTGTGAAGTGGTCGGACGGCAAGCCGCTCACCGCAGCCGACGTGGTCTACACCTTCCAGCTGATCAAGAAAAACTCCGCCCTCGACCTGCAGGCAGTCTGGTCGGTGTTGAAGAGCGTGACCCGAAGCGGCAGCAAGGTCACCTTCAAGTTCAAGACCGCCGCGGTGCCGTACTTCTACTACATCGCGGGCCAGCAGCCGATCGTGCCCCAGCACATCTGGAAGTCGATCAAAAACCCGGTCAACTTCAAGGATCCGCACCCGGTCGGCAGCGGCCCGTTCACGATGAGCTCGTGCTCGCCTCAGGTGATGAAGTACGCGAAGAACCCGCACTACTGGCAGAAGGGCTTGCCGAAGATCGACACCGTCTACTACCCGGCCTACACGTCGAACGATCCGGCGAATCAGGACCTGGCGAGCGGGAAGGCCCAGTGGGGCAGCCAGTTCATCCCGAGCATCAACAACTTCTATCTCTCGCGCAGCAAGGACAATCACTACTGGTTCCCGCCGGTCTCGAACGTCTCGGTCTTCATCAACCTCACGAATCCGCTGCTCAAGGACGTGGCGGTCCGGCAGGCGATGGCGTACGCGATCGACCGGGCGCGCGTGTCGAAGATCGGCGAGTACGGCTACGAGCCGGCGTCGAACCAGACCGGCATCGTCACGCCGACCTTCAAGAGCTGGCTCGTGCCGAGCCTCGCGAAGCAGTTCTCGTACAACCCCGCGAAGGCGAAGTCGATCCTGACGAAGGCCGGCTACACGCTGAAGAACGGCGTCTTCGAGAAGAACGGGAAGCCGCTCTCGTTCACGATGATCAACGTCAGCGGCTACAGCGACTGGATCGCGTCGGCCCAGGTCGTGGCGCAGGAGCTCGCGGCAGTCGGGATC
>DATFHC010000074.1:0-2178 GCA_035248765.1 Gaiellaceae bacterium
AGTTGCCACGGATGGTGGTCGGCGAAGCCGGTCAGCTCGACGAGATCGAGCATCTCCTTGACGCGTTCCCGTCGCCGCTGTCGGCTCCAGCCGAGCATCTCGAGCGGCAGAGCGATGTTCTTCGCGATCGTGCGCCAGTCGTAGAGAACCGCTTCCTGGAAGACGATTCCGTAATCGCCGTCGTTTCGTGCCCGACGTGCGGTCTTCCCGTTGACGCTGACAGAGCCCGAGGTGGGGGCGACCAGGTCGCCGATCACCCGGAGAAGCGTCGACTTGCCACACCCCGAGGGGCCGATCAGCGACACGAACTCGCGTGGCGCGAGTTCGAGTTCGATGTTTTCCAGCGCCGTGACGTTCCCTCGCGGGAATGTCTTCGTAACACCTTCGACCCGGACAACGGTCGACTCGCCGGACGCCTGGCTCATGCGCTCTGCTCCGGCGCGCGGCGGACGATCGCCTTCTCGGCGAGCACGACGATTACGAAGAAGGCGATCCCGAGTGCAGCGGCGATCACGTTCGTTGCCCACAGCTCCTGAGGCTCGATCGAGTAGTACTGGTTGAAGTTGATGATCGCGCCGCCGAGCCCGTCCTGAAGCCCCGTCGGCAACTCGCCGATGATCGCGCCGACGACGCTTGCGGTTGCCGCAAGGCGTAGGGCCGAGAAGAGGTACGGCAGCGAGGCCGGCACGCGCAGCTTCCAGAGCACAGCCCACCGACTGGCGGCGTACGTCCGCATCAGCTCGAGCGCGCGTGGGTCTGCCGACTGAAGCCCGCGCAGCGTGTTGATGGTGACAGGAAAGAAAGTGAGATAGGTGGCGATCACGGCGACCGCACCCCAGCCCTGCAGCGGCCCCGGCAGCCTCGGGTTCACCCAGAGGACGACCATCGGCGCGATCGCGAGAATCGGAACCGTCTGGCTTCCGACGATGTAGGGCAAGACACCGCGCTGCAGCAGGCGGGCGTGAACGAGAACGACGGCCAGCACGAATCCAATGACGGCACCGAGCCCGAAGCCGGCGGCCGCCTCCTTCGCGGTGAACGCCGCCTTGTGGAGCAACACGCTGATCAACGAAGGCTGATTGACCTGCGCGGGCTGACTGAACGCCTTGAAGATTGTTGAGACATGTGGCATGGACGTGTCGTTGACGACGAAAGGCCACGTCCAGCCGGTGGACACCCAGATCCAGCGGTAGAGCTCCCAGAGACCGAGCAGCGCGACGACGACGGCGAGCACGAGCGCGACCCGGCCCGCGGCGCCTCCCAGGCGGCGGAGGCGGGACGCGCGGCGCGAGGGCTGGACTGCGACGGCCGCGTTCGACACCGCCCCGTTCTTATCACGGAAGCGCCGAGAGGTGGGAGCGAATACCATTCGCCGCGTGCCTCTCGACCCCGCCCGCACGGTCGCCGAGCTGAAGGAACTGGAGAAGCTGACCGGAGACGAGAACGGGTCGCAGCGCGTCGCGTGGACGGACACCTGGGAGACCGCGCGGGCCTGGCTGCGCGAGCAGGTCGCCTCGACGGGCGCCGAGGAGGAGATCGATGAGGCGGGGAACCAGTGGTTCACGCTCTCCGGGCAGTCGGAGCGCGCGCTCTTGATCGGCGGTCACATCGACTCGGTGCCGAACGGCGGCTGGCTCGACGGCTGCCTCAACGTCATGGCGGGCGTCGAGGTGCTGCGGCGGATCGCGGAGGAGGGGACGCCGCCGCTGACCGTGCGCCTCGTGAACTGGGCGGACGAGGAAGGAGCACGGTTCGGCCGCTCGCTCTTCGGCTCCTCCGCCGCCGGCGGCTCGATGAGCGACCAGTCCGAGCTGCGCGAGCTCCGCGACGCCGACGGGACTGCGCTTCCGGACGCGCTCGCCGCGCACCGTGTCGACCTCGACCGCGCGCTCGAGGCGCGGAGCCAGCTCGGGAATGCAGTGGCGTATCTCGAGCTCCACATCGAGCAGGGGCCGGTGCTCGAGTCGCTCGGCCTCCCACTCGGCGTCGTGCTGGGCACCTTCGGCGTCGAACGCCACCAGATCACCTTCCGCGGCCAGGCAGCGCACGCAGGCTCGACGCCGATGGATCAGCGACGCGACGCGCTCGCCGGCGCGGCGAAACTCGAGCTCGAGATCCGCGCGATCGCGAAGCGGGTCGGGGGCGGCGCCGTGTGCACGATGGGCGGGGTCGTGACGA
>DATFHC010000075.1:0-36964 GCA_035248765.1 Gaiellaceae bacterium
TTCCCCCTGCCTCCTCGATCTCCCGCTCGCCGTCCTCGATCCGGTCGCGCCAGGCGGGAAGGCCCATGCGCCCCTGCGACGTCCAGCGCATGAGCGAGACATAGTGCGGCACGTCCGTATCTTCTCAGGATGCGCCTGAACGCGTTCCTCGCCCGCGCCGGAGTCGCCTCGCGCCGGCGTGCCGACGAGCTGATCAAAGCCGGGCGCGTCAACGTCAACGGCGAGCCGGGACAGCTGAATACGGTGGTCGGTGCGCACGACCGTGTCGAGGTCGACGGGGAGGAGGTGGCGCGGCAACGGCTCAGGTACGTCCTCCTCCACAAGCCGGCAGGCGTCGTCACGACGGCCCGCGACCCGCAGGGGCGGCCGACGGTCGTCGAGCTCGTGCCCGAGAAGCCGCGCGTCGTCCCGGTCGGGCGGCTCGACGTGGATACGACCGGAGCGCTGCTGCTCACGAACGACGGCCGGCTCGCGCACCGGCTCGCCCACCCGCGTTACGGCGTCGAGAAGACGTACGTCGCGGAGGTCGAGGGCGAGCCGGACGAGGACGCGCTACGGCAATTGCGCGAAGGCATCGAGCTCGACGACGGCCGCACTGCGCCGGCGCGCGCACGCCGTCTCGGCCCCAGCCGGGTCGAGCTCGTTCTCCACGAGGGGCGGAAGCATCAGGTCAAGCGGATGCTGGCAGCGGTCGGGTACCCGGTCACGCGGCTTCACAGGAGCGAATACGCGGGGCTGACGCTCGGAGGGCTCGAGCCCGGCGCGTGCCGGGAGCTCGAGCCCTCCGAGGTTGAGCGCTTGCTACTTGGCTAGGTTGTCTGCCCTGATCAGCAGCGACTTCTCGAGTGCGAGGCTGCTGGTCAGCTGGCCGCGGCTCGGCGTGATGCCGTTCGCGGCGTTGGACAGGAGTTGCTTGATCTTGGTGGCTGCCGCATCGCGGTCGTCCGCCAGTTGGGTGAGCGTCGCCTGTTCCGTCTGGTAGGCGCTGTCGTCCGAGTTCGAACCCGAGGCGAGCGCCCTCGTGTCCGCGATCAACGTGTCAGTGGCGAGCTGTCCGACGCTGGAGTTGATCTGGTCGTAGCCCTTGGCGAGAGCCGCGGTCGCTTCCAGAGACGCCGACGGCCTTGCGAGTGCCTGCGTGATCACGTGTCCGTCCGACTGGTAGTCGTCGTGCAGGCCGACGAGGTACAGCAACGTCGGTCGGATGTCGGTCTCCTCGACCCATGTGCCGTGCGTGCTCGCCTCCGGCACGGTGTTCGTCGAGTTCGGATCCTGCGACTCGTTGCCGCCGGTCGGCCCTGGTCCGTCAACCTGGTTGTTGGCGACGCCTGGCCCGACCATTCCGACCCAGGTGATGTTGATGTTCGGCGAGTAGTAGCCGTGGTCGTAGGCGAACCCGTTGTTGATGGTCACGTTCGGCCCTGACGTGCCGAAGAAGTAGTCCGGCACCGGGAAGATCGAGTAGGTGGGCGTGCGGAGCGGATCGTTCGTCTGCATGTGCAGGATTCGCTGCTCCACCGCACCCGCCTGGTACTGCGCGATGTGCTCGGTCACGCCGCTGTACGCGTTGGTGTTCGTCATCGCGGCGGTGTCGCGTTCGAGCTGGCGCACGGCGGGATCGTTCGGTCCCGGTTGTCCGTGCACATAGAGCGAAGCACCCTGCGCGTCGACATCGAACTGCGCGCCGGCGCTCGGGGTCGTCGACAGCAGGCCCTTGATGTTCGCCGCGAGCTCGCCGACCTGCGACGACGTGTAGTTGCAGGCCACCGTGACGCCGTCACAACCGGCCGGCGTGGGCTGAGTCGCCCGGCCGACGTTCGCTCCGGCGAACTGGTCGTTCTCCTCGGCGCCGATGATGAACTCGGTGTTCGCCGGCGTGATCCCGTCGGCTGCGAGACGCTGGAAGAACGTGTTGAAGGCATTGTCGTACGCGTGCAGCGACGCGACGGCGCAGGCGTCGCCCGGGCCGAGGGCGTTGCCCGGTGAGGTGCACCCGGTCTGTCCTGTCTTCTTATCGTGCACGTCCGAGATGTAGCCGTAGGTCACCGGGACGCCGGCCTCCTGCATGTCGGCCATGTACGCGAGTGTCTGCGAGGCCGTCGGGTTGAACCCCGGGAAGCCGGGGTGGCCAGGAACGAATGCGCCGTCGATCTGGTTGCCGTCGAGGTCGACGAGGTTTCCGGCGCTGTTCGTGACCTCGTAGCCGTTGTGCGTCAGGTTCGGCTGGCCCGCCCCGAGCTGCGGTGCGACGTAGCGCGCGCCGAACAACCCCTGGTACCCGTTGTAGCCGCCCGGCTCGGTCGGCAGCAGGTCCGGCCGCGCGCTCGGGCTCGGGGTTGTCTGCCCGAACTTCACCGCCTGCGCGTCGGCGCAGATCGCGTCGCCCTGCGCGCAGTGCACCGCGACCCCGATGTAGTCGGCGACCTCGGGGTCCTTGAACGAATCGGGATCCGCCGCCAGCTGTTGCGCTTCCGGCGAGCCCGCACCGAAGACCGTGTTGATGTCGGGGTTGGTGTTCTCCAGCACCATGTTTGCCGTCGAGAAGTCACCGACCGAGCAGCCCGCGCGGGTGAAGGGCACCCACGGGGCCGGGGTGATCTTGTTCGCCGGGCCGCTGGCAGGCACGGTCGCCGAGTAGGTCATCGACGGAGTCGTGTCGTGGCCGGTAGTCGGAACGGGTCGCCGAGTATCGGCGACGGGGCTCGTCCAGTAGGCAAAGGACGTGGCCGGGTCGGTGCTGCCATCGGGGTTGTACGTGAAGTAACTGTTCGTCACCGGCTGGCCGTGACGGTCGCCGTAGAGGCCGGTGTAGATCGACAGGCTGTCGTCGGCCGTGTGGGCGATCATCGGCGTGTGCGAGTTCGAGAACACCGTGCCGTTCGACTCGAGGAAATGGAGTAGGTGCGGCATCTGCTCGAGGTCTGACGGCACGTTCGGGTTGTCCCGGAAGAAGTGCACGTTGTCGAACACGATGTTGACCACGTGCTGTACGCCGTTCCCCAGCTGGCAGCCCGACGTATCAGCCTTGGCGGAACCCCCGGAGCCGATCTGGACGCCTGCGAGTGCGGCGAGTCCAGCGGCCACGAGCGCCGCCACCATTGCGAGCTTCTTCATCCTTCCCCCTTCCTCTGCGGGTTTGACCCTGGTCCGTTGCTTGGCGGGACGAGCTTCGCCTCCGCGCGGCGGCGCGTGGGCGTCGCCGTGGTGACGTGCTCGAAACGAACCTGTAGATCCGCCTGGCGGAGCCTTACAAACCCGAAGCTTCGGTGCACGAACAACCGACCAGGGCCCGAGTCCGGCGGGTGGCCGAGCCTCGAGCCCGGCGACTCGTGAGAGCTCACCGGGCTCGAGGTCGAGCCGTTGAGGCGGGAAGTGTCCTAGCCCTTCGGCCCCACGAGATCGCTCATCGCGGGCACGTTGAGGGTGTCGCAGGTGAACCCGAGACAGCCCAAGTGCCAACCGTCCTCGATGGTGCGCAGCACCGAATAGTGGTTGTACGCGACATCGGACGTCCGCGCCGCGTGGTCAGAGTGCGAGATTACGAGCGTCACGACGTGGCCGCCGCCATGCCCGGCGGGGGAGTCGCAACAGCCGCTCGTGTCACCGAAGCCGAAGTCGTTCGGCGAGCCGGTGAAGTCGCTCTCGTCCCACATGATGAAGATGACCGAGTTTCCGTTCCAGCTCGGCGCCGACATGATCTTGCCGACTGTGTCCGCGAGGAACGTGTCGCCCGCCGAGATCAAGCTCTGTATCTGCGAGAAGTCACACGGATCGGCGGGCGTGGCCGCACGGCCGTGCATGTCGTGGCACTGGTCGGGCGCGATGAAGTTGTAGTCGGCCACGTTTCCGCTCGCGAGGTCGCTGTCGAGCTGTGAGAGATCGACAACGTTCGCCATTCGGGTCGGATTCGCCTGCACGTCGAGGAACGAGACGAACGGGTTGTGCTTACGCTCGTAGAGCTGGTTCCCGCACGCGTGAGCGAGCTTGTCGCCGTTGCAGAGTGAGAGCGACTGCTGGTAGTCGCGCCAGGTCTTCCCGTGCGATTCCAGCTGGTCGACGAGGTTGGGCACGTCGAGCGTCTCGTCGTTGTCGGAGTCGTTGCCCGTGATCCCGGCGGTGTTAGCAATGTAATTCGGCTGACTCGGGTGTATGACGCCGAAGTAGTTCGTTGCCAACCCGTAAGTTCCGGCGGCGTGGTTGATCCACGGGGCGTTCGGATTGCCGATCAAGGCGTCGTAGCCCGTGTTCTCCATCATGATGACCCATACGTGCTGGTAGTTCTTGAGGTCGGACCGGTTTTGCCCGGCTGCCGAAGAAACGCCTAGCGCGAGCGCGAGTGCGGCGACGATCAGTACCGCCAATCGCTTCATCTTCCCTCCCCCTTCCCTGTTGGTATGGCGGCCAGCACGCTAACGGGCTGGCCGCCTCCGTGCGCGATGAACAGCAGTAGTGGCGGCGTGACAAAGCCCGGTTCCCGCAGCAAAGTCAGAGGCCACGCGGCCGGGCTGCACCGAAAAGGCGACCCGCCTCGGCTTTCACGAAGCCCATCCGGTCGTACATCGCCTCGAGCGTGGGCTCGCTCGCCCGCCGTGCCTTTTCCGCGCCGACGGCGAGCAAGCGTTGTAGCTCCCGCTCGTCCGCCCGCAACTCGCGGTAGTGCTCCTGAATCGGAGCGAGAAGCGTGACGACCGCCTCGCCCACAGCCTCCTTGAACTCGCCGTAGCCGGAGCCTTCGAAGCGGCGCTCGAGCTCGGCGACCGGGTCGCCGGTCGCGACGGACATGATCTCGAGCAGGTTCGAGATGCCGGGCTTCGCCTCGGGGTCGTGCCGGATCTCCTTCTCCGAGTCCGTGACCGCCGTCTTGAACTTCCTCCGGATCACGTCCGGCTCGTCCGTCATGTACGGGGCGCCCTGCTCGCTCGACAGCGTCGTCGACATCTTCTTCGTCGGCTCCTGCAGGTCCATGACTCGGCCGCCGACCTCGGGGAAGACGCCGCCCGGGATCGTGAACGTTGCGCCGTAGCGGTAGTTGAACCGCTCCGCAATGTCCCGCGTCAGCTCCAGGTGCTGGCGCTGGTCGTCCCCGATCGGGACGATGTCGGTCTGATAGAGGAGGATGTCGCCCGCCATGAGAACCGGATACGTGAAGAGGCCGGCCGAAACGAATTCGTGGGCGTCCGACTTCTCCTTGAACTGCGTCATCCGGCCGAGCTGCCCGTAGCTCGTGACGGCGCTCAGCAGCCAAGCCGCCTCGGCGTGAGCGGTGACGTGGCTCTGTGCGAAGACCGTGGAGCGCTCGGCATCGAGCCCGGTCGCGAAGAGAAGCGCTGCGACGTCGAGCGCCGACTCGTGGAAGTCCTGCGGGTCGTACTCGACGGTGATCGAGTGGAGGTCGACGATGCAGAAGAACGCGTCGCCCTGCTCCTGGGTCGCCACGTACTGGCGGAAGCCCCCGGAGTAGTTTCCAAGGGTCTTTTTCCCAGTCGCCTGGATGCCGGAGAAGATGCGGGGCTGGTCGGTCATCGTGCTGATTCTGCCTAAGCTGTCTCGATGGCGATCACAGGCGCACCCGAGCTGCTGATCGTGATGGGCGCGAGCGCCACTCAGGAGCAGGTGGACGAGGTCGTCGCACGGCTCGACGAGGCCGGATGCTCGGCGCTCGTCACCCCGGGCCGCGAGGCGACGGTGATCGGCGCGATCGGCGAGCGGGAGCTGCTTGCCACACTGCCGCTCGAGGGCTTCGCCGGAGTCGAGCAGGTGCTGCCGATCCTCAAGCCGTACAAGCTCGTCTCGCGCGAGCTCTCGCCCGATCCGACCGTGATCGAGGTGCGAGGGCGCCGGATCGGCGACGGCTACTTCGGCTTCATCGCCGGCCCGTGCACCGTCGAGACGCGCGAGCAGACGCTCGAGACGGCGCGCGCAGTCGCCGCCGAGGGCGTGACCATGCTCCGCGGCGGGGCCTTCAAGCCGCGTACGTCGCCGTACGCCTTCCAGGGGCTCGGCGACGAGGCACTCGAGATCCTCAAGGAGGCACGGGAAGAAACCGGCCTGCCGCTCGTCACCGAGCTGATGGACCCGCGCCACGTCGAGCCGGTCGTCGAGGCGGCGGACGTGATCCAGATCGGGGCCCGCAACATGTCGAACTTCTCGCTCCTCTCGGAGGTCGGCCGCGCACCGAAGCCCGTCCTCCTCAAGCGCGGGCTCTCCTCGACGGTCGAGGACCTCCTGATGGCCGCGGAGTACATCGTCAAGGAGGGGAACTCCGAGGTGATCCTCTGTGAACGGGGCATCAAGACATTCGAGACGGCGACCCGCTTCACGCTCGACATCGGCGCCATCCCCGTGCTGAAGCAGGAGACGCATCTGCCGGTGATCGTCGACCCCTCGCATCCGGCGGGGCGGCGCGACCTCGTTCTCCCGCTGGCCCGCGCGGCGGTTGCGGCGGGAGCCGACGGGATCATCGTCGAGGTGCACCCGCGGCCGGAAGAAGCACTCTGCGACGCCGCGCAGCAGATCCCGACGGCGGAGTTCGGCGACTTCTCCGACGAGATCCGCGCACTCGCGTCCCTCATGGGCCGCACGATCGGCTGAAGTGCGTGTAGAGCCCGCTGCCGCTCTGGTCGGGCACGTTGTCGTCCCCGGGGACAAATCGATCTCGCACCGTGCCGTGCTGATCGGCGCTCTCGGCGAAGGCGAGCTGCGCGTCCACGGTTTCGGCAGGGCCGGCGATACGCAGTCGACGGTCGACGGAGTCCGCGCGCTCGGCGTCGAGATCGAGGACGTCGCCGACGACGAACTCGTCGTCCACGGCGTCGGCCTGCGCGGGCTCCGCGCGGGCAGCGTCGACTGCGGCAACTCCGGGACGCTCATGCGCCTCCTCGCCGGAGTCGTTGCCGGACACGATGGCGAGTTCACCCTCAGCGGAGACGAGTCGCTGAGCACGCGCCCGATGGAGCGGATCGCGGCGCCGCTGCGGCAGATGGGAGCGACCGTCGAGACGACGGACGGCCACGCGCCCCTCGTGATCCGTGGCTCGGCCGCCTTACACGGGATCGAGGTCGAGCCGGAGGTGGCAAGCGCACAGGTGAAGTCCGCGATCCTCCTTGCCGGGCTGAACGCCGAGCGGCCGACGACGGTGGTGGAGCGAATCCCGACCCGCGACCACACCGAGCTCATGCTCGAGGCGGCCGGCGCCCCCGTTCGCCGCAGCTCGAACTCGGTGACCGTCGAGCCGGCGGCCGCGCTGCGTCTCGACGAGGTCGTCGTGCCGGGCGACTTCTCGTCGGCTGCGCCGCTCCTCGTCGCCGCGGCGCTCGTGCCCGGCAGCGACCTCACGCTCCACGACCTCGGCGTCAATCCACGACGCACCGGGCTACTTGCGGTGCTCGAGCGGATGGGAGCCCGCGTCTCGGTCTTCGATCGGCGCCGCGTGGGGGGCGAGCCGGTCGCCTCGGTCCAGGTGCAGCCCGGGGAGCTCGTTGCGACCGAGATCGAAGCCGAGGAGGTACCCGCTCTCGTCGACGAGCTTCCGCTCGTCGCGCTGCTCGCCTCGCATGCGCGCGGCGAGACACGTGTCTCCGGCGCGCGCGAGTTGCGGGTCAAGGAGACGGATCGCATCGAGGCGGTCACCGACGGGCTACGGCCGCTCGGTGCCCGAATCCACTCGCAGGAGGACGGCTGGGCCGTGACCGGCGTTCCCGCCAGGCTGCGCGGCGGCCGCATCGACGCACGGGGTGACCACCGGATCGCAATGCTCGGCGCCGTCGCGGGCCTCGCGTCTCGCGAGGGAGTCGCGATCGAGGGCGCCGACACGGCGGCTATAAGCTTCCCCGGCTTCTACGAGCTCCTGGAGTCGGTGACGAGGCGATAGGACGATGGTGATAGCGATCGACGGGCCCGCAGGCGCGGGGAAGAGCACGGTTGCGCGCGCGCTCGCCGAGCGGCTCGGCTTCCGCTATCTCGACACCGGCGCGATGTACCGGGCGCTCACGTGGCTCGCGATGAAGCGCGGGCTGGACCTCGGCAACGCCGAGGGTCTCGCGCAGCTCGCGCGCGAGAACGCGGTCCTCTTCACCGAGGGCGACCGCGTCTGGATCGCAGGCACCGACGTCACCTCCTCGATCCGTGAGACGCGAGTCGACCGGATGGTGCCGGTGGTGGCGCGCCATCACGCGGTGCGCGAGGTGATGCGCGAGAGGCAGCGGGAGCTCGGGCGCGACGGCGACGTCGTGATCGAGGGGCGCGACATCGGCACCGTCGTCGCTCCGGACGCCGAGGTGAAGGTGTTTCTCGTCGCAGACCGGACGGAGCGTGCGAAACGGCGCGTCGCCGAGCGGCCCGGCATCGGCGCCGACGCGCTCGCCACCGATCTGCGTCTCCGCGACGAGAGCGACGCAGCGCGGATGCAGCCGGCGCCCGACGCGATCGAGATCGACACGACGAGCCTGCAGGTCGACGACGTCGTCGATCGGATCGAGGCGCTCGTGCGCGAACGCTCCGCCGCGTGAAAGCGCACGACGTCGCCTGGATCCTGGGCCGCCCGCCCATCGGCGGATCCGCTGCGCTTACCTCTCGGCTCCGGTCCTACGGCGACGACCGGATTCCAAGGAGCGGTGGACTCGTGCTCGCGTTCAACCACTTCCACTGGATCGACATCCCCTGCATCGGCTTCGTCTGCAAGCGCCACCTCTACTTCCTGGCCAAGGTCGAGGCGCACGGGGTTCCGGGCCTCGGACAGGTGATCCGCACGTTCGGCACGCTGTCGGTGCGACGCGGCGAGTCCGACCGCGAAGCGGTGCGTCAGATGCGGCAGGTCGTGCGCGACGGAGAAGCGCTCGGGATTTTCGTCGAGGGGACGCGGCAGAGGAGCGGCGTCCCAGGACATGTGCAGCCGGGCGCGGCGATGGTCGCGCTGCAGGAGGACGTGCCCGTGATCTGCGGCGCAATCCATGGCTCGCAGGACTGGCGGCTCGGGAACTTCGCGCCCGTCTCGGTTGCCTGGGGAGAGCCGATGCGCTTTGACGGCCTGCCGCGCGGCGGCAAGGGCTATCGTGAAGCGTCGGAGCAGATCGAGGCCGAGCTGTATCGCCTGTGGAGCTGGCTGCGCGACCTCCACGAGGCGGGCCGGCCGCGCGACGCGGTCCCGCCGGGGCGGGGAGACGCCGCGCCGGTCACGCTTCCGGCGTGAGCGACGAGACAGATCGGCTGGACGCGCCTCCGCCTCCACCAATGCTCGGGGCGGTGGCGATCGTCGGCTTTCCGAACGTCGGCAAGTCGACGCTGATCAACCGGCTGACCGAGACGCGCGACGCGGTCGTGCACGAGATGCCGGGTGTGACGCGCGACCGGAAGGAGCTCGTCTGCGAGTGGACGGGCAAGCGCTTCGTGCTCGTCGACACGGGCGGCGTCGACATCGCCGACCCCGCGCCGATCACGCGCGCGATCGCGCAGCAGGCCCGGGAGGCCGTCGTCGAGGCCGACCTCGTGCTCTTCGTGATCGATGCGCGAGCCGGCGTGACGCCGGGCGACGACGAGGTCGCGCAGATCCTGCGCGAGGCTCACAAGCCGGTGCTCGTGCTCGCGAACAAGATCGACGATCCGAGCCAGGAGCCGCTCGCGCTCGAGCTGCACCGGCTCGGGCTCGGTGACCCGATCCCGATCTCGGGCCTCCACGGCACCGGGAGCGGCGATCTGCTCGACCACGTCATTTCGGAGCTCGAGCGCATCGCCCCGGCGGGCCGCCCCTCGCTGCCCGACGACGCGATCCGCGTGGCGATCCTCGGCCGCCCGAACGTCGGCAAGTCGAGCCTCGTCAACGCGCTCCTCGGCCGCGAGCGCCTGATCGTGAGCGAGATCCCCGGCACGACCCGCGACGCGGTCGACACCGTGCTCGAGCGCGGCGAGCGCACCTTCGTCCTGATCGACACCGCCGGTCTCCGGCGGAAGCGGCGACACCGGAAGGGAATCGAGTTCTACTCCGAGCTGCGGGCGCTCGAGGCAGCGGAGCGGGCGGACGTCGCGCTGGTCCTGATCGATTCCTCCGAAGGGATCGTGGAGCAGGACATCGCGGTGGCCGACGTCGCGCGGCACGCCGACTGCTCGACGCTCGTCGTCTTCTCCAAGTGGGATGCGACGATGATCAACGTCGAGGACGCCCGCGGCCAGTTGCGCCGCCGTCTGCGCCAGCGGCCGCCGTTCGTCGCCGTGTCGTCGCACACCGGGCGCGGCCTCGAGCGGCTGCTCGACGGGGTCGCAGAGCTTTTCGACCGGCACACGGCGAGGATCCCGACCGCCGAGCTGAACCGTGCGCTCGCCGAGTTGCGCGAGGCGCGGCAGGCGCCGACCGGGCCGCGCGGGCGCAGGCTAAACCTGCTCTACGGCGCCCAGATCCGCGTGCGCCCGCCGCGCTTCCGCTTTTCGGTCAACGATCCCGGGCTCGTGACCCGCGACTACGGCTACTGGGTCGAGAACCAGCTGCGCGCGCGCTTCGGGCTCGACGGCGTGCCGGTCTCGATCGACTTCGTGAGACGGTCCTGAGGATGCGGTTTCTCGTCGTAGGCGCAGGCTCGTGGGGGACGGCGTTCGCGCGGCTTCTACTCGACCGTGGCCACGAGGTCGTCCTCGGCTGCCGCTCGCGCGAGCAGGCCGATGCGATCGTGCAGACCGGCTGGAATCCTCATTACCTGCAAGGGGTCGACCTCAGCGCGGCGAAGCCGGTGGCGCTGGCCGAAGCTCCCGAGGACGTCGATGTCGTCGTCGCCGCGGTGCCGAGCCGCGCTTTCGCCGACGCGATCGACACGCTCCCTGGCGCCGCGCCGGTGCTCAGCCTCGCGAAGGGCCTCGACCCCGAGACCGGCGAACGCCTCTCCACGCGAGTGCAGGACCGCCCGGTCGCGGTCCTCTCGGGCCCGAACATGGCCGAGGAGATCGCGGAGGGCCTACCGACGGCCGCGGTGGTGGCGAGCGAAGACGCGGCCTTCGCCGCCGAGCTCCAGCATGCGCTGAACTCGAGCCTGTTCCGCGTCTACGTCAATCCCGATCTGGTCGGTGTCGAGCTGTGCGGAGCCGCGAAGAACGTGATCGCGCTCGCAGCGGGCGGCGTGGACGGCCTGAAGCTCGGCGACAACGCGAAGGCTTCGCTCATCGCGCGCGGACTGGCCGAGATGACGCGCCTGGGCGAGGCGGCCGGAGCGCGGGCCGAGACGTTCGCAGGCCTCGCTGGAATCGGCGACCTGATCGTGACGTGCTGGAGCCGCTACGGCCGCAACCGTCATGCAGGCGAGCTCATCGCGCAGGGTCTCACGCCGGAACGGGCGGCCGCCGAGATCGGCCAGACGGTGGAAGGCCTGACGACCGCGCCGATCCTGCGGGACCTCTCGCATCGGCTCGGGGTCGAGCTCCCGATCACCGAGGGCGTGTGCGCGGTGCTCTCGGGTCAGAGCATCACGGATCTCGCGGCCGGCCTGATGGGCCGTAGGCCGACGGAGGAATGACGAGCCTTCGCTAGCCTGCCCGCCATGTCCAGCCGCAGCTTCTCCTTCACCTCCGAGTCGGTCACCGAGGGCCATCCCGACAAGATCGCGGATCAGATCTCGGATTCCGTGCTCGACGCAGTGCTGACCGACGACCCCAACGGCCGCGTCGCCTGCGAGACCTTCATCACCACCGGCCTCGTCGTCGTCGGCGGCGAGATCACCACCGAGACGTACGTCGACATCCCCGGGCTCGTCCGCGACCGGATCCGCGAGATCGGTTACACCCGCGGCAAGTACGGCTTCGACGCCGACACCTGCGGTGTCACGGTTGCGATCGACAATCAGTCGCCCGACATCGCGCAGGGAGTGGACACCTCGTACGAGCAGCAGCACGGCGACGACGATCCGCTCGACCGCGTCGGCGCCGGCGACCAGGGGATGATGTTCGGCTACGCAACGAACGAGACCGAGGAGCTCATGCCGCTGCCGATCATGCTCGCGCACCGGCTCGCCAAGCGGCTCGCCGCCGTCCGCAAGTCGGACGTCCTCCCGTATCTGCGGCCCGACGGCAAGACGCAGGTGACGGTCCGCTACGAGGAGACCGACGGCCGCCGGCGGCCGGTCGAGATCGAGCGGGTGGTCGTCTCGACCCAGCATCGCGAGGGCATCGACATCGAGTCGCTGATGAAGCCCGACATCGCGGAGGCAGTGCTCGAGCCGATCCTCCCGAGGGATCTCTACGACCCGAAGCGCCTCGAGGAAAAGGGCTTCTTCTACTGCAATCCGACCGGCAAGTTCGTGGTGGGCGGCCCGATGGGAGACGCCGGCTTGACCGGTCGCAAGATCATCGTCGACACCTACGGCGGCGCGGCCCCGCATGGTGGTGGCGCGTTCTCCGGCAAGGATCCCACGAAAGTCGACCGCTCGGCGGCCTACGCGGCGCGCTACGTGGCGAAGAACGTCGTCGCCGCGGGCCTCGCCGACCGCTGCCAGATCCAGGTCGCGTACGCGATCGGCGTCGCTCACCCGATGTCGATCCTCGTCGAGACGTTCGGGACCGAGAACGTTCCGGTCGCGACGATCGAGGAGCTCGTCCGCGAGCACTTCGACCTGCGCCCGGCCGCGATCCTCCGCGACCTCGACCTGCGCAGGCCGATCTACGCCAAGACCGCCGCGTACGGCCACTTCGGCCGCGACGACGGCGAATTCACGTGGGAGCGCGCCGACAAGGCGGACGCGCTGCGCGAAGCAGCGGGCGTCGGCGCGGCTACGACGGTCTGACGAACAAGCCGGCGGCGGCTTTCTCCGAGATTGCCCGCTCGCCGACCTTCTCGATCGCGACCGTGAACTGATCCGCCGCCGGCTCGGCGGCGCGGATGAGGATGCTCGTGCCGGGCACGAGGCCCTGGTCGTAGAACCAGTGCAAGAGGTCGCCGTCGTGCTCGGCGAGGCGGACGATCGTCGCCCGCGTCCCGGCCGGCAGCGTCGCGAGCGGTGCCAGCTCGGCGTTCTCCGCCTGCTCGACCGCGGGGTCGACCGGCCAGCCGTGCGGGCAGCGCTGCGGGTGGCCGAGCTTGTCGTCGATCCGTTCGATCATCTCGTCCGAGAACGTGTCGCCCATCGCGTCGGCGCGCTCGTGGGACTCGTAGCCGGTGTAGCCCATGAAGTCGGTGAGGAGCCGTTCGATGATCCGGTGCTTGCGAACGACGCGCTCGGCGCGCTCACGGCCTGCCTCGGTGAGCAGCGCCTCTTTCTTCGTGCCGCGCTCGATCAGCCCCTCGGCCTCGAGCCGCTTCAGCATCTCGCCGGCCGAGGCGCGCGAGACGTGGAGCATCTCCGCCACGCGCGAGGCGAGGGGAGGGGAGCCCGCACCGTGCGGCGTGTACTCGCCGATCGGAAAGGCGAGGAAATAGATCGTCTCGAGGTACTCGTCAACCGAGTGGCCGGCGGCAGGCACGCAGCTATATTGCCCCACGAGCCTGCGTGTAAGGGCACCCTTACAAGGGCAGGCCGAGTACAGCCATGTCGACGGGACACATCCTCTTGCTGGGCGCGATCGCGGGCGCCACGATCTTCCTCGGCCTGCCGGTCGGTCGCGTCAACACGTTCGGGCCGATCGTGCGGGCCTGCCTCTCGGCGCTCGCGACTGGGATTCTGCTCTTCCTGTTCTGGGACGTGCTCACCGGCGCGGTCGATCCGATCGACTCGGCGCTCCAGGCGCGGCACTGGGGGAGATTCGCGTGGCTCTCCGGTGTCGGCGCCGCCGGGTTCGCCCTCGGCCTGATGGGGCTCGTCCATTACGCGGTCTGGATGCGCCGCCGCGCGAGCCGACGCGTGACGACGATGGTCGGCCCCGGCGCGGCCGCGGTCGACGAGTTCACGCACCGCCGCTGGATCGACGAGCTCACGCCCGGCAAGCAGCTCGCCCTCCTGATCGCGATCGGGATCGGCGTCCACAACTTCGGCGAGGGCCTTGCGATCGGCCAGGCCGCCGCCGCCGGCTCGATCAGCCTCGCCGTCACGCTGATCGTCGGCTTCGGCCTGCACAACGCGACCGAGGGGTTCGGCATCTGCGGTCCGCTGGCAGGTGAGGGAACGAAGCCAAGCTGGGGCTTCCTCGGCGCGATGGGCCTGATCGGAGGCGCCCCGACGTTCCTCGGCACCGTTCTCGGCCAGGCGTGGTCGAGCGAGGCGATGTCGGTCGTCTTCTTCGCCGTTGCGGCGGGCTCGATTCTCTATGTCGTACAAGAGCTGATGGCGGTCAACCGCAGCTACGGCCGCACCGCTCTCGTCACCTGGCTCGTCGTCGCCGGCCTCCTGCTCGGCTTCGCGACCGATTTCGTCGTCAGCGCATCCGGCGTCTAGCCCTTCGCCCGGAATCAGGCGATGTGCTTCTCGACGATCAGGTAGTTGTCACGTCTCTCGACGACGGTCTCGGCGTCGAGGTCTTCGTGGCCCGGCGCCACGATGAAACGCCGTGGGTTCTCGTGCACCTGCTCGAAGGTTGTCGGATCTACCTCGAGCGGCGTCGTGCAGCCGGTGTGGACGCATTCGCAGACGAGGGGGAGTAGCCCGTCGACGGTGAGGTCGTGGGAGCCCTCCTGGAGCTCTGCGATGCGAAGGTTGACTTCGCGAAACAGCTCCTCGTTGCGGATCGCGCGCTGTTCCCGAGGCGACATTGGACAATCGTATTCGGGAACTGGACGCTCTTCCAGGGGTTAGAGAGCACGCGTTTCAGGGCACCCCGCGGTACATCGAGCAGACCACTTCAAGACAGCTCGCCATGCTCCGGATTCTCTACGGAGCCTGCGCAGCCGCGCTCGACGCCTTCCACGCCGCAGACAACCCTGTGGACGAGCAGCTCGTCGCCGATCTGGAAGACATGGTCGAGCGAACGCAGGGTGAAATCGAGCGCCTCGCCGCGCTGCTCGCCAGGCCCTCTGGCTAACTCGGTCGCGATGTAGATTCGTCGAGTGACGGTGGAGCCCGCCGTGCTCACACTCGCTCTGCACCCTTTCCGCGAGCTCCCGCTCGGGCCCGGTGTGGAGAAGGTCGAGCAGGACGGCGTGCTCTGTTTCTTCCATCCATACCCGAACGCGCAGCCCGTCGAGCCGCTCGGGTTGACGGTGGCCGACATCCCCGCGGCTGTCGCGACGGCCCGCGGCGCCGCACGGGAACGAGGCAAGCAGCTGCAGGTGTGGTGGATCGCTCCCGAGGACTCCGATCTCGGGCCCGCGTTGGAGAGGGAAGGGCTCGCAAACGAGGACACCCCGGGCTTCGAAGCCGTCGGGAGCGCGATGGTGCTCGTCCAGCCGCCGGCCGGCGAGAGCAGCACGGAGATCGTCGTCGGCGCCGTCGAAACCTACGAAGACTTCACCGCGTCGACGTCGGTCGTGATGGACGCGTTCGAGTTTCCCCAGGCGATGCGTGAGCAAGCGACCGCAGAGCTCCCGAAGCGGTGGGAGGAGTACCGCGACCCGGCAAATCCGGGCCGGCAGTACGTCGCCCGGATCGGCGACGAGATCGTCGGAACCGCAGGCGCAACCTTCGGTGCCGCGGGGATCAACCTGTTCGGAGGAGCCGTTCTCCCGAGCGCCCGCGGGCGCGGCGTCTATCGCGCCCTGACCGTGGCTCGATGGGAAGAAGCCCTCGAGCGAGGCACGCAGGCCTTGACCGTCCAGGCAGGGAGAATGTCCACGCCGATCCTTGCCAGGCTCGGCTTCACGAAGGTCGGCGAAGCCCGCATGTACGTCGACGCCGTGGGAAGCGGCGCTGAGCCGCCATCAGACTTGGGCCCGTGTTGAAGGTTGCATACGACTAGGGCCAGCTCTACATCTACGACGCCGCGCGCGAGTTCTCAAGCGAGGCGAAGGAGTACCTCTACGCCCTCGACGCCGCAACCGCAGCGAGTCTGACCGTCGGGGTCGCCGCGGGGCTGGGCGACGTTCTGATGCCGCGCCAGGAAAACTTCGCAGCTGCTCTCGAAGTCAGCGTTCTCGAGTCGCCGCCGTCCGTGATCGAGACGGCCGATCACGTCGTCGAGTTCGATCTCGACTGTTCGGGTCGGATTGCGCTCGAAGGATCGGGCGGGTCCGGGTTGACCGAGATCGCCGTTCCGCCCGGCCGTTACCGCGCCCGGCTCAGCGGCTTCGGCCTCGACGCGGCGTCGGCCTGGACTACGGCGATCCGGCCGACCCCGCAGACAGTTACCGCCTCGAGCTCTGGCCCGAGGGCGACCTGTCACCGGCCGCGGAGCTGAAGCGCTCGCCCGGTTACGCCGCCCTGATCTAGTTACCGCACGACGTGGTGGAGCTCGTAGAAGCCTTCGCGTGTCGGCTCCGCAAAGGCGTCCGGATTCGGAAACGCGCCCGGCCCCTGCTCGATCAGCGGCTGGACATGCTCGGCCAAGAACCGCTCCGCGTCCTCCCGGGTCTCCCACACGTCGAGGATCCGGAATACGCCCGCGTCGTCGTCGAAACCCGCCGTGTGCACGATCAGGCCCTGAAACGGGCCGTCGCCGACCTTGTCCGCGACGAAGTCATAGTTCGTCGTCGTGCGATCGGCGATCGCGAACTCCTGCACAAACGCAACTGCCATCACAGCCTCCCTTGAGGTTTGGGCGATCATATGACGCTCGACCACCTCAGCCGTCTTGTCGCCCAGCTCGATGGTGTCACGGAGAGTCGGCGCGACGGCCTGCTCGACTGGCGGTATCGCGGGCGCCTCGTGGCACGGCAGCTCGACGACAGCCAGGTCGTCATTCGGGCGGCGTTCGGGTTCCGCGACCTGCTGCTCCACTCCTTCCCCGAGACGTTCTCGGTGCCGCCGCGCTTCGCTTCGCCAAGCAGATGATGGTCTTGGCCGATCTCGAGCACGGGCACTCCGACGCCATCGAGGATGCGGTCATCGCAGCCTGGGAGTTGCAGTCCGGTCACTGACTCCGACCAGGCGCGCGGCTACGCTCGCTGCCCGTGTCGCGCCTCGCCTCCGTCTACCCGATCGTCAGCGCTCGCTCGCTCGCTCGGCCGTTCACGTACGAGATCGAAGACGAGGTGGGGAAGGGGGCTGTCCTGGCGATCCGCTTCGGCAACGCGCGGCGCCGAGGCGTGGTGGTCGACGCCGATGCGCAGGCTCCGCCGGACGTCGAGCCGGTCGCCGCCGAGCGGGTGCTCGAGACCCTCCCGCCGGCGCTCGTCGATCTCGCCCTCTGGCTCGCCGACTACTACGGCTCGACGCCTGCTCGCGCGCTCGCGCTGATCGCGCCTCAGCACCCGACAAGGCGCGGAGAGCGGCGCGATGTGACCACGACCGCGGGCCTGTCCGCCGAGCCTGCGCCCGAGCGGCTGTCGGACTCCCAGGAACGCGCGCTCGCGCGCATCGAGACCTTGCTCGGGAACGGCGGCGGCAACGTCCTCCTTGCAGGTGCGACCGGCAGCGGCAAGACCGAGGTCTACATCCGTGCGTGCGAGGCCGCGCTCGCGGCCGGCCGCGGCGCGATCGTCCTCGTGCCCGAGATCGCGCTGACGCCGCAGACGCTCGGCCGCTTTCAGGCGCGCTTCGGCGATCGCGTCGCGCTGCTCCACTCCGGCTTGACCGAGGCGGAGCGGCGGGACGAGCGGGAACGGATCGTCAGCGGCGAGGCGCCGGTCGTGGTCGGCGCACGCTCGGCCGTGTTCGCTCCGCTCCCTGCACTCGGCGTCATCTGCGTCGACGAGGAGCACGACAGCTCGTACAAGCAGGAGTCGGATCCCCGCTACGACGCCCGCACTGTCGCCGCGAAGCGGGCTGCCCTCGAGGGGGCGGTTGCGATCTTCGGCTCGGCCACACCCCGCCCGGAGTCATGGCGGGCGCTCGAGCGGCTCGAGCTCGGAGGCCGGATCGGCGCGCCGATGCCGACCGTCCGCGTCGTCGACCTCCGCGCGGAGTCCGGCTATCCGCTCTCCGCGCCCCTCCTCGCCGAGCTGGGCCGGCTCGCGGAGCGAGGCGGGAAGGCGATCCTGCTCCTCAACCGGCGCGGTGTCGCGCCCGCGCTTCACTGCCGAGCGTGCGGCACTACTCGCCGCTGCCCGAACTGCGACGTCGCGTTCACCTTGCACGGCGACTCGACCCTTCGCTGCCACCACTGCGGCGCCCGCGAGCCGGCAGGGGAGACGTGCCCGGCGTGTGGCTCGCCCGAGCTTGCGCGGATCGGCGCCGGGACGCAGCGTCTCGAGCGCGAGCTCGAGCGCCGCGTGCCAGAGCTCGAGCGGATCCGGCTCGACGCCGATGCGGTCACGAAGCCCGAGGAGCTGCGTGCCGCGCTCGAGCGCTTCGCGCGCGCCGACCGAGCAGTCCTCGTCGGGACGCAGATGGTCGCGAAGGGCCACCACTTCGCCGGTGTGGAGCTCGCGGCGGTCGTCGATGCCGACACCGGGCTCGGCCTCCCAGACTTCCGCGCCGAGGAGCGGACGTTCCAGCTCCTCACCCAGCTCGCCGGACGGAGCGGCCGCGACGCGCCGGGGCGGGTGATCGTCCAGACGTTCCAGCCGGAATCGCGCGCGGTCAAGCATGCAGCCCGCCACGATGTCGCAGGCTTCCTCGCCGGCGAGCTCGAGCGGCGACGCGCGCTCGGGTATCCGCCGTTCCGGCATCTCGTCCGCGTTCTCGTCTCCGGGCCGGAGCTCGCCGACGCGACCCGGGCGCTCGAGGAGCTGAAGGCCGGACTGGCGGAGTTCGAGCTGCTCGGTCCGGCGCCGCTGCTGAGACTGCGCGGGCGCCACCGAGCACAGCTCGTCGGCAAGACCGACCGGCCGCGGGCACTTGCCTCCCGCGCGGCCGCTTTGCTCTCGGCCGCCGCGCCGGCGATGCGCCGCGTCGGTCTCGCGGCAGCCGTCGACGTCGATCCGCAGAGCCTCTAGGGTCCAGTCGATGGACGAAAGAGTTCGCAGCGGAGGCTGCCTGTGCGGCGCCGTTCGCTACACCGTCCGCGGCGAGCCGTTCCACGTGGGCCGTTGCCATTGCGGTGACTGCCGGAAGCGGTCGGGCAGCGCCTACACGATCTACGGACAGTGGCCGCTGGACGCGTTCGAATCGACCGGGCAGTACGAGACCTACGACAGCGACAGCTTCTGTCCGCGCTGCGGTTCGCGTCTCTTCATGGTCCACGAGGAGGGCGTAGAGGTCCAGCTCGGCTCCCTCGACGACGCGCCGTTCGAGCTACGGCCGGAAGCGGAGATCTGGATCAAGCGCCGAGAGCCGTGGATGCACGAGCTCGAGGGCGCCTCGCAGCACCAGGAAAACCGGCACTAGCCGCGGCCGTCGGCGATCCGCTGGAAGAGATAGAAGTCGCGCCAGTCTCCGGCGATGCGGAGAAACCCACGCGCGAGCCCGATCCGGTCGAACCCGTTCTTCTCGAGCACGCGCTGAGAGGCGATGTTGTCCACGAGCGTCGCCGCTTCGACGCGATGTAAGTCGAGTTCGCCGAATGCGTAGGCGACGACGTCGCCGACCGCGCCGGTCGCGATGCCGCGGCCGTTTCGGCGGCCGTCGACCCAGTAGCCGATCGTGCAGCCCTGGAGCGCCTCGCGGACGATGTGGAAGACATTGATCGTCCCCGCAATCGACCCGCCGTCGAGGATCACGAACGGATGCGTCTCCTCCGCGAGCTGCCGGGCGAGCCGGTCGCGCTGGCCGTCGCCGGTGAAGAACTCCGGCGGCCGGACGGGCTCGAAGGGCGCGAGGAAGTCGCGATTCGCGGCGTAGAGCGCGGCGAGCTCGTCGCAATCCTCAGGCCGCACGGGCCGGATCAATGCAGCGCCGCCTCGCGATCGGCCGGGAAGCGGTCGAGGATCCAGCGTGCGTCGAAGGGCTGGCGCAGATACGAGCGGCCGTTGACGCGGACGAAGTCGCGCGTGCGCGGATCCATTGCCAGCCGCGCCTCGACCGGGAAGTTCCGGTTGTGGCGCTCGATCAGCTCGTTCACCTCGGCGAAGCTCCACGTGTTGGCTTGCTCCTCCCAGGCGGCTGCGAACGCCGACGGGTTCTCGACCTCGTGGGCGAGTGCCCGCCACGCCTCCGAGAGTTGGCGCTCGTGCTGCTCGACCGCGTCCTCGATCGCGCGCAGGCGACGCATCCACATCGTCGGCCCGCCGAGCGCCCGCACGCCCGACTCGGCGTCGGGTCGGAAGTTGCGCAGCCGCTCCCGGAGCGGCTTGCCACGCACCGGGCTCGACTCGAGATCTGCTTCGAGTATCTCCCGCTCGTGCCGGTCGCGCGGCGTCTCGGGCCGTGTCGCGCCCTGGCCCATGATCACCTTCTGCGTCTTGGGGTCCACTGCCGCGAGGGTACAGTCCGCCGAAATGGCGCAGATCGAGGGACAGGTCAAGGAGGAACAGCTCGACGCCGAGCAGGCTGCGCGGCGCCGGCTCGCGCTCGCGCAGATCCGCCAGTACCCGGACGCCGCCCTGAAGATGGCCGCTCGCCCGGTGGAGGAGTTCGACGACGATCTCCGGCGGCTCGTCGAACGGATGAAGCAGCTCATGGTCGACGCCAACGGAATCGGTCTGGCCGCGACGCAGGTCGGCGTCCTGCAGCGCCTGTTCGTCTTCCAGGTCGCCGAGGACGAGACCGTCGCCCTCGCGAACCCGGAGATCGTCGAGCGAAGCGAGGTGACGACCGTCGACGACGAGGGCTGCCTCTCGATTCAGGGCGTGCACCTGCCGATCGAGCGGTCGACGAGGATCGCGATCGCCGGGCAGGACGAGAACGGGGCCGATGTGCGCTATGAGCTCGAGGAGCCGTACTCGCGCGTCGCCCAACACGAGAGCGACCACCTCGACGGTGTCCTGATCCTCGACCGGACGACACCCGAGGCGCGGCGCGAGGCGCTCGCGAGCCTGCGCCCCCGCATCGTCATCGGGTAGCGCCGCATGGCTCCGCGGCAGATCGCCGTCGCCGCGACCGGGCCCTTCGGGGCCGACGTGCTGGAGCGGCTCGCCGCCGAGCACCACGTCGTCGAGCTGCTGACGCGGCCGGACAGGCCGCGCGGGCGCGGTCGGCGTGTGGCGGCGCCGCCGGCGAAAGACGCGGCGGAGCGGCTCGAGATCCCGGTCTCGCAACCGGAGAAGCTCGACGAGTCGGCGGAAATCGGCGCCGACACCGTGGTCGTCTGCGCGTACGGGCTCCTCATCCCCAACGAGCTGCTCGAGCGCGCGCTCTGGCTCAACGTCCATCCGTCGCTGCTGCCGCGCTGGCGCGGCGCTGCTCCCGTCGAGCGGTCGCTCATGGCGGGGGACGAGGAGACAGGCGTCACCGTCCACCGCACCGTCGAGGCGCTCGACGCCGGGCCGATCGCTGCGCAGCGCGCCTTCCCGGTGGCTCCCCAGGACGACGCCGGCGCGGTCTACGCGAGGGCCGGGGAGGTCGCGGCGGAACTCCTGCGCGACGTGCTCGCCGAGGACGAGCCGCACTTCGCGCCCCAGTCCGAGGAGGGCGTGACGTACGCGGAGAAGATCCGCCCGGAGGATCGCGAGCTCGATCCCGCGTCATCCGCGCAGGAGCTCGTGAACCGCGTTCGCGCGCTCTCGCCGCACATCGGCGCGCGCCTCGGCGACCTCATCGTCTGGCGGGCGCGCGTGGGGCAGGACGGTGCCTTCGAGGCGCTCGAGGTGCAACCCGCCGGCGGCGGCCGCATGGCTTACGGCGCGTACCTGCGAGGACGCCGATGACCTGGTGGCACGCGGTCGTCGAGTCAGAGCACGAGATCCAGAATCCGACGAGCGAGGAGAAGATCCGTCTGCTCGGCGAGCGGCTTGGCCTCGGGCCGGACTCGCACGTGGCCGACATCGCCTCGGGTCGCGGCGGGCCGGCGATCGTGCTCGCGCGGAATTTCGGGTGCCGACTCACCTGCGTCGAGCGCGCTCCAGAGTTCCTCGCCGCTACTCGGGAGCGCGTCGTGGCGGCGGGCCTCGAGGCTCGGATCGAGCTCGTCGAAGCCGACGCTGCGACGTTCGAGCTCGGCCGCTACGACGTCGCGCTCTGTCTCGGCGCGACGTTCGTCTACGGCGGGCTCGTGCCCGCCCTCGAGCGCCTGCGGCCGGCGGCGCCGCTCGTCGCCGTCGGCGAGCCGTACTGGCGCAGCTGGCCGCTGCCTCCCGCACCCGACCTGGCCGGTTCGTCTCCTCGCACCGCAGAAGAGGAGTGGCTACCGCTGCCGGAGACGATCGAGCGTGCGGAGTCGACCGGCGTGCGTGTCGTCTCCCTCATCGCCTCCTCCGAGGACGATTGGGACCGTTACGAGTCGCTCCACTGGCAGACCCTCGACCGCTGGCTCGCGGCGAATCCGGATCATCCGCAGGCGGAAGAGTTTCGCGCCCGTGGCGTCGCCGACCGCGAGCGATACCTGCGCTGGGAACGTGGTGTGATGGGCTGGGCGATCTTCGTCTGCCGGACGTGATCACGCCCGCTCGACGTGCGGCGTACGAGGTGCTCATGCGCGTCTTCGAGCAGGACGCGTACGCCGACCGCGCGTTCCGCAGCGCGGCCGAGGGGCTCGACGAGCGGGAGCGCGCGTTCGCGCAGCGGCTCGCATACGGCGCGGTGCAGCGGGTGCGGACGCTCGATCACGCAATCGAGACGCTGGGGCGGCGGCCGGTTCGCAAGCTCGACCCGCCGGTGCGGGCGGCCCTTCGGCTCGGCGCCTACCAGCTCGGCTACACCGACACGGCTTCGCACGCGGCCGTCAACGAGTCGGTCGAGCTCGTCCGCGGCGCCCGTCTCGAGCGAGCCGTCCCGTTCACGAACGCCGTCATGCGACGGCTCGACGAGGGGATTCGCCGGCTACTCGAGGAGCTGCCCGACGGGCCGCTGAAGGAGTCGTACCCGGACTGGATCCACGACGTTTTCGTGGGCGTGCTCGGGGAGGACCGCGCGCTCGCTCTCATGCGCGCGATGAACGAGCCGCTCGAGACGGTGGTGCGGCTCGTGCGCGGCGACCTTCCGCCGGGAGCCGCGGCCACCGACGTACCTGGCGCCTATCGCGTCGACCGCGTGGACGAGGACCTCGTCAGCGTAGGCAGGATTTGGCCGCAGAGCCGCGGCTCGCAGCTCACCGGGCTCTGCGTCGGCTCGGAGGAGGGCGAGCGCGTGCTCGACCTCTGCGCTGCACCGGGCGGGAAGACGGGGCAGCTTCGCGGGGAGGTGACAGCTGTCGAGATCGACTCTGCCCGGGCACGCGAGCTGCGCGAAAACCTCGCGACGATGGGTCGCTCCGACGTCGCCGTCGTCGAGGCCGACGGAACCGCCCTGCCGCCGGAGCTCGGCGGCTTCGACCGCGCTCTCGTCGATGCTCCATGTTCCGGCCTCGGCGTCCTTGCTCAGCGACCCGACCTGCGGTGGCGTGCGACACCGCTTCCGGACCTCCAGCTCGCGCTCCTCCGTTCAGCTGCCGAGCGGGTCCGGCCCGGCGGCACGATCCTCTACTCCGTGTGCACGCTCAACCCCGACGAGTGCGAGGCCGTCGTCGACGCGAGCGGGCTCCAGGTCGTGCCGCTCGCCGTCGAGTGGCCGACGTTCGCCCATCCGTCCCGGCCGGAGTTCCTCCTCACGCTCCCGCACGTCCATGGCACGAGCGGGTTCTTCCTCGCCCGCCTACGATCGCCGGGATGAGCTGGCGCGAATGGGTCCGAACGCTCGAGGTCGAGCCGTCGCTCTACGCGGCCGATTTCGCGCGCCTCGGCGAACAGATCGACGTGCTCCTTCGTGCGGAGTGCCGGATCTTTCACTTCGACGTCGGCGACGGCCACTTTGTCGAACCGATCACGATCGGGCCCGTCGTGCTCGAGTCGATTGCTCCGCTTGTGCACAAGGCAGGCGGTGCCCTCGACTGCCATCTGATGGTCGACAACCCGCTGCATCACTTCCCGCAGATCGCCCGCGCCGGAGGCGACAGCGCGACCTTCCACTACGAGGTCGTCGACGACGTCCCCGCCACGATCGCCGCTGCGCGCGAGCACGGTCTCCAGGTCGGCGTGGCCTTCAACCCCGAGAGCGAGCCGGAGGACGTCGCCGCAGTGTCCGGGGATGCCGACCTCGTTCTCTGCATGAGCATCCATCCGGGCTACAGCGGACAGGAGTTCATGCCGGACGCGGTCGATCGGATCAAACGGCTGCGGGCGGCGTTGCCGGATCACGTCTACGTCCAGGTCGACGGCGGCATCGACCATGAGACGGTTGGGCGTGCGTTCGTGGCGGGCGCCAGGCTCCTCGTCGCCGGCTCGGCGATCTTCGGTCGCGAGGACATCACGCGCGCCTATCGCCGCCTCTTGCAGGACATCCCGTGAATCCCTACGAGCGGGCTCTCGAGCTCGCCGAGCGTGGACGCGGCAAGACCGGCGACCATCCGCTCGTCGGGGCGGTGATCGTGCGCGACGGCGAGGTCGTGGGGGAGGGCTGGTACGAGTACGAGGGGGTCCGCCATGCGGAGGTCATCGCGCTCGAGGTGGCCGGCGAGGCGGCGCGCGGCGCGACCCTGCACGTGACGCTCGAGCCCTGCTCCCACCACGGGCGCACGCCACCGTGCGCCGACGCGGTCGTCGCCGCCGGCGTCGCCCGGGTCGTCGTCGGTGCACGCGATCCGAACCCGGTCGTCGACGGCCGCGGGCTCGAGCGCCTCGGTGCAGCGGGCATCGAGGTCGAGCTCCTCGACGATCTCGCCGCGCGCCGCCAGAACGAGGCCTGGCGCGTATGGAAAGGCCTCGGCCGGCCGTTCGTCACCTACAAGGCGGCGATGACGCTCGACGGCCGGGTCACGGTTCCCGGTCGCCGCTGGGTTTCGGGCGAGGAGTCGAGGCGCCGGGTGCACGAGCTGCGCGCCGCATGCGACGCAGTCGCCGTCGGGATGGGGACGGTGCGGGCCGACTCGCCGCGGCTCGACGCGCGTGACGTCGGAGCGCTACGTCAACCGCGCCGGCTCGCCTTCGGTCGCGGCCCGCTGCCCGAAGGGTCTGAGCTCGAGCTGCGCACCGGTCCGCTCGAGGAGGAGCTGCGGACACTCGCCGCCGAGGGCGTCAAGTCGCTCCTGCTTGAGGGCGGCCCGATGCTTGCGGCGGCTTTCGTCTCCGCCGGCCTGGTCGACAAGCTGCTCCTCTTCCTCGCGCCGGTCCTGAGCGGTGCCGGCCCGCCCGTCCTCGGCGACCTGTTGGTGCCGCTCGACCTCCGCCACCTGCGAGCCGAGCCCTCGGGCGAGGACGTGCTGGTGGAGGCGTACCTACACGAGCCGTAACCTTTGTCGCATGTTCACGGGAATCGTGCGCGAAGTCGGAACGGTCGCGGCCTTCGACGGCTCGCGTCTCGTCGTCGGGGCTCCCGAGATGGCCGCGGGTGTGGCTGTCGGCGACTCCGTGTCCATTGCCGGCGTCTGTCTCACCGTCGTGGAGATGAAGGACGGGCGACTCGCGTTCGACGTGGTGCCGGAGACGCTGTCGCGAACCGCGCTCGGCGGGCTCGCGTCTGGTGATCGCTTGAACCTCGAGCCGGCGCTTCGTGTCGGCGACCCGCTCGGCGGCCACGTCGTGCAGGGCCATGTCGACGCCGTGGGTCGCGTCCGTTCCGTCACGCCCGAAGGAGACAGCCGCCGCGTGTGGATCGAAGCGGACGACGCAATCGTGCGGTACTGCCTCGAGAAGGGATCGATCGCGGTCGACGGTGTCTCGCTCACGGTCGCGGCGCTCGACGACGACGGCTTCGAGGTGGCGCTGATCCCCCACACGCTCGCGGTCACCACGCTTGGCAGCCTCGCGCCCGGGGACGAGGTCAACCTGGAGGTCGACGTCCTCGCGAAGGTCGTCGAGCGCCTCCTCGCGGCGAGGCTCCCGTGAGCTCCACAGTCACGCCGTTCGCTTCCATCGAGGAGGCCGTGGAGGACATCCGGAACGGGAAGATGGTGATCGTCGTCGACGATCCCGAGCGCGAGAACGAGGGGGACCTCGTCGTCGCCGCCCAGTTCGCGACGCCGGACGCCGTCAACTTCATGGCCACGCACGCGCGCGGGCTGATCTGCCTCTGCCTCACCGCCGATCGCTGCGAGGAGCTCGGTCTCCCGCCGATGACGCAGCGAAACGAGGCGCGGCTCGGCACGGCGTTCACCGTCTCGGTGGAAGCGCGCGAGGGCGTGACGACCGGGATCTCCGCGGGCGACCGCGCGCATACGATCCACGTCGCGATCGACCCGGGATCGACGCCGCACGACCTCGTCCAGCCGGGCCACATCTTCCCGTTGCGCGCGCGCGACGGCGGCGTCCTCGTCCGCGCCGGCCAGACGGAAGCGTCCGTCGACCTCGCGCGGCTCGCCGGGCTCGTTCCGGCGGGCGTGGTGTGCGAGATCATGAACGAGGACGGGACGATGGCCCGCGTGCCCGATCTCGTGCCGTACTGCGAGCGCCACGGGCTCCGCATGGTCACGGTTGCCGACCTGATCGAGTACCGGCGCCGCACGGAAAAGCTCGTCGAGCGCGTCGTCACCGTGCAACTTCCCACGGACTACGGCGCCTTCACGGCGATCGCCTTTCGCGAGACCCTCACCGGCCGCGACCACCTCGCTCTCGTCATGGGCGAGCTCGGCGAGGACGTGCTCGTGCGCGTCCACTCCGAGTGTCTCACCGGGGACGTCTTCCACTCCCTCCGCTGCGACTGCGGCGAGCAGCTCGAGGCCGCGCTGGCCGCGATCGCGGCCGAAGGCAGCGGCGTCCTCCTCTACATGGCGCAGGAGGGGCGCGGGATCGGCCTGCTCAACAAGCTCAAGGCGTACGAGCTGCAGGAGCAGGGGCTGGACACGGTCGACGCCAACCTCGCCCTGGGCTTCGCGGCCGACGAGCGCGAGTGGGGGATCGGCAATCAGATCCTCGCCGACCTGGGGATCACGACGATGCGCCTCCTCACGAACAACCCGAAGAAGGTCTCGGGTGTCGAGGCGTACGGGCTGAAGGTGACCGAGCAACTGCCGATCGAGATGCCGCCGCATCCCGAAAACGTTCGCTATCTGGCCGCAAAGCGGGATAAGCTCGGACACAAGCTGCACCACCAGGATCTGAAGTTCGAGTCGGAGGGCGAATGAGCGCGACTGGGGGTTTCTGGCCGGGCGAGGCATCGGCCGCCGAGGAGGAGAAAGCGCAGAACGGCGAGGGCTGGCCGCAGCCGCGCGAGGAGGAAGCCGATTCGGAGAGCGAAGACTCGCCGCCCGTGCTCGGAGAGACCGCGGCCGTCGCAGAGGCTGCAAAGACCGAGCCGGACGCCGAGGAAGAGGATGCCGCGGACCCGGATGCCGCCCCCGCGCAGCACGTGCCTGGCGAGCTCGACATCCCCGAGGACGTCGCAGTCCTCGAGGGTTCCCCGTCGGGAGCGGATCGCACGGTCGGCGTCGTCGTCTCGCGGTTCAACGGCGAGATCTCGAACAAGCTTCTCGGGTCGGCGCTCGAAGCGCTCGCAGCCTCCGGCGTCTCCGAGGAGCGGATCACGGTGATGCCGGTTCCCGGCGCCTTCGAGCTCCCGTTCGGCGCGATGGCCCTAGCGAAGACGCGCCGCTACTCATGCATCGTCGCTTTGGGTTGCGTCGTGCGCGGCGAGACCCGGCACTTCGAGTACGTCGCGGGCGAGGCGGCGTCGGGCTTGCAGCTCGCCGGGCTGGAAACGGGCGTGCCGGTCGCATTCGGCGTCCTCACGGTGGACACGTCAAAGCAAGCGGAGGCGCGGCTCGACAAGGGTGCCGACGCCGCGCGCGCCGCGCTCGAGATGGCCGACCTGTTCGCACAAGTGCGCGAGCAAGCCAAGTCCGGCTAGCCCGTAGTCGTCGGCTATCCTGGGCCGCCGATGTCCAAGGTCTGCGCGATCTGCGGTAAGAAGCCCGGCTTCGGCCACCACCGGAGCCACTCGATGGTGGCGACCAAGCGGCGCTTCGAGCCGAACCTTCAGCGCGTCCGCGTGCTCATCGCCGGGAAGGCGACGCGGGCGTACGTCTGCACGCGCTGCCTCAAGGCCGGCAAGGTCCAGAAGGCGCTCTAACCGGGCCGGCCGAGCGACCGCGCACGCCCGTTGCCGGGAGCGAACGGATCGGGACGGCGATTCTCCGGAACCTTGATCGCGGAGCGGCCGCCGGCGCCCGACAGCGGCTCGTCGTCGAAGCGCGGGATCACGTGGAAGTGCGCATGCGGCGCCTCCTGGCCTCCAGGCGACCCGCAGTTCCAGATCAGCGTGTAGCCGTCGGGCGCCAGCCGCTCGTCCCAAGCCTCCTTCGCCGCGAGCAGGAGCTCATGTGTAGCCGCCCATTGCTCCGGGGTGAAGCCGAACGGCGAGGTGACGTGCTCGATCGGGACGATGATTCCGCAGCCCGGCAAGACGTCCGGCGGGTCGCGCGGGTCTCGCGTGGACGCGTAGACGCAGTGCTCGTTTTCGAAGTAGACCTCGGCCTCGCCGCGCAGGAACTCGCGGTCGCAGAAGATGCAACCCTCAGTCATCAGGCATCGGCAGCCGGACGAAGAACGGCTCGCCGCGCTGGGACAACGACTTCGCGCCGGCGACGAACGTGCCCTTGTCGGGGTACTCGATGATGTCTGGCGAAGTGTGCGCGGCGACCAGGAGGTAGCGAACAGGCTCGTCGCTCAGGTTCATCACCGTGTGGGCGCCCTCCGGTCCGGGCGAGAAGTGGACGACGGCTCCCTCCGGCAGCTCGCGCTCGCCTTCCGGCGAACGCAGCGTCGCCGTTCCGCGGAGCACGACCAGGTACTCCTCGGTTCCGTGGTGGAAGTGGTAGTCGACCCCTCGAGAGCCCGGAGGCAGCTCCCACACGGCCCCCGCCAATGGGCGACCCTCCTCCCGGACGAGACGGCTGCCGCGGATCCCGTCCCAGAGCTCGGGCAGCTCGGCCCAGACGTTGTCGCCGTACTCGTCCGCCATGGCGCCGAGGATAACCGCCGCAACCGCGGCTCCACTAGCGGCGTCCAACCCGACGATGGAAGCGGGGCACGCCCTCTCCTCACGGTTGGGGCGGATCACGATCTCGAGTGAGGCAATCGCGCAGATCGTCGCGGAGACGGCGCTTGAGTGCTACGGCGTCGTCGGGATGAAGGGCTCCCTGCGCGGGCACCTCGCCCGCGCTCGTGGCCGTCCTCGCGGGATCGAGATCCGGCAGTCGGGCGGTGCCGTGACGGTCGACCTTCACGTCGTCGTCGAATACGGCCTCAACCTCGCCGAGGTCGCCTCGAGCGTGAGCAACCGCGTCGGTTACGAGGTGGAGCGGCTGACCGGGCTGCCCGTCCGCGCGGTCGAGGTACACGTCGACGACGTGCGCACGAGCGGGAAATGAGCGCGGACTCGGACCTCGAGCGAATTCGCGGCCTTGTGGGCGCGGCTCTCGCGTCGCTCGAGACGAGCCGCGGCCGGATCGACGACCTCAACGTCTATCCCGTTCCCGACGGCGACACCGGCACGAACCTCACGCTGACGGTGCGCGCCGTTGCCGAGAGCCTCGCGGCGGCGGAGCCGGCCGGCCGGCGGGCGCTCGCGCACGCGGTCGCACGTGCTGCGCTGATGGGAGCGCGCGGCAACTCGGGCGTCATCCTCTCCCAGATCGTGCGCGGCGTCGCCGACGTCCTCGCCGAGGCGACGAACGGAGTCGACCCGCAGCTCACAGCGCGTGCGCTGCGCGGCGCCTCTGACGCTGCGTACCGCGCCGTGCGACGCCCAGTCGAGGGGACGATGCTGACCGTGATCCGCGAGCTCGCCGAGGAGGCCGAGCGCCGCGCGGGTGACCCCCAGCCGCTCGGCGAGCTGCTCGTCGAGCTCGTGCGGCACGGAGAGGAGGCCGTAGCCAGGACGCCCGAGCAGCTCGACATCCTGCGAGAGGCGGGCGTCGTCGACGCGGGCGGCGCAGGGCTCGTCGAGCTGCTTCGCGGTGTGGCCGGGGCGCTCACCGGCGAGGCAGTGCCGGCGGCGCCACTCGAGGCATCCGCATCGCCCGGGCCGGATGCGATCCACCTCGAGCCGTCGCGCTACCGCTACTGCACGGTCTTCCTGGTCGAGGGAGACGCGCTCGATCGAGACGAGCTCGAGGCGCGGCTCGAGCCGCTCGGCGACTCGCTTGTCGTCGTCGGTGACGAGACCGCAATAAAGGTTCACGTCCACACCGACGATCCGGGTGCCGCCCTGTCCTTCGGCACCGCGGTCGGGACGATCGAGGGCGTCGAGATCGCGAACATGCACGAACAGCAGGAGCTGCGTGAGCGGCGTCTCTCGGTCGTGCCATTGCCGCCCGCAACGTGCGGAGTGGTTGCCGTCGTCGCCGGCGAGGGGAACCGGCTCCTCTTCGAGACGCTCGCGGAGCCGGTGGGAACGATCCGTGTGGTGTCTGGCGGGCGGACGGCCAATCCGTCCACCGCAGAGCTGGTCGCTGCCCTGGAGGAGCTCAGCGCGGACGAGGCGATCGTTCTGCCGAACAACCCCAACGTGCGGCTCGCGGCGGAGCACGCCGCCGAGCAGGTCGGGCGTCCCACGGAGGTCGTGCCGACAGGTTCGATTCCGGCAGGCCTCGCTGCGCTCGTGGCCTACGACGGCACGCGCGGGGCCGCAGAGAACGCCGCCGCCATGACAGCCGCCGCAGCTGCGGTCACGACCGGCGAGATCACCCGCGCCTCTCGTGACGTCACCCTGAACGGCTTCGCAATCCGGCGCGGCGAGTGGCTCGGCCTGGCCGACGGCGATCCGGTCGCCGGCGGAGGCGACTTCGCCGACGTCGCATCCGCCGTCGTGGCACGCCTCCTCGCAGAGCCTCGCGCAGTTCTGACCCTTCTCACGGGCGACGAGCCGCCGCCGCTCGACGGACTGCTCGAACACCTCGCGTCGGCCCATCCGGAGCTCGAGATCGAGGTGCACGAAGGCGGGCAGCCCCACTACCAACTCCTGCTCGGCGCGGAATAGGCTGCCCACGTGCCGCCGGTCCGGATCCTGCTCGTGGAGGACAACGAGGTGTTTCGCGAGGCTCTCGAGCTGCTGCTCGGGATGCGCGACGACGTCCAGGTCGTCGCGTCCGTGGGGGATGGCGGTGCCGCTGTCTCCGCGGCGATCGAGCATCGCCCGGACGTCGTGCTCATGGACTACCGCCTGCCGACCCTCGACGGCATCCAGGCCACTGCGCAGGTGGTCCATGCGGTCCCGGGCATCGCGGTCGTCGCCTTGACCGCCTCCGCGGACGACGCCGAGCGGGAGGCGCTCGTCGAGGCCGGAGCGGTCGTGTGCCTGAACAAGGACCAAGAGCTCGACGAGATCGTCGGTGCCATCCTGCAGGCCGCCGCCACCGTCGGGTGAACCTGAGCGCCCAGAACACGGCGATCGTCCTCGACTCGACTGCCGACCTGCCGGACGCAGCCGACCGCTTTCCGAATTGGCGCGTCGTGCCGCTCTACGTCCGGTTCGGCGACGAGAGCCTGCGCGACGGAGTCGACATCGACGTAGCGCAGTTCTACGCGCGGTTGCGGAGCGAGACGGGCGTCTTTCCGACGACGTCGCAGCCGACGCCCGGCGATTTCCTCGCTTGCTACCGGGAGCTCGGCGCCTACGAGCGGGTCTTCTCGCTGCACGTCTCGGCGCGCGTGTCCGGCACCTTCGCGAGCGCCGAGGCCGCGGCGGCGGATCTCGGGGACGGGCGCGTGCGGGCGATCGACACCGAGACCGCGTCGGCCTCGACCGCGATGCTTGCGCTCGCGATCCAGCGGCGGCTCGAGCGCGGCACGAGAGACGAGGAGGTCGACGCGCTCGTCGAGCGCTACAAGCGGGAGCGGGGACTTCTGTTCACGGTGGACACGCTCGAGTTCCTCGCCCGCGGCGGCCGCATCGGCAAGGCGGCCGCTTTCGCGGGCACGCTCCTCCACGTCAAGCCGATCCTCTCGATTCGCGACGGCGAGGTCGTGCCCGTGAAACGGGTGCGCGGCGAGCGGAACGCGTTCGCCGAGCTGGCCGCGACGCTCGAAGGGGAGACACGGGACGAGCCGGGCTTCCGGCTAGGCGTTGCGCACGCCGCTGCTCCGGAGCGGGCAGGCGAGCTCGAAGCCCTCGTCCGCGAGCGGCGACCACACACGGAGCTCGAGCTCGTCGTCACCCTGGGAGCCGTGATCGGCGCGCATGCCGGCCCCGGCACGCTCGCGCTGTTCTGGTTCCGCGATGACGACGCCTGAAGCCTTGCCTCAGCGGCCGTTCGACGGCCGGCGGCTCGTTGTCGCGACCGCGGTGACCGCGGGGCTCGGCGTCGCGGTCGCCGCTGCGTTCCTCCACTTCTACCCTCGCGGGAATGATCTCGGCGCGACCGCCGCAGCGCTGCGGGATGCCTTCGCCTGGATTCTCGGCGCCTCTCTCGGGCTGGCCATCGGGAGCTGCGCGACCGCATTGCTCGTCCGGGCCGGCTCTCGCTTCTTCGCCGGTTTTCTGGCCGGCGTGGCGGGATTCTGGACCGGTGTGACGCCGTACATGGTGGCCACCACGCCGTCAGATGTGAGCTCAGCCGCTGCCCTCGGCTTCGCGTTCATCGCCTTCGCGCCGGCTCTCGTCTTCGCCACGGTCGGCTCGGCTCTCGGCGTCGCCCTGCGGCGTGTACTCCAACGACGCACCGCCTGACGTCCGGTCCACGCGAAATACTCCGGTTCGCTCGGTGCCGCGGACGATGACACGTGCCCGTCGACAGACGGTCTTTGCAGGCCTGGACGAGCCCGGGGCCTGGCCGCCGACGCCGCGCGCACTTCGGCCCGCCCGCCTCGAACTCGGCCTCGACTCGCTGCCGGGAGTTGCTGCCGTGACGCAGCGGAAGCTCGGCAGGCTCGGGCTCGCAACCGTGCGCGACGTGCTCGAGCACCGGCCGCGCAGGTACGAAACCGCTGCTGACGTGGTGCCCATCGCTCAACTCCGGCAAGGCGAGGAGGTGGTCGTCACCGGCCGCGTTCTCAACGTCGAGAAGCGACCGATGCGCGGAAGGCGGCGCACGAGGATCGTCGCCCGTGTCGACGATGGAACCGCAGCGGTCAGTGTCACCTGGTTCAACCAGCCGTGGCTCGCCGACCGCCTCAAGCCCGGCACGGAGGTCCGGCTGCGCGGCAAGCTCGGCCGCTGGGGTTTCGAGCCACGCTCGTACGACATCGGCGACGAAGCGCGTGCCACGGCCGACTTCGCGCCCGTCTATCCGGCCGCCGAGGAGATTGCCGCGGTCACGGTGCGGCGGGTTGTCGACACCGCGCTTCCTCTCGCCGTGCACGTGCCCGATCCGCTTCCCGCCGAGCTGCGCGAGCGCGAGGGGCTGGCGCTGAAGCGGGACGCGCTCGCGGCGGTGCACCGGCCGAACGATCTCGACGAGGCGGAGTCGGGCCGGCAGAGGCTCGCGTTCGAGGAGCTGCTCGTTCTCCAGATCGGGATTGCGCGCCGCGTCGCCGAACGGGAGCGGACGCTCGCACCCGGGCTCGGTGAGCCGGGCGAGCTCATCCATCGCTACCGCGAGGCTCTGCCGTTCGCGCTCACGCCGTACCAGGAGCAGGCGATCCGGGAGATCGACGGCGACCTCGTGCGCACCGTCCCGATGCAGCGGCTCTTGCAGGGCGACGTCGGCTCTGGCAAGACGGTGGTCGCGCTCTACGCACTCCTGCGCGCGGTGGAGAGTGGACGCCAGGGCGCGCTCATGGCCCCGACCGAAACTCTCGCTGAGCAGCACTTTTCGACGATCGCCGACCTCTGCTTCGAGCTCGGAGTCCGCTGCGCGCTCCTCACGAGCTCCTCGAGGAAGCGCGAGCGCGAAGGGGCGCTCGGTGCCGACGTTGTCGTCGGCACGCACGCGCTGATTCAGGAAGGCTTCGAGCTCCGCGATCTCGCCGTCGCCGTGGTCGACGAGCAACATCGGTTCGGCGTCGAACAGCGGTCGGCGCTCGTTGCGGGCCGCGCGCCGCACGTTCTGCACATGACGGCGACGCCGATCCCGCGCACGCTTGCACTCACGGTCTACGGCGACCTCGCGGTGTCGGAGATCGCCAAGCCGCCGGCGTCGCGCAAGCCCGTGATCACGAGCTGGATCACCGAAGACCGTGCGTCGGAGGCGTACACGCGGCTGACGCGACTGCTGCGCGAGGGACGGCAGGCGTACGTCGTCTGCCCGCTCATCGAGGCGTCCGAGACGTCACTCGCGCGTGCCGCCGAGGAGGAGGCCGAACGGCTGCGGCGCGCCGAGCTGCGCGATTTCCGGGTCGGCTGCCTCCACGGGCGGCTCAAGGCGGCCGAACGCCGTGACCTTATGGTCCGCTTCAAGTCGTGCGAGCTCGATGTGCTCGTCGCGACGACGGTGATCGAGGTCGGCGTCGACGTGCCGAACGCGACGGTGATGATCGTCCAGGAGGCCGACCGCTTCGGGCTCGCGCAGCTGCACCAGCTTCGCGGCCGCGTCGGGCGCGGTGGCGAGCAGTCGTACTGCCTGCTGGTGTCGCGCGCGAAGGAGGAGCTGACCGAGTCTGCACATGCGCGGCTCGAGGCCCTTTGCAAAACGAGCGACGGGTTCGAGCTCGCCGAGGTCGATCTCGAGCTTCGCGGTGGCGGCGCGCTGCTCGGGACCCGGCAGTCGGGCCTGTCCGACCTCCGCTTCGCCCATCTCCGCAGGGACCGCGATCTGCTCCAGCGAGCGCGGGACGCCGCACCCGCGGTCGGACCGGGGCCGCTGCAGGACGTCGCGGCCGCGCTCTTCGCCGAAGTAGAGCCCGAAGCACTCGCCTAGGTAGGAGGGTTTGGCGCAAATCAGACTGTGCCGTCGACGCACGCTGCTCGCCCGCTGAGCTGCGTCCTCAGTCGCGTGAATAGCGCTGCTATTCACGCTCCCTGCGTCCTTGTCACCGAACGACCATCGCACGCCGACGACGAGCGGCTTTCCGCCAAACCCTCCTGGTGCGACGATCCTCGGGTGAGGGTCATCGCCGGTAGCAGGAAGGGACACAAGCTCGCGGCGCCGCGCGGGCTCGACACCCGGCCTACCTCCGATCGCGTCCGCGAGAACGTCTTCAACCTCGTGGGCCCGGTCGACGGCGCGCGTGTGCTCGACCTCTTCGCCGGCTCGGGTGCGCTCGGCATCGAGGCGCTCTCGCGCGGCGCGGCGAGCGCCGTCTTCGTCGAGCGCGACCCCGACGCGGTGCGCACGATCGAGCGCAACCTCGACCGGCTGCGGCTGACGGGGGCCCGGGTTGTCCACGGGGACGTCCTCCGGACGATCGCGCAGGAAGCGATCGCGGCCGCGAAGTACGATCTCGTGCTGGTCGACCCTCCCTACAGCATGCTCAACGAGATTCAGCCCCACCTCGCGCGCGACCTGCCGCCGCTGCTCGCAGCAGACGGCCTCGTCGTCGTCGAGACGGACGTCCGTACCGAGCCCGACCTCCCGCTCCCGACGCGCACGAGCCGGAAGTACGGCCAGACACGCGTCACGCTCTTCGAGGCGCAACGGTGATCACGGCCATCGCGCCGGGCTCGTACGACCCGGTAACCAACGGCCACGTCGACGTGATCACGCGCGCGGCAGGGATCTTCGACCGCGTCGTGGTCGGAGTGGTCCGGGCGCCGCACCACAAGGAGCCGACGTTCGCGGTCGAGGAGCGGGTCGACTTTCTTCGCGGAGCACTCTCCAGCCTCGGCAACGTGGAGATCGACGTCTTCCGCGAGCTCGTGGTCGATTTCGCCCGCAAGTGGGACGCAAAGGCCATCGTCAAGGGCCTCCGCGTGATCTCGGACTTCGAGTGGGAGTACCAGATGAACCAGCTCAACCGCACGCTGGCGCCGGAGGTGGAGACGGTGTACGTAATGGCGAGCGCGCAGGTGAGCTTCGTCTCCTCGAGCGGCGTGAAGGAGATCGCCGCATTCGGCGGTGATGTCTCGGAGCTCGTGCCGGAGCCGGTCGCGCGGCGACTCGCGGAGCTCTTCCCCAATGGGCGCCCCGGGACGCCGGAAAGGCCGGGCGAGTGACCGAGCTCGACGTAACCCTCCGCGATGGACGGACGCTGCACGTCTACGACGAGGGCGATCCCGACGGGAAAGTCGTCGTGCTGCATCACGGCACCCCCGGCAGCGGCCTCATCTATCCACCGGACCTCGAGCGGGGGCGCGACCGCGGGTTGCGGCTCGTCAGCTACGACCGAGCCGGTTACAGCGGCTCGACGCGCAAGCCCGCCCGCTCGGTCGTGGACGTAGTCGCCGACATCGAGGACGTGCTCGACTCACTCGAGGTCGAGCGCTACGCCTCGCTCGGGGGCTCGGGCGGCTGTCCGCACTCGTTTGCGTGCGGGGCCCGCTCGGAGCGTTGCCTGGCCGCGGCCGCGATCGCTTCACCGACCCCCTATCCGGCCGAAGGCATCGAATTCATGGCGGGCATGGGTGAGCAGAACATCAAGGAGTTCGGTCTCGCACTCGAAGGTCCCGAGAAGCTCGAGCCGTATCTCGAGCGCGAGGCCGCCGAGTTCCGGAAGGCGTCACCCGAGCAGCTCAAGGACGTGCTGGCAAGCGTGCTACCGCCGGTGGACGCGGCGGTCCTCACCGGGGAGCGCGCCGAGCATGCGAAGCGGGACTTCGATCGCGCGATCGCGCACGGCGTCGCAGGCTGGCTCGACGACGACCTCGCGTTCACGAAGCCATGGGGCTTCGAGCTGAGTGAGATTCGCGTCCCAACCCTTCTCTGGCAGGGCGTGCAGGACAAGATGGTTCCCGTCTCCCACGCCCGCTGGCTCGCAGAGCGGATTCCGGGCGTGGAGGCGCATATCACCGAGGAAGACGGCCATCTCTCGATCTCCGTGGGGCGCCTCGGGGAGATCTACGACTGGCTTGCAGCGAGGTTCTGAGCTAGGTTCCCTCCGCCCTGGGGGCTACACTGCGCAACCAATGGACGTCCTTGTTCTAATCGACAAGCTCGACGACCTCGTCCACAACGCCAAGGCCGTGCCCCTGACCGACCAGGTGCGGATCGA